>JAZQHL010000119.1:0-12536 GCA_045540595.1 Ruminococcus sp.
CTGCCTTCAGAATACCAAAATAGATAGGCAGCCACTCAATGCAGTTCATCAGAAGAATAGCAACCTTGTCGCCTTTCTTGATGCCTCTTGCCATAAGTGCATTTGCAAAGCGGGTTGCTTTTTCATCAAATACACTCCAGGTGATTTCACGGCGGAAGTATTTCTTTTCGGTTTCCTGAACCAGGTCATAATCACGCCAGGTAAGACGGCGGGTTTCGGGCTGGCCGGGGTTGATTTCTACCAGAGCAACGTCAGAAGCAAACTCTCTGGCGTTTCTTTCCAGCATATCAATGATAGTCATTTTTCTCACTCCTAAAAAATAAAAAACCTCAAAAGCACATAAGAATCAAGTGCTTTTGAGGACGAAAAATCGTGGTACCACCTCAATTTGTTTCTGCCTCACAGCAGAAACCTCTGCAGGTATCTTTTAATTAAATACCCTGCCGTGTAACGGACGGCTCCCGTCACAGCCTACTGATCGAATAAAAGCAAGGCTCCGAGCCTCGGCGCTTCTTGTCACGCCTCGTTGCTCTGCGCTGTTCCTCGGATTTTTGTCGGTCTCCTCTGATTTGTCTATGCAGATTTTGAATACTTAAATCTGCATTAATCGTCAAATCCGATGTCGCCCTCAAAAACCGAGGGCTCCGAGCCTCGGCGCTTCTTGTCACGCCTCGTTGTGCTCCGCTACTCTTAAAAAGTCCACGGACTCCCCAAATTTGCCTGCAAACAAATGCACAGCATTAATTTGCTGTTCGGCAAATTGCGGCGTCATCCTTGACTTTTTAAGGCTACGCACCTCGGCGCTTCTTCGATGTTCGGTGTGCTGCTCTCGGAATGTATTGGGTTTACTCTGTTTACAGGCTCGCACCAACCGCCTGTTCTCTGAAAAACAAAACCGTAAACTTACTCTTTCCGGTCACTGCATTTGTGCTTATGAAGAATAGGTTGATTATAGCAAATTATAGTTGTATTGTCAATAATTCTCTGTGTTGTGGGAAATCAAAGTGATAGATTATATTTCTTTTGGCAGATTCTTATTTACAAAGTAAGTGATATAATCTGCCTGTATGTAGTAATACTTCAGTTTATCGGGGAAGGTAAGCTTTGGTATATAGTTTACTTCGATGATATAAGGATTGAGGGTTTCATAGTCAAAGCCTACATCAATTCCCAGTGAAAGCATATTGCAACCGGAAGTATTTTCAACCAGTGGCGGAAGTTTGTTTGCAATCATTTCAAGTGCTTCGAGAACCTTGTCTGCGTTTTCCATGTAATCAAGTTTAAGAGTTGGCTCAAGCATACTTGCGTATCCGCCATGAGAAAAGTTTGAAACAATACTGTCTCGTGATGTGCGTGGTATTATAAAAACAGTTTTCCAGTTACCTTCTCCGTCTTTTGTTGTATTTATTCTGAAATCCATTGTTTGCCCGTCTTTGTTTATAAAGTGAAGTCTGGGCTGAGCGATAACTGTTGTGCCGGAATAGAGCTCCGCCAGTTTTTCAAGGCTTTCTTCATAACTAAGAGTGCAGGTGTTCTGGTTTGCATCAGTAAAGAGATATTTATTCTGAGATTGGGGATTTATGCATATGATACCTTCACCTCTTGCACCTGCAAGAGGTTTGATTATGGTTTCTTTCCAGATAGATGTAAACGCAAGAACTTTCTGTGGAACGGCAGTATAAACGGACGGGATAACCATATTTGCCAGTTCGGTTTTTATAAGCAACTCGTTAATTGCTTTTTTTGAAAGATTGAAATCATCTATAAGGGTTACTCTTGAGCGGAAATATTCTCTGTATGTTGTGCCGCCTCCATATTCAAGAAAATATGGGAGTCTGTTTTTTTCTCTTACAAGTCCCTGATGTGTCCATGCGTAAGAGTTAACAATTTCATTTTCCATATCTAAGTCATTGATACTGAAAAAAACAGCATCTACTCCGTTAGCATAACAGAGTTTTAATCTTAGTAAAAAAAGAGGACCTATGTTGTCTGTTTCAAATTGTGTGAAAAAACCGAATGCAGGTTTACGCATACAAGATCATAACCTTTCATGGTGTGTATTTAATAACTGGTGTAGGGTCTGTCAATGGTGATAACTGCGTTGCAGTTTTTGCATTTTTCTTTGATCAGAACGTTGATTCTTCTTTTCAGTTCTTCTTCACTGTCTTTTACGTCGTGGGGAATAACCGCATCAAAAATCAGATTGTTGTGAACCGGACCCGGTACCATACGGAAATCGTGAATTGTGGCATCCTTGTGGATTTCTTTAATAGCCTCAACAACGATTTCTCTGAAACCGGCCACAGCCTCGTTGTCGGTTTCAATGGGGTCCATGTGAATAACTGTTTCGCAGGAGAATTTCTCTTTGAGCTCTTGCTCGATAAGGTCTATCTGGTTATGAATGACATAGATATCACCCTTGCCGTCAACCTCTGCATGTAGAGACATCATCTTTCTGCCGGGACCGTAATCATGGATTACCATATCGTGAATACCAAGCACCACATCGTGTGCCATAACGGTATTTTCGATTTCCTTTACAAATTCTTCCTCGGGGGCAATGCCCAGCAAAGGCTGAATGGTTTCGTAAGCAGAGCGGAAGCCTGCAAACATAACAAACAGAGAAACCGCTGCACCAAACCAGCCGTCTATAGCAACGCCTGAGAAAGCACTTACAATTACGGAGATAAGCACAACAGTAGTTGCCGCACAGTCAGAAAGACTGTCTATGGAGGTGGCTTTCATTCCTGCAGAGTCAATTTCTTTACCGATTTTGCGGTTATAAAAGTACATATAGCCTTTGATGAGGATTGATGAAATCAGAATGAGTATTGTGACAATGAAGTTACCTGTCAGAGGCTCGGGAGTAATAATCTTCTCAATGGAAGAAATAAGAAGTTCAAAGCCTACAATTACAATAATAATTGACACCAGAAGTCCTGATATGTATTCAATTCTTCCGTGGCCGAACGGATGCTTCGGGTCGGGCTTTGCTCCTGCAAATCTGAATCCGATAAGGGTTATTACAGAAGAGCCTGCATCAGAAAGATTGTTGAAGGCATCTGCAGTTATTGCAATGGAGCCTGACAGTGTACCTGCCAGAAGTTTGATTGCAAACAGCAGAATATTGAGACCTATGCCAAGAAAAGAACACATAGCTCCCCAGGCGCGTCTGCCTGCCTGAGTAGTTTTGTCTGCACCTTTAAGAAAAATGGAGGACAGAATCTTAATCATAATATCACCTTTCGGAAGTATATCACAAATGGCAGAAAAATGCAAATCTTCCGCTTATTCTCTGGTTTTATGTATATAAACCGCAGGACTCACAAGGAGTGAAATCCTGCGGTGAAGGGTCAGTCTCTCAGTCTGATAATCTGTCCGGGATAAATCAGGTTGGGGTTTGCAAAGTTGTTGAGTGCCAGAATGTCGTTGACAGTAAGTCCGTAACGCTTTGCGATGGTCCACAGTGTATCTGCAGGGCGCACTGCATAGTAGCGGGGAGCGTTAGGTTTGTCAACGGGTATTTTCAGTACCTGACCGGGATAAATCATCTCAGGCTCAGTCAGTTCGTTCAGTCTGATGATTTCATCTACATCTGTTCCGAAGAAGTTGGCAATGCCCCACAGGGTGTTGCCGGGAAGAACAGTGAAAAGTACAGGCTCCAAAGCAAAACCTCCTTTCTATTAAATAATATCCTGCAAAGCACAAAAGTGTTCCGAATATTAAGAAAAACACGGGGGAATATAAAAGAAAAAGGAGGATATATATGGAATGTTCTATTAAAGAAATAAAAGCCCGACAGGTACTGGATTCAAGAGGTTTCCCTACAGTGGAGTGTGAGGTGCTGCTTGAGTCAGGGGATAAGGCAAGCGCCATTGTGCCCTCAGGGGCTTCCACAGGAGAATATGAAGCACTGGAACTTCGTGACGGAGGAAAAGCCTATATGGGCAAGGGTGTCACCAAAGCAGTTGATAACGTAAACAGTCTGATTGCTCCTGCACTTCTGGGACGTTCTTGTCTTGAACAGACATCAATAGATAAAATTATGATTAAGATGGATAACACAGAGAATAAGGCAAAACTGGGTGCAAACGCAACTCTGGGTGTATCCATTGCAGTGGCAAAGGCTGCCGCAAAATATCTGAAACTTCCTTTGTGGCGTTATCTTGGCACGCCGTTTTCCACCCGTCTGCCTGTGCCTATGATGAATATCCTCAACGGCGGTGCTCACGCCTCAAACAATATAGATATTCAGGAGTTTATGATTATGCCCACAGGAGCAAAGAGTTTCAGCGAAGGACTGAGACAGTGCTGTGAGATTTATCACAGTCTCAAGGATATACTGAAAAGTCTTGGCAAATCAGTGGCAGTAGGTGACGAGGGCGGCTTTGCACCTGACCTTGAAAGTGACGAGCAGGCAATAGAGCTTATTCTGAAGGCTGTGAAAAAAGCAGGCTATTCTCAGGAGAATACAAGGATTGCCCTTGACGCTGCTTCCTCGGAATGGTTCAGAGACGGTATGTATTATCTGCCCAAAAGAGGCAGGCAGATGACAACTCAGGAACTGACCGAATATTTTGACACACTGTCTGTGAAATATCCTATTATATCAATAGAAGACCCCTTGTCAGAAAATGACTGGGTGGGCTGGGTTAATCTGACAGAGAGAATGGGGCAAAAGGTGCAGCTTGTTGGTGACGACCTGTTTGTTACAAACGATAAGCGGCTTTGTCAGGGAATCAATATGAAAGCGGCAAATTCAATTCTGATTAAAGTAAATCAGATTGGAACCCTGACAGAAACCTTCAGAGCCGTAGAACGTGCCCACAGAGCAGGTTACACCGCAGTGATTTCTCACCGCTCGGGTGAAAGTGAAGACACCACCATTGCAGATATAGCGGTGGCAACAGGTGCAGGTCAGATTAAAACAGGAGCTCCTTGCAGAAGTGAGAGAGTTGCAAAGTATAACAGACTTCTCAGAATAGAAGAGGAGCTTTCTTCAAACGCGGAGTATTATATTTGACTCTGTATGGTATATTGTTATCCGATAGGATAAAAACAAGTAAAAAAAAAGCCATAAAAAATGTTTTTTGCAGTGCTCAGCCCCTTTACTTTGATAAAGAGTATGTGGTATAATACGCGTATATGTTTTGGAATAAGAGAGGACTTTTTCACTTTTTCCAATAATACACGAGGGGTATATATGAATAATTACAAACACGTTTTAGCAAACTCCGGTGTGTTGCTGGATAAATACTATTATTTTGACGGCAAGCTCGGAGCAATCTATAACAAGGATTGCACAGAATTTCGTCTGTGGTCACCTATTGCAACTGATGTAAAGGTGCGTTTTTATGCAACGGGCAGTGACAGCGAGCCCGGTGCAAGGGTACTTGCTACCCGTCCTATGACAAAGGATGACAAAGGTGTGTGGAGTTACACTGCAGTAGGCGACCTTGCCGGCGTTTACTACACCTACCTTGTTACTCACCCTGACTTCGGTGAGAGAGAAACCGGCGATATCTACGCCCGTGCTGCAGGTGTCAACGGTAACCGTTCAATGGTTGTAAACCTTGAAACAACAAATCCCATTGGCTGGGAAAATGATAAGAGAATTCTTTTTGACCGTCCTACAGATGCTATCATCTGGGAGGTACAGGTACGTGACTTCTCCTACTGCGAATCAAGCGGTGTTTCCGAAAAGCACAGAGGAAAGTTTATGGCTTTCACAGAGCACACAACTCTCTTTGGCAAGGAGGGTGCTCCGGCAACCTGTGTTGACTATCTGAAAGAACTGGGCATCAACTGTGTGCAGATCAATCCTTTCTATGATTTCGGCTCCATTGATGAGGCTTCAACCGCCGACCAGTACAACTGGGGATATGACCCCAAAAACTACAACCTGCCTGAGGGTAGTTTTTCCACCGACCCCTTCAGAGGCGAGGTAAGAATCCGTGAGTGCAAGGAAATGATCAAGGCGCTTCACGAAGCAGGCATTGCAGTAGTAATGGACGTAGTATACAACCACACCTACTCAAGCGTAGGCTCCTGGTTTGATATCTCCGTTCCCGGTTACTATTACAGATATAATAAGGACGGTAATTGGTCCAACGGCTCAGGCTGCGGTAACGATACTGCCTCCGAGCACAAGATGTACCGTAAATTTATGATTGACTCCATTATGTACTGGGCACAGGAGTATCACCTTGACGGCTTCAGATTTGACCTTATGGGTCTGCACGATACAGACACTATGAACGAAATCAGAAAGGCCCTCAATACTCTTGAAAACGGTGAGAAGATTCTCATGTACGGTGAGGCATGGGATATGTTCACTGCCTGCCAGCCCGGCACAATTATGGCAAATCAGAAGAATATGCACTATCTGCCCGACAATGTTGCAGCATTCTGCGATAACTACCGTGACGCTGTAAAGGGTAACGAGTTTGAGCAGCACAGCTGTGGCTTTGTTCAGAACGGCTCCCGTCGTAATGAGCTTTTCCGTGCAGTCCGTGCAGAAACAGACTTCTGGGCACGAACACCTTCTCAGGCTGTAAACTATGCTTCCTGTCATGACGGCAGAACAATGTACGATAAGCTCTGCGTATCTGTTCATCATAATGATCCTCAGTATGATAAGCGTCACGAGGATATCATCAGAATGAACAAGCTTGCAGCAGCTATTATGTTCACAAGTCAGGGTATTCCTTTTATCCTTGCAGGTGAAGAGATGGCCCGTACAAAACTTGGTGAGCACAACAGCTATTGCTCTCCTTCAAAATTAAACCGTATAGACTGGACACGTATTGTAGAATATAAAGACCTTATTGAATATTACAAGGGTCTCATAAAACTGCGTAAATCCTTTGCTCCCTTCCGCGACCATACAGAGGGCACCATTCACAAGGGAATGTGGTTGTTTACAGACAACCCCACAGGTGCCGGCTATACTCTGGAGGGTGATGCTTACGGCAAACACAGAAAGATGCTTCTTCTTTTCAACGGTGCACATCATCAGGAGTGCTTTGACCTGGCAGGTCACGGCCTGACAGGCTGGTGGGACGCACTTGTAAATCAGGAGGAAGCAGGCACAGAGTTTATTGGTGAGTACAGCAGAGTAATCTGCGTGCCTCCTACAAGTGCACTTATCCTTGTTGAGCAGGACGAAATCCAGCCTTGAGGCCGCTTTTCGGCTACTTTTGAAAGTACAGAGAAAACAATTCAATAATTTATAAAAAGATAGGGGATAGGCATAAGCCTGTCCCTTATTTGTCTTTCTTGAAAAAATGTCAACTTTTTTACATTTATGTATAGAAATTTTCCTGAAAATGGAGTATACTATTTGTGAGTAGTTTTACTGTTGCATTTTTGTGCGACAGAGATAAAAATAAGGAGGACAAAATCTATGAAACTCAAAAGCATTATCTCTATTCTGCTTTGTATGCTTCTTCTTGTAAGCACAGTTACAGTTTCAATGGTGACAGCAGGCGCTGAGGATACAACAGAGCCTTCAGAGACAGTTACCGAAACAACTGAGCCTGCAACCGAGGCTTCAGAAGACGAGATCATCAATCCTTATTCCGACGCTGCAATGGCTCTGGATAAGGAATTCGCCTATGATGGTGAGTTAGGCTGCTTCTACACACCCGAAGCAACCACATTCAAACTCTGGGCTCCCACATCCTCAGAGGTTTCCGTAAACCTCTACTCTACAGGTAGTGACGATGAAGAGGGCGCAGCAGAGCTTGAAGTTTATGCTATGTCCAAGGTTTCCGATGAAGAAGCCTGGACAGGTGTATGGTCAGTTACAATTGAGGGCGACCTTAAGAACGTTTACTACACCTACACTTCCACAAACAAAGCTCTTGTAACAGAGAAAGAGAACACTGCAACTTTCGTTGACCCCTATGCTAAGGCAACAGGCGTTAACGGTGACCGTGCAATGGTAGTTGACCTTGACTCTACAGACCCCGAAGGCTGGGACAAGGATGCTCACATCTTTGTAAACGAGCAGACAGATGCAATCATCTGGGAAGTTGTTGTACGTGACTTCTCTGCTTCTGAAACATCAGGTGTTTCTGAGGCTAACCGTGGTAAGTTCCTTGCTTTCACAGAAACCGGCACAACAGTTAACGGCGAGGGTCTCATTCCCACTTGCGTTGACTATCTGAAGGAACTGGGTATCACTCACGTTCAGATCAACCCCTTCTATGACTTCGCAACAGTTAACGAGGCAACTGACCTTTCCAACCAGTACAACTGGGGTTATGACCCTGAGAACTACAATGTTCCCGACGGAAGCTATTCTTCCAACCCCTATGACGGTAACGTTCGTATCAACGAGTGCAAGCAGATGATTCAGGCTCTTCACGAGGCAGGCATCGGTGTTATTATGGACGTTGTTTACAACCATACATATTTCACAGATACATCTAACTTCCAGCTTGCAGTTCCCAACTACTACTATCGCTTCAACGAGGTTGGCGGTTGGTCAAACGCATCAGGCTGTGCTAACGATACAGCTTCCGAGCGTGCAATGTACCGTAAGTTTATGATTGACAGCTGCCGTTACTGGGCAGAGGAATATCACGTTGACGGTTTCCGTTTTGACCTTATGGGTATTCACGATGCAGAGACAATGAATCTTATCCGTGCAGACCTTGATAAGATTGACACAAGAATCATTATGTACGGTGAGGGCTGGAACGCATCTTCTTCCGTATTCGATAAGACAACCTGCGCAGGCACAAAGACAGTAAGCTGCTCACAGGCTAACGCAAAGTATGTTGACCCCAGAGTTGGTATGTTCAACGACCAGATCCGTGATGCTCTCAAGGGTAACGTATTTGCAGAGACAGGCACAGGTTACCTCCAGGGCTCCAAGGCTTGCTACGAGGGTATCGCTTACGGTGTACGTGCAAACACAGTAGGTAAGGGCGGCACATGGTCTCCCCAGGCTCCTTCCCAGTGTGTAACTTACTCTTCTTGTCACGATAACCACACTCTCTATGACAGACTTGTTGCTTCTATTTACGGTACAGATGCTAACTTCAGACAGAGATATTCAGACCTTATCGAGATGAACAAGCTGGGTGCAGCTATTGTAAACACATCTCAGGGTATCAGCTTCTTCCTTGCTGGTGAAGAGTTTGCCCGTACAAAGGACGGCGACCACAACAGCTATAATGCTCCTGTTGAGGAGAATATGATGGATTGGGAGCTTGTTGTTTCCAATGCTGACCTTGTTTCTTACTACAGAGGCCTTATCGATATCCGTAAGGCATTTACTCCCTTCACAGCAGGCACAGTTGATTACAAGGGTGCTTACACAATGAACTCTTCTCTTGCAAGCGTTGAGGAAACTCTCGGCTACACAGTAGAGAACAATGTTGAAGGCGAGTGGAAGAAGATTGCAGTTGTATTCAACTCCAATCCCTTCGAGTCAATTGACGTTACAATGAAAGACGATACAGTAACTGAGTGGGTTGTTATTGCTGACAACACAGCTGCAGGCGTAGATGCTCTCTACGAGGTTAAGGGCAACACCTTCACAGTAGCTCCCTCAGGCGTTATCATTGCTGTTGATAAGGAAAGCTACGAGGCAGTAGGTCTTGAGTCCGGTGACAGCAAGGTAACTGTTAAGCACGTTGATAAGGACACAGGTGTTGTTCTTACAACTCAGGTTATCACAGGTAAAATCGGCAACGGCTATGAAACAGCAGTTGACTCCTCACTCTCTCTTGAGTATGACTTCGATTCAGTTGAAGGCGATGCAAAGGGTGTATTCACAGAGGAAAACATCACTGTTACATACAACTACGAGCTCTACAAGGCTCCCAGACTTGTTACAGGTGATGTAAGCGATGACGACAAGATTACAATCGCTGATGCTACTGCAATCCAGAAGTTCATTGCAGGTCTTATTGACTTCACAGATGAGCAGAAGGAAAACGGTGACTATGACTATTCAGGCGACCTTAACATCAAGGACGCAACAATGCTTCAGAAGCACCTTGCAGGCTTCTCTGTAAGCATCGGTACAGTTACAACAAACTTCTATCATCTGAAGGATGACGGTACAGTTATCACAATTGCTCCTTCTGTAACCAAGGAGTACAGAGTTGGCACAGAATACCAGACTGAGGCAATCAAGGTTGAGCTTTACGAGATGGGTGAGACTCTCCCCGAGAATGCTACAGGTCTTGTATCTGCAAACAACACAAACGTAGACTACTACTATGACTACGCAGCATCAGGCTACAAGATTCACGCAGCACACCTTGATGCAGCTCAGACATGGACTCCTTACCTCTGGGCATGGAGCACATCAGGCGGCAACGCATTCAAGGCATGGCCCGGCGTAGCAATGATGGACGATGGTGACGGCTGGTTCTCAATCAATGCAGCACTCCCCGAGGGTGAGGCATACTCCCTTATCATTTCCAACAACGGCTCTCCCCAGTCTGCTGACTACACAGGCGTTGAGGGTGCTGAGGTATGGGTTGTAATCGATGATTACAACATGGTAAACAAGGGTGAGTTCCTTACAATCTACACAGAGAAGCCCGACCTTGAGGCACTCCGTGATGCAGCAACAGCATCAACTTGGTTTTGCGAAGATTGTAGAGAAACAGTTCAGGCAAACGAAAACCCCGGTGCTTGCACATTGTGCGGTGGCGATATGACAATTGATGTAGGTTAATTCCATCAAATAATATTATATAAAAAAGGTCGGAACAGAGAAATCTGTTCCGACCTTTGCTTTTTGTGTAAAGACTTTTACCTTTATATAAACCTTATACTGCAGGGCAGGGGATTACTGCTGATGCAGCATTTATCATATTGATATAGAATTAATAGGGGTATAGTCTTATTTATTATTTTTGATGTGTTTTATAGTTCGTAAAATGGAAAAAAGCCCTTCGGAAAGTCGAAGGGCTTTATATACCGTATTATGTGCAAAGAGCGGATTAAACAGCTCTCTGAACTTTACCTGAACGTAAGCAACGGGTGCAAGCATAAACGTGCTTGGGTGTGCCGTTAACAACAGCCTTTACTCTCTGCACATTGGGCTTCCAAGTTCTGTTGGAGCGTCTGTGAGAGTGAGAAACCTTAATTCCGAACTTAACGTCCTTTCCGCAGAAATCACATTTTGCCATGCTTCTGCACCTCCTTAATGACATAGTATCATTTGTAACTCTGTTATCATAACAGAAAACAATACAAAATGCAAGTGTTTTTTTGAAAAACTTTTCTTGTTTTTTTATTTGTCTTATTATATAATATAATAGTTGTATTATGTATAATAGTATAGTTATGCAAAAATGCAGGTTATCCGCTCTCTGGAGGCGAAGTTATTTGTATAAAATTGTAATGAATCTTCAGGAATATCTGATCAGTATACCGGGTACAATTTCCCTTATTATCGGATACCTTCTTGCAACAGCGCTGTTTATATTTGTAATCGGTCCCTTCCATAACTATATCAAGTCAAAGGTTGCAGCAGCCTGCGGTGATGAGTGGGTAGAGGAAGCAGGGTATTTTACAATGAATCCTGCAAAAAGCTTTCATTGGATTGGTTTTGTGTCTGTTCTGATTACCAGAATGGGTTTTACCAAGCGTGTACGCTACAGACGCAGATACCTTGATTCTCCCATTCTCGGAACAATTATGATTGCTGTTTCGGGTGTTCTGACTTATCTTGTTTGCTGTGTTGTTCTGTTGTTTGTTTGTTCGATACTTTCCAAGGTTAATACATACGGTATCACAAACCCCGCAACTGCTCTGAGGGATACATATTCTTTTGACGGGTATTTATTTCTGACTTTATATTCAGCTTTAAGTTATCTGCCACGAATCTGTATTTACTCAGCACTTTTCAATCTGATTCCCGTTGCTCCTATGGATATGGGTGAACTGTTATTTATATTTTTTGGACAACACTGGTCTGATGTGATTAAGAAAAATGATGTGTTGATTTCATTGGGTTTGTTTGTTCTGGCATTTTTGGTTTTCAGTTTGCCAAACAGTTTCCTTGTTGATTTTTCAAATGATTTTGTAAATGCAATTACAAGCGCATCTGATTTCATAGTCGAGTTGATTATTTAATTTTACGGAGATGTTACTATGCTTTTCAGCCTTTTGCGTGGCGGTGTGGATTTTCAGTCATTACTTGTCCACTTTGCCGTTGTTTTTCTGATGATATTCCTCATACTTCCTGTGCACGAGTTTGCTCACGCAGGGGTGGCGTATCTGCTGGGTGATAAATCCATTAAGTACAGAAACCGCCTTTCTCTGAACCCTCTGAAACATATCGACATCACAGGTGCTTTGTGTATGCTGTTTATCGGTTTCGGTTGGGCAAAGCCTGTACCCATTTATCCCGGCAACTTCAGAAAGCCAAAACTCTATATGGGAATCACTGCTCTGGCAGGTCCTGTGTCCAATATTCTTTGCGGTATGTTGGGCGGTGCTGTCTCACTGGTTTATATTAATCTGACTACAGCAGAGTTTTTCTATTCAGGCTTGGGAACTTT
>JAZQHL010000120.1:0-10428 GCA_045540595.1 Ruminococcus sp.
CTTGAAGCTCTTACATCCAAGGGCATGGTAACTATCACAGAAGACCAGCTCGGTTACGGTTACGTTGGCGTAAACTCTGCGAAGATCAACGATATCAATATCCGTAAGGCTATTATGTGCGCTATGAACACATCTCTCGCACTTGACTACTACCGCGCAGGTACAGCAACTCAGATCTATTGGCCTATGTCTCAGGTAAGCTGGGCATATCCCGATGGCGCTGATGCAACAGATAACGGCTTTGACTATCCTCAGCTCGGTACATGGAATAAGGACGTAGCTATCAATAATATTGAAAAGTATATGCAGGAAGCAGGCGTAAGCGAAGGCGACAGCGAGCTTTCCGTAACATTTACAATTGCAGGCTCCAGCCTTCAGGACCATCCTACATACAAGGTATTCAGAGACGCTGCAGCTATTCTTAACGATCTTGGTTGGGACGTAGAAGTTGTTTGTGATACACAGGCACTTACAAAGATCAACACAGGTTCACTGGAAGTATGGGCAGCTGCATGGTCATCTGCACTTGATCCTGACCTTTATCAGGTATATCACAAGGATTCTACAGCAACAAGTACACTTGCTTGGGGCTATAACTACCTGAAGACAAGCGGAACAGCAGAAGAACTTGATATCCTCGATGATCTCAGTGATCTTATTGATGAAGCTCGTGAGACAAATGATCAGGAAGAACGTTCTGAACTTTACAAGGAAGCAATGGAGCTTATTCTCGACCTGGCAATTGAACTTCCTGTTTACCAGAGAAGTGTTCTCTATGCATACAACTCAAAGGTTATCAATCCTGACAGCCTTCCTTCCGAATCAGAAATGAATCCCTATTCATCACCCCTTGACAGAATTTGGGAAGTTGAATTCGCATAATGCGATGGAGTAACTGATGTTTAAATATATCTTAAAAAGATTAGTAATGTCCGTCTTCATACTTTTAGGCGTTTCAATGATCATTTACTTTCTTATCCGTCTGATGCCCGTTGATTTTATCCAGGATAAAATCAACGCCATCAATCAGGGTGGCGCTACTGTAAGTGAAGAGACTGTAAACGCAATGTATGAGATGTACGGACTTGGTGACAACAGCTTCTGGGGTATCCTTAAGGGATACTTCAGCTGGCTGTCTGCACTGGCAAGATTTGATTTAGGCACAAGCTTTGTGTATGGTATTCCTGTTGCTGATGTAATTTTTGAGCATATGGGAATATCCTTTGCAATCGCTCTGATTGCAACTATTTTTGAATTTTTGATTGCAATACCTCTTGGTATTACTGCAGCAACTCACCAGTACAGTTTCCGTGATTATCTGGTAACAGTGCTTGTTATGATCGGTATATCCTTGCCGTCGTTCTTCTTCGGACAGATGCTCAAGGATATCTTTGCACTGAAACTCGGGTGGTTTCCGTCCTCAGGACTTGTTGATGCCACTGCATCATACACGGGTCTTTCACTGCTTGGTGACTATGTCTGGCATATGTTCCTGCCCATTCTGACTATTGTAATTCTCAGCATTGGTCCCCGTATGCGTATGACCAGAACAAATATGCTGGAGGTTATGAACTCCGATTACATTCGAACAGCACGTGCAAAGGGTCTTAAAGAGAGTGTTGTAATCAATAAGCATGCGTTCCGCAACACACTTATTCCTCTTGTTACATCTCTTGCAGGTCTTTTACCTTCACTATTCTCGGGCGCTATTATTACAGAGCAGGTATTTGACCTTCCCGGTATCGGTAATATTGCTCTTGATGCAATGAATCGTGGCGATATTCCGTTTATTATGGGATACAATATGTTCCTTGCGCTGCTTAGTGTTATCGGTGTCTTACTTGCCGACCTTATGTATGGCATAGTTGACCCCAGAGTTAAATTGGAGTAAGGAGGTACATTATGGACGAAAGCATTAAAGATGAAGTTCTGGAAGAAAATGTTGAAGCTGATGTGCCTCATGATAAAACTGTCAGGTTGATGTCACCCACACGTATGGTTGTGCGCAGATTCTTCCGCTCAAAACTAAGCGTTGTCGGACTTATACTTGTAATCGGTCTGTTTATTTTCAGCTTCTTAGGCCCTGTTATTTACACAAGATGGGGTGAGATTGAGCTGGACGAAAGCGGTAAGACCGAATACTCTGTTTCTCAGACTACATATACAGTAAATGGGGAAGAGTATACAGTCAGACAGACTACAGAAAAGTATCTGAAAGATAATTTCCTTGCACCTCCCAGTGCAGAGCATATTTTAGGTACTGATAATGAAGGTTACGATGTATTTGTACGTCTTATGTATGGCGGCAGAATATCTCTTATTGTAAGTTTTATCGCAGTTTTCCTGATTACAATTTTAGGTGTAATCATGGGCGGCATTGCAGGTTATTTTGGCGGTGCCATAGACAATGCAATTATGCGTTTGTGTGATATTCTTATCTGTCTTCCCGGTATCCCGATTCTGCTTATTATAAGCACTATTCTTGATGCTTCTCAGATAGATGCAAAATACCGTATTTATCTGCTTATGATATATCTGACTTTTATTTCCTGGCCGGGTACAGCCCGTCTTGTAAGAGGTCAGATACTCTCATTACGAGAGCAGGAGTATATGGTTGCTGCAGAAGCAATGGGATTCTCAACATCACGAAAAATATTCAAGCATCTTGTGCCTAATGTTATGCCTCAGCTTATTGTTCAGATGAGCCTGAGCCTTGGTAGTATGATTCTGTATGAAGCAACTCTTTCATATCTGAATCTTGGTGTAAAAGCACCTTATGCTGCCTGGGGTACGATGATTAATATTATTTCTACAAACCAGAATGTTCTGCAGAATCACCTGAATGTATGGGTGCCTGCAGGTATCTGCATAGTTATTGCAGTTTTAGGATTCAACTTTATTGGTGATGGTCTGCGTGATGCGCTTGACCCCAAAGCAAGGAGGTAAGTTATGAGCAGTAATTACCTTTCCGGAAAAGAAATCAGAGCCATTGCCAAAGAGAATAAAAAAATTATGAAGCGCCTTGAGGCTTATAAATACCGCAAGGCAGATGAATCTGAGTATCTTTCAGAGATGAAGGATAACTCTAATATTCTTGAAATTGATGATTTGCACACCTATTTCTTTACAGAACAGGGTGTTGTAAAAGCTGTAAACGGTGTTTCTTTTAATGTGCCTCAGAATGCTACTGTAGGCGTTGTAGGTGAATCAGGCTGCGGTAAGTCTGTTACAAGCATGTCAGTTATGCGTCTGCTTCAGGGACCTACAGGACAGATTTATAGTGGTGAAATCCGTTTCAAGATGAAATCAAAAGACGGTGAAGAGTTTGTCTATGATATTGCAAAAATGCCTATGGATGCTATTCATAAAATCCGTGGTGAACAGATTGCAATGATATTCCAGGAGCCAATGACTTCACTGAATCCTGTTTTTACAATCGGTCAGCAGCTTGACGAGATTACATTTTTACATGACACAGAAGCAACTAAGGAGGAAGCAAAAGCCAAATCCATTGAAATGCTTAATATGGTAGGAATTGCTATGCCGGAGCGTGTTTATAACGCGTTCCCACATGAGCTTTCAGGCGGTATGCGTCAGAGAGTTATGATATCTATGGCGCTTGCAAGTAACCCTCGTCTGATTATTGCGGATGAGCCTACAACAGCTCTTGATGTTACTATTCAGGCTCAGATTCTTGATCTGCTCAGAGACCTTAAGACAAAGATTGATGGCTCTATTATGCTGATCACACATGACCTGGGAATTATTGCAGAAATGGCAGATTATGTGGTGGTAATGTATGCAGGCAGAGTAATTGAAAAGGGAACAGTAGATGAGATTTTCCACAATCCTCTGCACCCTTACACAATCGGTCTGCAGAAATCCAAACCTACACTTAACTCGGATAGTGAAACTCTGTTCAATATTCCGGGAAATGTTCCTAATCCGATTAATATGCCCGATTATTGTTATTTCAAGGAAAGATGTTCAAAGTGTATACACAAGTGTTCTGGTGAATATCCCGGTATGATTCAGGTGAGCCCCACACACTTTGTAGCTTGTCACTTGTATAATGAGGAGTTATAAAATGGCTGAAGAGAAAAATACTCAACAATTTGATACTGATGCGATTTTAGAGGTCCGTAATCTTCGCAAGTGTTTTCCGCTTAAAAAGACATTGACAGGAAAGGTTACACAGGAACTTGTTGCAGTTGATAATGTTTCCTTCAAATTATCCCGTGGTGAGACACTGGGAATTGTAGGTGAGTCAGGTTGCGGTAAAACAACACTTGGCAGAACTATTCTCAGACTTCACGAATCCAACGGCGGTCAGATAATTTTCAACGGACAGGATATCACTAATCTCAAATCTTCTCAGTTGCGCGACATCCGTAAGAAGATGCAGATTATTTTCCAGGATCCTTATTCATCACTTCCTCCCAGAAGTACAGTGGGTGGAATTCTTTCTGAGCCTGTTGAGGTTCATAAGATTGTTCCTCCCTCTGAAATCAAGTCTTATGTTCTGGATCTTATGGATAAATGCGGTCTTCGAGATTATTATTACGAAAGATATCCTCATGAATTCTCAGGTGGACAGAGACAGCGTATCTGTATTGCACGTGCACTGTCTGTTAATCCTGAACTTGTAATCTGTGATGAACCTGTTTCTGCTCTTGATGTTTCAATTCAGGCTCAGATTATAAATCTGCTTAAGAAGTTACAGCACGATCTTAATCTTACTTACGTTTTTATCTCTCACGATTTGTCTGTTGTTAAATTTATTTCCGACAAAATCGGTGTTATGTATCTTGGTTCTATGGTGGAGTTCGGTTCAAAGGATGATATCTTCTCAAATCCTTTACATCCTTACACACAGGCACTTTTCTCTGCAATTCCACAGCCCGATCCTGATATCAAGATGAATCGTATAATTCTTAAGGGTGACATTCCTTCTCCTGCAAATCCGCCTAAAGGATGCAGATTCCATACCCGTTGTCCCAAAGCGACAGATATTTGTAAAGAGAAGGCACCTGAATATAAAGATTACGGCAATGGTCATTGTGCTGCTTGCCATCTGTTAGGATAAGAATATGAGCGATAAAAAGCCTAAGAAAGAAAAAATCACATATATAGACGACGGCAGAACAATTGCCGATATGTCTGGTTTGCCACAGCGTAATCAATGGCTGAGAAAGGGCACGACCTCCAGTTTTAAGGAAATATGGCGTACATATTGGTCCGCGGTCAGAATGATGATAAGGCCGATGCTTGTTGTTATTGGTTTTCTCATAGTTGCTTTTGCAATTGTTACTCTGATATTCTGGTTAATGTGACTTAAATTATGAAGCCTTGAGGTTTAACTTCGCCTCAAGGCTTTTCTTTTACTGCATATATCAAAAAATATTAAAGACAGATTATTAAAAACTATTGCTTTTTTTCTTGAATTATGGTAATATACTAATCGTTCCTGGGGGCGTAGCTCAGCTGGGAGAGTGCTTGAATGGCATTCAAGAGGTCGTGGGTTCGATCCCCATCGTCTCCACCATGAACAAAAGCCTTGAAATCCGCATTAGTATTGGGTTTCAAGGCTTTTTATTTTCGGCGTTGGTTCTTTGAGATTTTTGTTTCAATTTTTAGATTTAGGGTAAATTTGATGTAATTGTATCAAATTCATATTTTAAAAGAATATGGTTTATAGTGAATGAAAAAAGACCTGTTAAGCTTAATAACAGGTCTTTTGCTATATATGTTATTCGGACACGTATCCGAGCATAGAGTTTTTAGTGTGACATTCAAGCTTTACATCATGCTCAGGCATAATGAATTCAATTACAAAGCCTTTTTTCTCATCATATGACCAATCCACAGGCTCACCATCAAGGGTGAAAGAGTAATCTGTATCGGTTGCAATGAGTTCGAAGTACAGGGTAACTTTGGTGCCTGCTTTGTAGCTGTCTTTTGCATTGGAGTAGCAACCTTTACTGCCACAGTAATCCACGTTGTATTTCTGTGCCTTGCAACCTGAGAAAAAGAAAGGGAAACTACCAAGTAATAATAAAACGGTTAATGTTAAAAGTATTCTCTTTAATATAGGTTTGCTCATATTTCTATTCTCCATATTAGATAACATCCAGAATAAGTGAGCCATCCATACCGCTTGTGCTGATAGTGCCTGAGTGTTCTGCACCTTCAGAATCTGTGTATCTGATGCCATAGGAGGGGATATCTCCCCAGAAAGTCATTGTTACCACAAGGGGAGTGTCCTGAGTCAGGGTTTCTGTTTTGTAAACAGGAACAAATTCAAAATCACTTTCACCACTATCTGAGTTATCAAGCCATTTAATTTCACAGAATTCAAAATCATAAACATCACCATAGTTTGCAAAGAATACTACATCGGTTTCGTATTCAGAATTGTCGGCTGCAAATCTATCTGCGTCTGTCAGTTCAACAAGAGTGTCTTCAGCAAATACTGCGATAACACAAGATACCTCTTCTGTGCCATCTCCTGCGCTGAATACCTCAAATGGTTTTAGTTCTGATTCTGTAATCTTCTTTGAAAGATCTGTCTGAATCTGCCAGAACTTTTTTTCAGGGCCTTTGAATTTTTCTGATTCATCGATTTTCATGGAACCTGTTCTGTTTTCGAAGAAACCTATATTATCGTAATTGTTATCAATGGGAGAAGTGAAATAATAATTCTTGACTGTAAGAGAATCAGAAAAAGGTTCAAGTGTATATGTTCCGAATATAGAATAAGCGGCACCTGAGGAGCCTTCATTATAAATAAGACCGCTTGTCAGCAGATAGTATCTGTTTCTTACAGTACCTTCAAAAATAAGGGTGGGGGAGTTGTCTTTTAATGTGTATGCTGCAAGAATTCTTGTTCCTGCGCATTTTTCGTTACCATTGTCATCGATGAGATAGATAAGAAGCTCAGGGATATCATCGTTGTTTATGTCATGTTCTGCATATCCTATTGCTCTGAGTGCATCTTCTTCAGAAAGACTGCCAACGACTTCACGGAATCCGGCATCGCCATCCATACTATCACTATTTTCTGCATCATAGGTGATGGTAAGTATGTGCTTATAAATCTCGAAAAGGAGATCATCATAAACTCCGGTGTAATCAATATCAGGAATTTCTGTAGTGATTGATGCGGGTGTGTCAGATATTGTTGTTGTTTCTGTGCTTGTACCTGTGTTTGTGTCTTCTTTGCAACCTGTAAATAAACACATAGTCATCAGCACGGCAAGTGTAAGTGCAATTAGTTTAACTTTCATATTAATTTCACCTCATAATTTATATTTGTATTTTTAGCATATCACAACACATTTTATATTACAATATATTTTCAAAAAAAGCGTATCGACATTTTATCGATACGCTTTTTGAGCATTATACCTTTGCAACCATTGCTTTAGAAACCTCTACGAGTTCTTTCCTTGTTGCTACACCAAGTTTGGAGTAAAGATTTCTGTTATGGAATTTGAGAGTGTTTTCTGTAATACCCAGCTCTGCCATAACATCTTTTGTTTTTTTACCATCTATGTAAAACTTGTATATCTGGCTTTCGGTTGGAGTGAGAGTATAGAGAACAGATGACATATACTCTGCTTTTTCCTGTAAACTGATTTCGGCAGGGGCAGGTGTGGCATGTGATTCTTTACCGTCTACGTCTGAATCTGTGGCTGAAGCTTCTATGGATTCGGTCGGTTCAGTGATTGGGTTTGCGTGCGGTTTAGTTATAAGAGCATTGTGAAGAGTAATATCTTGAATAAGTAGACTTATACCAAGCAGAAATAACTCACTTGCGATATATGATACAGACAGAACTTCAAAGTCAAGGTCAACAAATTGTTCCATAAGCCAAACACAGATATTAATAAATACTGCGGTGAGAAGCAGTATAGCCTGTGAACTTGACTTGATTTTTTTACTGACTCTTGCATAAATAATTACTGAAAGCATAGCAGCAAAGTGTCCCAAAAGATAATAAAGGTAGATTGAGTGCAGAGGCCCGTAAACCTTGTCAAGAACTGTTGCACCATTGACATTTACTAAAGTGACTTCTTTGTAGTAAATATCAAGATACCCCGGACTTGCTGCAATAAGAAAAACTATGACACTTATCAGCATAATTACCGAAACAGCCCATTTTGGAATTGTAATCTTACAAGTTTTCAGGATTGTCATAAGCATGGATACAGGCAGAAATACCGACCCTAAATATGCAATACGATTGGATAGTAGCGCTTCGTTAAGTGTGGATGAAAATGAAAGTGACAAATATCCTATGTTTACAACTGCCACTGCTGAGAAAAGGAGGATAAACCATGGTTGCCTCTTTTTTATAAGCGTACAGTAGCCCAACAAAAGGATGACCGATAGAATTGAAGTAGCAATATATATAGCTGATATGGTGGCACTTTTGTTGCCTACTCCCGAACATCCGCCAAAAGAAAGAAGTATCAAAAACATACTTCCGATGATTGATAGTTTTTTAGTCATAAGCGAACTCCTTGTATTATAGGGAAGTGTTCCTACACTATTTCCCACCCTATTAGGCAGAAAAGTTTTCAGGTTCCCACCCCTAAATCTCTACAGGGGTGGGGACAATACTTAAAATATTCATTATAATATTTTTGTAAATGATAAAAAGGGAGGCTGTAACTTGCTGTAATTAAGTTTTGAAGTTACTTTGCTCTATATTAACGGTTTCTGTTTTGTTAGAGCGTTAACAGAGACCTCTATGATAATCCATAAAAATCAAATACCTGTTTATTATACTATAAAATTATATATCAGTCAAGAAATGATGTGTTGGTGGATTAACCAGATTAATCCTTGCTTTTGGAGGATGGTATGAGGAAAACAAAGTGCACAGGTGGTTTTATTCTGTGTTTGTTGATAAATTTGCTGTTTAATTTGGAGTGGGCAATACCAGGAATAGTTCTTCTTGGATTACACTTTTGGTTAGGAATATCTGTATGGTTTTCAATAATTGCTTTTGGCTTTTGGATAGTTGTGATGATTGTTTGGATGCTGATTATGGGATTGACATCAAAATGTGGTAATACTCCTGACCCTCCAAAAGAGAATAAGAATCCTTATTCAGTTAAATAGAATAAAAACAGAAGTTTTCTGTATGAGTTAATATTATTTTGAAAGGAGTTTCAGTTTATGGGACTTATTAAAGCAGGCATAGGCGCAGTAGGTGGCGTACTTGCCGACCAGTGGAAAGAATTTTTCTATTGTGAATCCCTTTCTAACGATGTTCTTGTTACAAAGGGTACAAAGAGAGTAGGGGGCAGATCCTCCAACACAAAGGGCTCTGACAACATTATCAGTAACGGCTCAGGTATTGCTGTTGCAGACGGTCAGTGTATGATCATCGTTGAGCAGGGCAAGGTTGTTGAGGTTTGTGCAGAACCCGGTGAATTCACTTACGATTCCTCAACTGAGCCTTCAATCTTTGCAGGCAAACTTGGTACAAGTATCCTTGAGACCTTCAAGGCTGTAGGTAAGCGTTTTACATACGGTGGCGACACAGGCAAGGATCAGAGAGTATATTATTTCAACACCAAGGAGATTCTGGACAACAAGTTCGGTACTCCTAATCCTATTCCTTTCAGAGTTGTGGACTCAAGAATCTTTCTTGACATCGACGTATCTATCCGTTGCTCAGGCATCTATTCCTACACAATCTCCGATCCTTTGCTGTTCTACACAAAGGTTTGCGGCAACGTTGAGCAGGAATACACCCGTGAACAGATAGACAATCAGCTAAAGACAGAGTTTGTGAGTGCTCTTGCGCCTGCATTCGGCAAACTTTCAGAGATGGAGCTTCGTCCTAATCAGCTTGCAAATCATAATGATGATATTTGTAATGCTATGAATGAAACTCTCTCCAAGAAATGGGGAGAACTACGTGGTATTAAGGTAGTATCCGTAGCGCTCAATCCCGTTACACTGCCTCCCGAGGATGCAGAGATGCTCAAGCAGGCACAGTATACAGCAAGACTTCAGAATCCCGGTCTTGCAGGTGCAGAACTTGTTGGAGCACAGGCAGATGCAATGCGTTCAGCGGCTTCTAATTCAGCAGGTGCTATGACAGGCTTTATGGGTATGGGCATGGCAATGAATGCAGGCGGTGGTATGAACGCAGGTCAGTTCTTCCAGATGAATCAGCAACAGCAGCAGGCTCAGCAGGCAGCTCAGGCTCCTGTACAGGATGGCTGGAAGTGTGCTTGTGGTGCAACTGCAACAGGTAAGTTCTGTCCTGAGTGTGGTGCTAAAAAGCCTGAACCCATGAGCGCCAACAGCTGGAAATGCGCATGCGGTGCAACTGCAACAAGTCGGAGGCCAAGCGGTCTTAGGAAGACAACATGTTTCCCCAACTCCTTGGCTCACAGAACGACATGG
>JAZQHL010000121.1:0-4608 GCA_045540595.1 Ruminococcus sp.
AGTAAATAGAATCCTTGTATTCCTTGCTATATGCATCAAAAGCGGCATCAACTGCTTCTTTCAGAGTCTGAAGGCCGTGAGTAACCTCAACAACATTAGCACCAAGAATTTTCATTCTTGCAACGTTAGGAGCCTGTTTCTTGATATCAACAGAGCCCATATAGATATCACACTCGAGACCAAAGTATGCAGCAGCAGTAGCGAGTGCAACACCATGCTGACCTGCACCTGTCTCAGCAATAACTTTCTTCTTACCCATATACTTTGCAAGAAGTGCTTCACCCATGCAGTGATTAAGCTTATGAGCACCCGAATGATTCAGGTCCTCACGTTTTGCATAAAGCTGAACTTTACCGCCAAGCATATCAGAAAGTCTCTCAAGATGAGACACAGGAGTGGGTCTGCCCTGGAATTCTTTTCTGATTCTTCTCAGTTCAGCAATAAACTTTCTTGACTGACAGATTGAAAAATAAGCTTCTGTAATTTCAGCCATAGCAGCCTTGAGTTTATCTTCAATATAAACACCGCCATACTTGCCAAAATAACCTTCTTTATCGGGATAATTGTTAAAATAGGTATCAAACTCAACGCCATTGAAATTCATAATATATTCCTCCAAATTATAATTAATATTTTAAGCGTAGGGAAAAGTGTGATGTGTTAAAGTCGCCATCGTTTGGTAAGTAACATTCTCATAACCTCTTATCAGGTCTCAGGCTAAAATAAAAAAAGCCCTTGACAGTTGATTCTGTCAAGGACGAATAATACATTATCCGCGGTGCCACCTTGATTTCACGGTTTTCCGTGCACTTTACAGGGTACAAACATACCCTTTGCAACTAACGTATGCAAAACGTTGCAGAATACTCTGTAATAAATTACATTTGACTGCACCCTCAGCGGTCCATTTGACAATCTGTTTCTTACCTGACTTTCAGCAACACAGGCTCTCTGTAAAGGCATAACTGCCGTTATCTCCGCGTCAACGGTTTCTTTATTAAATTATTAATTATTATAGCATCGTATGCAGGATATGTCAACAAATAATTCATATTATATTTTTGTTTCACAATCATAAGCAAATCAGCATAAACTGATAAAGAAACGGCTGAAAGGGGTGTTTAAATGGCTTATGATGCAAGAGAATTGCTTGCTCGTCTAATAATGTGCGAGAGCGGTGGCGAGGGCTATGAGGGAATGCGTGCAGTAGCATCAGTAATAATAAACAGAGCCAACGCAAATACCGGTGAATTCGGAAGAGTAAGTAACGGTGGGGATGTCAGGGCTATAATCACACAAACCTGTCAGTTTGTGTGCATGAAAGAGTTTGTAGGTGGCGAATACAATCCTCAGAATGTATACAATATGAATCCTGAAGATATTCACTATGAAATTGCTGACTGGGCTTTAGCAGGAAACACAGCAAGTTCAGTAGGTAATTCTCTGTTTTTCTTTAACCCTTATAGTCCAAATTGTCCCCGATATTTTCCTTCAAATGTCGGAGTCATATATAACAGAGTAGGGGACCATTGTTTCTATGCCCCTACGAATGCATACGCAAATACTTAACTAAGGAGTCAATACAATGAACAATTCATTTGATTTATTAAAGATTTACGGAATTCCACCTGCAAGATACAACGAAAACGATCCCGATGATTTGTTCTATTCAAATCTGCCTTCACTTGAACAGATTGCATCATATAACATGGCTTTGCAAGGACAAGGAAACATAAATCAGAACAGTTCACAGAGTATGTCACCCCAAGGGCTTCCTCCTGTGCCGCAGATTAATCCCGATATGTCTACTCCTGCCACCACAATAAGACCTGATTCCAACGACATAACAAGTATTCTGAATTCACAGAGCGGAACTATAAACTCTGCCTCTGCAGAACTACCACAACTGCAGACAGATTCAAATAACGTAACACAACAAATTACAGACTTCAGTCGACCTTACCCTGTTACAGCTGAAAGCATTCAATATCTGAATGGTTTTATCCGCACTCAGATTGGCAGACGTGTTCAGGTGGATTTTCTTATCGGCAACAATGAGATTATAACTAAAGACGGATATCTGCTTGGAGTAGGGGCCAACTATATACTTCTCAACGAAATAGGAACAAATGACATTACTGCTTGTGACTTCTACAACATAAAATTTATCAGATTTCTGTATTAAGCAAACGTGAAATAATAGGATTTGACAGAAGAAAACCTTTTTCAGTCAAGCGGATAGAATTATTATCTAAAATAACAAGACCGGGCTTTTCAAGCTTTTTTGCCTCTGACAATATTTGTTCAGCAAGCGAAAGATTGAAAAGCTCTTTGAATTTTGAAAAAACAACTCCTGTATCTGTTCTGAGGGAAAGCATTATATATTCTTCAGGTGTGCAACCTTCTGATTCATACATAAGTTTATCATCATAAAAATCCTGAAAACTTCTTGGATAAAAGTAGCGCTTGCCATCAAGTAAAGAATGCGCAGAAGGACCGATACCTATATAATCCTCCAACTGCCAGTACTTCATATTATGTCTGCTTATCAGATTATCTCTGCAGAAGTTTGAAATCTCATAATGTCTGAAGTCCTTCTCTTTGAGTAAACTCACTGCATATTCATACAAATCAGCCTGCAGGTCATCATCAGCAAACGTAAGTTTATCTGCATTTTTATAAAAAGGTGTGTTTTTTTCGATTTTAAGCATATATGCACTGATATGAGTTGCACCGCTCTCAACACAAAAATCTATGGTCTTTTTCAATGAAGCGAAGGTTTGCAGAGGAACACCTATCATCACATCAAGAGAAAAGTTTTTAATTCCGCCATTTTTAAATCTATCAATGGCATCAGTTGCCTCTGAAACAGTATGTGCACGCCCAAGCAATCTTAACTCTTCGTCATCTGCGCTCTGAAGTCCCATTGAAACTCTGTTGATTCCGTTTGAAGCCAATGAAGAAAAATCAAGTTTATGAGCGGATTCAGGATTAATCTCTATTGTTATTTCCGTTTCAGGGTCAATATTACAATATTTGTATACAGAATCAAGAATTCTGTTTAAGCGTGATGTTCCAAGTACACTTGGAGTGCCTCCGCCAAAATAAACCGTATCTACAAGCCTGTCAGATATTTTATCTGCCCAATTTTTTAAAGAATTATCAAGCTTAGACACATATTCGTCCATAAGTGACTCTTCTGCTTTAAGACTAAAAAAATCACAATAATTACATTTTTTAACACAAAAGGGGATATGTATATATATACCTACAGTGTTCAAATCAAGCGCTCCTTTCTCTGTAAAAGGGTTGAGGCAGAAACCCTTGGGTCTCTGCCTCAAATTTGGAAGGTATATGAAAAATAGGAAAGATCTTTTATTACAGACCTATTGTAACAAAATAAACAAAAAATGTCAAGACTATGAATAAATATTCGACAATTAATTAACGTGTAATATTATATCTATTTGCAATTACCTGTGAAATCTTGACATAAACAACCGCTGAAAGTATAATATATGATTGGAATATTAAGCATTGGAGATATATAAAGTGAGTAATTTAACAGAACAAATCAGCAAACGCCGTACGTTTGCCATTATATCCCACCCTGACGCAGGTAAAACAACACTGACAGAAAAGTTGCTTCTTTACGGAGGTGCTATCAACACAGCAGGCTCTGTTAAAGGAAAAAGAACCTCCAAACACGCAGTATCAGACTGGATGGAAATTGAAAAGCAGAGAGGTATTTCTGTTACATCTTCAGTTCTTCAGTTCAAATACAATGGTTATTGCATCAATATACTTGATACTCCCGGTCACCAGGACTTCTCAGAAGATACTTATAGAACACTTATGGCAGCAGATAGTGCTGTCATGGTAATAGATGCTTCGAAAGGTGTAGAAAATCAGACGATAAAACTCTTTAAGGTCTGTGTTATGCGACACATTCCTATCATTACTTTCATCAATAAGATGGACAGAGATTCTAAAAATCCTTTTGAACTTCTCGAAGACATTGAAAACGTTCTTGGAATAAACACTTGTCCAATGAATTGGCCGATTGGTTCAGGTAAGGAATTCAAGGGTGTTTATGATCGAAAAGAAAACAAAATTCTTTCATTTACAGCGAATAACGGACAAAAGGAAGTAGAGAAAGAAGAATTGACTCTCGATGATCCTGAACTCGATTCCAAGCTCTTTTATGGTCAAAAAGACCAATTAATTGAGGATATAGAACTTCTAGATGGAGCAGGTAACGAATTTGATTTAGACGAAGTCAGAAAGGGTAATTTGACTCCGGTTTTCTTTGGTTCTGCTCTTACTAATTTTGGTGTTGAACCTTTCTTGAAAGAATTTTTAAATCTTACCACTAGTCCATTACCACGCGAAACTTCAGATATGATAATAGAACCTGAATCGGATTTTTTCTCTGCATTTGTCTTCAAAATTCAGGCTAATATGAATAAAGCTCACAGAGACAGAGTAGCGTTTATGAGAATTTGCTCAGGTAAATTCGATAAGAATATGGAAGTTTATCATGCACAAAGCGATCGCAAGATGCGTCTTTCACAGCCTCAGCAAATTATGGCACAGGAACGTGAAATC
>JAZQHL010000122.1:0-12380 GCA_045540595.1 Ruminococcus sp.
CACTGTCACCCGCACCATAAGAATTAAGGGATACCTTTGGGTATCCCTTTTCTTATTTTTCATGCGCGGTGGCAGGACAGAGTTTGAGGCCCTGTTCTGCCACTCATTAACTCCTATATTATTTTAAGAGCACATACCTAATATAAACTGCCACAAATCACAAAGTCGGTTTATATAGCAAATCAAGCAATCTGAGTAATAACCAGATGCGCGGATACGGGACGCGTTCCACCTGCAAGAGGTGTGATTGTAAGGGCAGTTGCAGTTCCTTCAGGATTACGAACAGTTATTATTGAATTAACAACTGACGTTGTTACAATAGCCATACCTACGATTTGTGAAGCTCCAGTGGCTCTTCCAACCACGGTGTATGGCAAATCTTCTCCGTTTAAAGTTAACATTAACTGACCTGCTTCGTCCACACTCACCTCAAACAGAATCTGGTAGGTTCCTACCTGAGCCAGATTGAATGAATCGGGACCTGTTCTGGAAATATCAGTTCCACTGCTCGGTCCGTCTTGCGGAAAACTTACATCAGTTCCCGGGGCTACTGTAGCAGTGTTATCCGGCGGCATCAAAGCATAAAAATCAGCATAGTTGAGCACACCTCCTGCAGGACCCTGAGGACCTACAGGACCTGTTTCGCCTATGGGACCCTGAGGACCGACAGGACCTGTTTCACCTATGGGACCCTGAGGGCCGACAGGACCTGTTTCACCTGCGGGACCCTGAGGACCGACAGGACCTGTTTCGCCTGCGGGACCCTGAGGGCCTACGGGACCTGTTTCACCAATGGGACCCTGAGGACCGACAGGACCTGTTTCACCAGGGGGGCCTTGAGGACCTACAGGACCTGTTTCACCAGTGGGGCCTTGAGGACCGACAGGACCTGTTTCACCTGCGGGACCCTGAGGGCCTACGGGACCTGTTTCACCAGTGGGACCCTGAGGGCCTACGGGACCTGTTTCACCAGTGGGACCTTGAGGGCCGACAGGACCTGTTTCACCTATGGGACCTTGAGGGCCGACAGGACCTGTTTCACCAACGGGACCCTGAGGGCCGACAGGACCTGTTTCACCAGTGGGACCCTGAGAGCCGACAGGACCTGCAGGCCCTTGTTCACCTTGCGGTCCCTGAGGCCCGGGGATACCGTAAGAACACCCACAACAGCAGGAATCACAAGAACACTTATTTTCAACACTCTCTTCCGAACAGTTATGGGCGTTATCTTTATAGCAATTATTGTTGTTACTACAATTCCATATTTTCATTTTATTCACCTCCTGACATAGGTCTATTACATAATATTCTATCTTGTATTTAAAGGACACAAATAATACGCATTTTACATCTGTCTCCTTATGTTTTTCTGCTATTTATTCCTTCTTTTATTATTCAAATCACTTTCACTCATCAAATATTTTAAGTCAACATTCCCCCTTAGATTTATGATAACAAGCCCTACAGATTTGAGTTCTGTTTTTCCATCAAAAGAAAAAGTACAGATTGGATTGCATTCATTTATGAGGTGGGTATAAATCAAACATCTGGTACACACCGCTGCAAAAAACGATTCAGATGGTAACAATAAGGCTAACACCTGGTAATTTCACAAATAAAAGAAACAGGCACTTTCCGAAATTGGAAAGTGCCTGCTCTTTTTAGAAGGGGTTATATTGATATTGCACTTGTTGTTTGTAAAAGATTTCAGATATCTTTATATTTAATAAGAATCTGACGTCTGCCCGACACATCAAGTTTCTTGTAAATATTCTTGCAATGGAAGTGAACAGAAGAGTAAGTGATGTAAAGTTCCTGTGCAATTTCAGCAAGAGTTTTATCGGAAAAAAGATATGAAAAAACTTCAAGTTCCCTGGGAGAAAGGGTTGCAAGTTCAGGATATTTTTTCAGTAAAACATTAAACTCCTGTCTTGCAAGATTCAGATAATCAAAGTAGTTCATGTTTCCTGAATTTTTGGGGCTCATCTGTATCACCTCCGCCATTTGGTAGGTTTCCTACCATTGTTGATAGTTTATTTTTCCTTTATTGAAAACCAAGTATTTTTTTGTTATAATATACTTAGAATTAACGGGGGAATTAATTCTATTCTTTAATTGATAACTTAATTATAAAAAATTAAAGAATTCTTTTCTACCCCTTATTCAAGGGGTTTTTGACGGGTTATCCCTTTTCTTAGGATAATAACAGGAAAGTTCAGGCAATTATATATGATTGCCATTTTTGTAACAAACAATCCTGCCTTTATTCTCCTTGTTTACCATTCTCCAAATATCAATCCGTTTCCGCTGACAATAGCCGAAACATCAAATACCTTCCTAAAAGGAGGATACAGGTATGTTCGACAAATCCAACGAAAACACACAAAGCACAGATAACGCAGAAACAGACTTTTGCTCCGTTTCCCCTTTGAGCGCACTTACAAGAGGAGAGCTTGAAGTACTGAAACTTATAGCCCGCGGTTACACCAATTCAGACATTGCAAAAACTATGTATATTTCTGAACACACGGTAAATGACTACACAAAGAAAATATACCGCAAGCTTGATGTACATAACCGCCATGCTGCTGCACAGATATTTATTCGATACAACAGCAACGCTGACGAAGACTCACAATGATTTTTTCTAAATCCCCAAAACATACAAACAAGCAAAACGGCTATGCCTGTTATGGCATAGCCGTTTTGCTATATACCGATATGTTTATTTTAGTAAGGAAGCCCTGCGATATGCTTCTGGATTGCAGTAGCATCTTTGATTGATACAGTATCATCACAGTTGAAATCTGCCAGAGCGTAAGCTTCACCTGTCAGAATTTCAATCTCGGCAATATGCTTCTGGATTGCAGTTGCATCTTTGATGTTGATATCTTCGTCAGCGTTTACATCACCAAGGTCAGCATTGACTTCTTTTGCAATCACAACAGGAACATCAAAATCCTCTGGCACTATCTGGGTGTCTCCCTCAAGGAACTTCACGTTTGAGCCTGTTACAACCATACCTTCACCAAGAACAATAGGTTCAAAGGAGAAAATTGCACAGCTTGCATCACTGCCGTTTGCAAGTTTTTTGCAGGAAAGTGTGATTGTGCCGCCTGTGAAGTTTACTCCATAGTTGGCAAATATACCGTTTGACTCTGTGATAAGGTCTTTATCTTTTGCATCCGCAACTGAGCCTGAAGCTGTAAGTGAGCCGCCTTTAACCTCCAGGTCACCACCTACATACAGACCGTCAGAGTAAGCATAACCACCCTCAGACACAGCAGATACCTTTGCACCGTTTATTGTAACATCGCCATTAAGCGGTATATAAGTATCCTCCTCTGTGTTATACTCTGTTTCTGTCAGAGCATTGATACCGCAGGAGTCATAAGCGTAGCCTGCAGTTGCAGTAACAGTACCGCCTTCAAAGATAAGATTGCCGTATGAAGTGATGCCATAACTGCGGGAATTTGGCGTATCTTCATCTTTTGCTACTGTTGTATTTGTGTTGCCGCCTGTAGCCTCAAGCAATCCTGCATCTGAAGCACAGACCATACCTCCCTCAACATTCACACCTGCAGAGAAGGAATCTGCCTGTGAGCCCTGTGCATAAACTTTTGCCCCTGATTTTATCTGAAGGTCACCTTCGTTTACAACAACATATTCGCCATTTTCGTTTTCTTCATAAAGAGAGATAACATACACGCCGTGGGACTCTGCTGCTTCTCCACCCTTTGCCCTGAGAACAGTACCACTGCCTGAAACAGATACATCACCACAAGCGTTAATACCATAGCTGTGACCCTCAGAAGAAGGTGCACCTGTTACACTTAACACTGTGCCGTTTGTAATCTCCATATCATAAGTACATACAGCCATAGAGTGACCTGAGGTCAGTTTGTTTCCTTTGTAGTCAACAGTTATGTTACCGCCTTTTGTGATAACGTCACCGCCTATTGTTACGTCCTCAAGATCTGCAAAAGCATAGAGCCCGACACTGTACATATCTGCAAAAGCAGAGTAAACTGTCAGGGTAGCGTCTGAGGAAGTTTCTTTGATAATAAGATTTCCTGCGTCAACACCGATACCCATACTCCAGTTACAACCGCCCACATCTGTGATTCTGCTGTTACCTGCAATGGAAACTGTCAGATCCATATTCATTGCATAAACACCTGCGCTCAGATAGTCTTCGGAAAGGACTCTGCCCTTGATATCCGCATTAGTCAGATAGAGTGTGTTTGTGGCTGCATCAAAACGGACTCTGCCGTCACCGAGTACATCCTTTGCATTCTGGCTTGTAACCGTAACTCCGCCTACCCAGAGATTGTAGGAAGTTACAGCAGAGGTGCTTATCACAGATAAACCTGCAAGAAGCAGCACAGTAAGAACTAATGCCAGTATTCTTTTTTTCATAGGTATTCCTCCATAAGTGAAGTTTTAGTTTTACACTGTTAAACCAATTATACCATATCCTGTTCCCGAGTCAATAAAAGCAATGATACTTTTCTGTTTTTTGCACACACAAAAAACTGCTGTGCTCATCTGAACACAGCAGTTTTTATTTTGTACTCTATTAATAATTAATAAGGTAATCCTGCAATATGTTTCTGAATTGCAGTTGCATCTTTGATAGACACGTACTCATCGCAGTTGAAGTCAGCAAGTTTATAAGCCTGTTCGTCAAGAAGTTCAATTTTTGCAATATGCTTCTGGATTGCAGTTGCATCCTTGATGTTGATATCTCCGTCAGCATTTACATCGCCAATCTCAACGTAACCTATTTTTCTGATAACAACGGGTGTATCAAAACTTTTCTGCATTATGTAGGAACCTTCGTCCCCCTCAACAAGTTCACCGCCCTTAAGTTCCATATAGTCTTCTATGTCTATACCGCCTGAAGCATATAAAGCAATATCAGAGCCGTTCTCCTGAGTAACCTCTGTTGACGAAGCCTTGAGCACACCGCCTACTACATAGATGATGCCTTCAGCAAAAATTCCGCCGGATTCGGGATAGTACTCACTGCCTGCTGTAACCGGACCGCCTGAAGCCGTGAGGGAACCCGAATAAATACTAATGGTGTCTATTCCTGCATACAGACCGTCAGAATACATATAACCACCCTTTGAAACGGCAGTAACGTCTGTATTTTTTATAGTCAAACGGTTTACAGGTACATCTTCAGTATCAGCAATCAGATTCATTCCGCAGGAATCGTATGCATAACCTGCCAGCGCTGTAATTTTTCCGTCCTCAAGGTTCAATCCAGAAACATCCCACACAACTATTCCGTAACTTGTAGTATTCACATCCGGACCTGGGGTTGCAGTGGTATCAGCTCCCGTTGCAGTAATATTGCCCCAACAGCTCATACCCAGAGTAAGAGACATTCCTATGGAATGCGTCTTTGCTTCTGATGCCAAAGCAGTAACAGAGGCGTTCTCATAAACATAAATATAACCTCCGCCTTCGCTTACATAGTCGCCCATATCCTCATCTATATAATAAACTATGTCAGAAAACAGTCCTATGCTGCTTACACCTTCTGAGCCTTTTGCAACAAAGTTACCTTCCCTTACAGATACAAGTCCATAAACCTCAGCACCTAAGCTGTCTCCTGATTCAGAGGGAGCTCCTACTGCTTCAACGTTGCCTTTTTTCATTACTATACTGGAGCAATAAATACCGACTCCTGTACCTTCAGAAAGTATTTTGCCGGTGTAACCGATTTTAATATCACCGCTTTCAATCAAAAGGTCGCCACCCTGAGTTACGTCATTGTAATTACAAGTTACATAAACACCGGTAGTATAAGTTTTTGCATAACCGGAATATATCTCAAGTGTAGACGAATCCCCTTCCTGAATAAAGGTAAGATTTCCTTCGTCAACACCAACACCTATACTCCAATCGTTTCCTCCTGCATCGGTAACTTTATTATCTCCGCTGAAACGAACAGTCAGATCCATACCGCCTGCATAAATACCTGCGGACATCACATCTTCAATAAGTGTCACACCCTTGATATTGGCATTGTTGAGATAAAGACAGCTCTCCTTTGCTACATAACGAACGGTACCATCACCTAAAACGTCAGAAGCGTTGTTGCTTGTAACCTGTACTCCGCCTACCCACAATGTGTAATTTGTTGCCGCTGATGTGCTGATTACAGAAATTCCTGCAAGAATAAGCACTGTGAGAAACAGACTGATAATTCGTTTGTACATATTAATCCTCCTTTGAACATCAGTTTATGTTATAACTGTAATTAATTTATATCACACTATTGAGTCTAAGTCAATAGACAGACAGTTAATTTTCCCTGAATATTTTAGGCACAACATCAAAACAAACTTAAACCTCAATACAAACATCGGCAAACCCACAGGAATTCTTTGTTTTTTCAACCAAGCTGTTGATCACCTATGTTATTATATTGTGTATATATTAAATCCAAAGGGTTTGTTATAACAAAACATTGGTAAAAAAAGGGCTGCGTAAAGCAGCCGTTTTCTGATTCTCACATATTTATGTGATTATTATGCTTCTTCGAACTTCTTGTTCTTGGTGATAGCCTTCATTACAAACAATGTGCCGATTGTAAGCACAATGCCGATGGGAAGCACAATGTACCAGCTCTGTACAAAGCCTGCAATAATGTATGTTACAAAGGAGATAATTGCAACTGTGATTGCATAAGGAATCTGAGTTGAAACGTGAGAGATATGCTCGCACTGTGCGCCTGCTGAAGACATAATTGTTGTGTCTGAGATAGGAGAACAATGGTCACCGCAAACAGCACCTGCAAGGCAGGCAGACATACTGATAACCATAAGCTCTGCATCGGGAGTACCTGCATACAGGTATGTAACAATGGGGATAAGAATACCGAATGTACCCCATGATGTACCTGTTGCAAAAGCAAGAACACAAGCAACAATGAAGATAATTGCAGGCAGGAAGTTTGCAAGACCTGCTGCAGCGCCTGTCATAAGGTCACCAACATAATACTTTGCACCAAGAAGAGATGTCATATTCTTCAGCGCTGTTGCAAAAGTAAGAATCAGGATTGCAGGCACCATTGCAATGAAGCCCTTGGGTACTGAATCCATAGCCTCTTTGAAGGAGATAACTCTGCGAAGAATAAGGTATGCCATAGAAATAATAAGAGCAATAAGACCGCCCCAGGGAAGTCCAACAGTTGCATCTGTGTTTGCAAAAGCATCAACAAAGTTTGTACCATCAAGGATTCCGCCGTTATAAACAAGCGCAAATACGCAAACAGCAACAAGAACAACTACAGGCAGGATAAGGTCAATAACCTTGCCCTTGGGGTTGCCTTCGTCGTCATTGTCTGAGCTTTCAAGCACACCAAGTTCACCCTTGAATTTTGCCTTGTACTCGTGCATAGCCATTGAGCCGTAATCAAAACCCATAACTGAAATTGCAACAACAAATACAAGTGTGAGCAGTGAATAGAAGTTGTAAGGAATTGCTGTGATGAAAAGGTCAAGACCTCTGCCGTCCTCTGCATAAGCAGAAACTGCTGCAGCCCAGGAAGAAATGGGAGCAATCATACATATAGGCGCTGCAGTAGCATCAATGAGATATGAAAGTTTTGCACGGGAAATCTTGTGATTGTCTGTTACAGGGCGCATAACTGAACCTACTGTAAGACAGTTGAAGTAGTCATCTATAAAGATAAGCACACCCAGTGCAAAGGTTGCAAGCATTGCACCTACACGGGTTTTGATGTGAGTTGCAGCCCATTTTCCGAAGGCTGCAGAGCCGCCTGCTTTGTTTACAAGGGCTACCAGCACACCAAGTTCTACAAGGAACACAAAGATACCTGCTGTATCACTGACGGCTGTAATAAGACCATCGTTGATAACAGCATCCATGGTGCCAAGGAAGCTGAACTTTGAATAGAAGAGTGCACCTGTTACAATACCGATGAACAGTGAGGAGTAAACCTCCTTTGTAATAAGTGCCAGACCGATAGCGATAACAGGGGGAAGAAGTGCCCATACAGTACCCTGAACTGCGCCTTCACCTGCACAGGTTTCACAAGCAAGATCTTCTGAGATACCTGTGCCGTGACAATCCATACAGGAAACAGTGCCAAGATAACCGCCGGATACTGCTGCGTAAATCAGCAGACCGATGATGACAAGCACTGCAACTGCAAGGACAATCTTTTTTGACTTTGTCATTTTAATAACCTCCATAATATAGTTTATAAAACAAAAAACCGTGGCATAGTGCCACGGTCAGTACATCAGTACACAAACCAAAATAGCACTCCACCCTAAGGTGACAGTGTAATGCATATTCTGCATTACCCCAGCCCTGAACATCGGAAAATGTTTTCAGACTTCGGCGGTGATTCCTTTCCCACACTGTATTTCCGTACATAGTGTGTGGTACTGATAAGCACCGCGCCTCTATTTTTGTTATGCTACGATTATACCAAAGAAATCTGTACTGTCAACCTTTTTTTACAAAAAACGCGATAAATACAGAGGATTTGTTAAATATTACCTGTTCAATAAAATATTCGTTTATAAATCTGAAAATTTTCTTCCGCAAAAACAGCAGAAGTTTCCTTCAGACTCTATGAATGTGCCACAGAAAGGGCAGTAATTATATTTGTGCTGAAGCTGTACAGCAGACTCCTGCACATTACGACTTTTTCTGAGTTTTATCCCGGACACTACAAGCAAAGGAATTGCCGCGTAGAAAAACAGATTATAGACAAGACTCAGCGTCGTGAACAGGCAGAAAAACACAATGTGTCTCTCTTCAGAGTGGTTTTCTGAGATAAATGATATGGCATAGATAATAATTGATACATATGCAGAAATCAAACACAAACCCGCAAGGACTGCACATATTATTCCTAATGCTCTCATTCTTTTATACTTCATAACAACATCTGACCTCGTTTCTGAAATAACATTCAAAAAAAACGTACTGCAAGAATAGTCTTACTGTCTGAAAGTTTTACAGATAATTCTTCCTGCACCAGTCCACAGTGGCTCTGATTCCATCTTCAAAAGAAACTGAAGGTCTGAAGCCTGTATCGTTCTCAAGGTCGCTGATATCGGCGCAAAGATACATAACCTGATTGGGGAAATAATCAATGCTGCCGAAATGGCACTGAGCATCAGGGGCTGCAGCGTCTCTTATCTGCTCAATGTATTCACGCAGAGGACGGACCTGTCCGCTGCCCAAAGTATACACAGCGCCTTCCCTGCCCTTGAGAGCAACTGCATAGAAGGCATCTGCCACATCACCGTTGTAGATAAAATCCCACAACTGCTCACCTTTTGTAAACTCAGCCTTCTCACCTCTGAGGAACTTGAGTATGGTGCTCATAACCATAGTATGGCTACCGTCTCCTGTGCCGTAAGCAGACAGAATACGGCATCGGTTGTATCTGATGCCATACTGCTGACAGAGAATCCTGCCCAGTTTGCCTGCGGCAAGTTTGGCTATTCCATAGCCGTTTTCAGGGTTTTCGGGAGATGTGGGAGACAGTTTTTCTCCGAAAGGCAGTCTGCCGTTTTCTGCCTGACTGCCTGCACTGACAAAGACTTTACAGCCCATTGTATACGCAAGTTTCACGGCATCCAGTTCATACTTTATGTTTTTCTCCTGCAGTGAAGCATCGTTTCTGCTATCACCGTAGGTGCCTGCCCAGGCAAGATGAAAAAACACATCGTAATCCTTATCACCCTGTGGACAGAAACTTTCCATTTCATCAAGAGCACAATACTGCACACTGACAAGAGGATTATTCGGGATTTTTCCGATTCTTCCGTTTTTACGCACAAGCACCAGAGTTTCTACGCCTTCACTGACAAGTTTATTTACCAAGGCTGTGCCCACTGCACCTGTTGCGCCTGTAACTATTGCTTTTCTGATCATAATCAAAGTCTGGGGATAATCATAATTTTATCCATTTCTTCGTCAGGAAGGAAAGGAGAAAGGTCCTCAAGAGGAGGAGAAACCATTGTGCCGTCAGGAAGTCTCTTTGCTGAAGATTTGGGCTCAAACAGCTGCTTTGTGCCAACAAAGACCTCTGCAAGAATGGGACCTTCTTCTGAGAAAACCTTATCAAGAAAATCACCAAGTTCACTGTTTGACTTACAGCTTACATAGTTATATCCGTATGCAACTGCAAGCTTTGAAAGTTCAGGAAACTCCAGGTCGGCAGAATCGGGACCGATACCAACATAAGGAAGTTCAAAGAAGTTAGTCTGTGTCTGACGGATTGAATGATAACCGCTGTTATTGATAACAAAAATCTTGATGGGAAGCTTGTTTGTAAGAATTGTCTGGAGCTCCTGCAGATTCATCTGAATGGAGCCGTCACCGCTGATACATACAATCTCTTCACCATTAAGTGCAACACAGGCACCGATTGCTGCAGGCAGGTCATAACCCATAGAAGCAATGGCACTGTTGATGATAAAGCGGGAATTCTTGTGAATCTCATAACCATGGGAGCCTACAACACAGGCAGAGCCGTTGCCTACAACTGTAGTGTAATTATCGGGGAGTCTCTTTGAAAGTTCCTTGATAAATGCATAAACGTTGGTAAGGTCAGTATCCTCGTAATGCTTGGGAAGTACAACAGGATAGTCTTTCTTCCATCCGTTGCAGATGTTTATCCAGTCCTCACCTGTAAAGAGAGGCTCATCGGAAAGAGCTTTGTTGAGTTTTTCGATTACGGAATGAACGTCTGCACAAACAGGCAGATCAATATGAAGGGTGGGCTTTTTAAGTTCAGCCTCGTCAATATCTACACTGATAACGTAAGCCTCTCTTGCCCAGGTTTTGAAGTTATAGCCTACCTGACGGATAGAAAGGCGGGAGCCCAGAGAAAGGACAAGGTCACTGTTCTGAATTGCAAAGTTACCCGGTCTGTCACCCATTATACCTGCACGGCCTACATACAGTCTGTGATCATCTTCGATAACATCAATGCTGTTCCAGCCTGTTACAACAGGGATATTCAGTTTCTTTACAAGTTCATGGAAAATCTCATAGGAGCCGCTTGTACGGATTGCAGAGCCTGCATTAATCACAGGACGCTTTGCTTTTCTGACAGCCTCAATGATAGCCACAATCTGACTGTCCTGTGCCTCGTATTTATTGTCTTCGGGGATATAGTCGGGATACAGGTCGTCTGTATCGATATATGCACCCTGAACATTCAGAGGAATATCAAGCCATGAAGGACCGGGTCTGCCTTCCTTTGCCATATGAAGTGCCTTCTGCAGGCAATAGCGGATACTGAGAGGGTCAATTACCATCTCGCAGTATTTGGTCATACACTCCACAGCCTTGCAGATGTCAAATTCCTGGTCACCCATCGCTCTTAAAGGAAGACCTGTGCTGCGTGCTGTTGTGTCGAATCTTACCTGTCCGCTGATAACAAGCATAGGAATTGAATCAAGCCAACCGCCTACAACACCTGTGATTGCGTTGGTGCCGCCGGGACCTGTGGTAACACAGCAGAGTGCTATGTTGTTATTCATACGTGCATAAGCTTCTGCTGCAATTGCACAAGCCTGCTCGTGGTGATTATATGTACAGCGGAGTCCTTTCTGATGTCCGAAAGCATCGTTAAGGTGCATTGCACCGCCGCCTACAACTGTGAAAGCATCGGTGATGCCGTTATCCACAAGAAACTGAGCAATATAATCTGATACTTTTACTCTCATAAAAACTCCTTAATTATGCGTTAACCGCATCGATAATGGTCTTTGCCATATAATCTATCATTTCGTCTGTCATACCGGGATACACGCCAACCCAGAAGGTGTTATACATAATGCTGTTTGTAACATCAAGGTTACCAACCATACGGTAGCCCTCACCTGACTGACGCATCTCGTCAAACACAGGCTGTTTTGTGATATTACCTGCAAAGAGCATTCTTGTCTGGACACCGTGATCCTCGCAATACTGAACAACCTGATTCTTGGAAACACCTTCCTTACATGTAATAAGGAAACCAAACCAGGAGGGATCACTGTTTTTGCAGGCAACAGGAAGAATCAGCTTGTCCTCTACGCACTCAAGGGCTGCACGGAGTCTTGCAAAATTGTGCTTTCTCTTCTCTACAAATCCCGGGAATTTTTCGAGCTGTGCACAGCCGATTGCAGCCTGCATCTCTGTAACCTTAAGGTTAAAGCCGAAATGGCTGTATACATATTTGTGATCATAGCCTAAGGGAAGTTCACCATACTGTCTGTCAAAGCGGTGCTTGCAAAGATTATCCATACCGGAGGGACATACACAATCTCTGCCCCAGTCACGCAGTGAACGGACAATCTTGTGAAGCAAGGGGTTGTTTGTATATA
>JAZQHL010000123.1:0-7877 GCA_045540595.1 Ruminococcus sp.
GGGGAAATAAATTTACCTTACAAAAAGATTTATTATCAGAGGTATTCGCCGATGAGAGTATCATCAAGAAGACCTGCAACATACTTCTGGATTTCTGTTGCGTCCTTGATGGTAATCTGTGCGTCGATGTCTGCATCTGCACAGGAAGCTGCCTTATCTTTAAGAATCTCAAGTGCAGCAACGTGCTTCTGAACAGCAGTTGCATCCTTGATGTTTACGTTGCCGCTCAGGTCTGCGTCACCCAGGAAGTACTTCTTGTCGGGGTTAACAGGGTTTGTGGGCTTTTCTGTGGGCTGAACGTCAGGCTCTGTGGGCTGAACATCAGGCTGTGTGGGCTGAACGTCAGGCTGTGTGGGCTGTACATCGGGTTCAGTGGGAGTTACATCAGGCTCTGTGGGCTTGGGAGTAGGTGTGGGTGTTACACTGCCGCCGCCAAGGTTACCGATTTTTGCAAGAGGAACTGTGATAATATCATCGTCGTGCTTTTCAGCAGATGTGCTGGGGTCATTATAATAATCACCAGTTACGTTATCAAGCATTGTTGTATCAAAGGGAATACAGTCAAGACCTGACTCACCTCTTGTTGCAACAAGCATTGCACCGATACCGTTACTTTCTACATCAGAAGCATCAATTCCAAGTGCATCAAAAGGAATCTTAATCTCATAGAAAGAGTCGTAAGTAGTGTTATGAGTACCTGATGAACCCTTGAATGTCTTGTAATCTACCCAATCAGCATCGGGATTTGTAACATCTGAGGGGTCCTGAGAATAGTTAAGTCCCCAGATTTCACTGCAGATATTGCCCTCTGCCATCTTATATTCGATACCTGCTGACTTGAAGAGTTTACAACCTGTTGTATAGTTGGTGTTACCGCTATCATCAACAGCAGTGAACATTGCAGGTTCACCAAGACCGGGCTTACCACTCATATAGAAGAGGTGGTCAACTGATGTCTGGAATGTAAGACCCATCTGCTGTCCCCAGATAGAACCGCCACTTGAGTTTTTATTGGACATAGGAGTTAAAGAAGAATCAACTCTGAGTGCAAGGATAAGAGGAACGTCAAGAACTCTACCGCCGTCAGAGAGAGGACCGTCACCTGAACGAGCCCATGTATCGGTTGTGTTTACCATCTGCCATGCTACATAGAGGTTGTTGTCATCCCATGCAGCAAAGAGAGCATAGGTATCGAGAACACAGTTCTCGTGACCACCCTTGTAGTGGTTTGCTACGTCCCATGCGGCACCCTGAGCAATGAGCATATCCTCAGACCAATCGCTGAAACTACCATCAATTGTGATGTTTGCTTTTTTACCAACTTTGCCGTCAGGGTTCGTGCCATAGTAGCCGTCAAGTGCAGGAGAAGTTGCACCTTCAGAGCCTGTGTTACCACCTGAGGATGTTGCATCTTTCTTTGTATATGTAGCAGAAGAAGTAACTGTGCCGTTTGCATTGGTTGCACTTACAAAGAGAGTTGTAGTGGAACCCACTGCAGTGGAAGCACCAAGAGTAACATCAGCACTGTCTGTGAAAGACTGCTGAGCACCGCCGTCTACTGTGTAGTAAGCGGAGTCAGCATTCTTAACAGTAACTGTTACAGTTAAAGTCTCTGTCTTGAAGGAAGAGCCGTCTTTCTTGCTGATGGAGATGGAAGGCTCTGCTGCTGCGGGATTGTAAATCTCCCAAATGCCTGTAGAAAGGTCATAGATGTTGTTTGCACCGGGATAAACAAGGTCATCGGTCTGGTTGCCAGCACCGCCACTACCGTTATTAAAAATAACATTAGCAAAGGACTTGGAGGGGGTGTAGGAATAAACATTGTCACCCTCAGAAGTCATCTGAACACCCGGCCAAGCATTGTTATTATCAGAATCAGAATTCCACATATAACAATATGGAGTAGGATAGTTCGCAGGTACTCTTACATAAACTGTATCGCCTGAAGCGGAAACAGATAGGGTTGCTACTGTACCGATGATAAGAGCCAGTACAAGTAACAGAGAAAGAATTTTCTTTGTGTGTTTCATTTCAAAAAACCTCCTATATTAGTTTAGTTTTATGGTAACAGAAACCATTATCTTTTTCAAGATAATTTTTGCAAATATATGTATATAAGTTAAGATTTGACAATATGCTTGTCCGATTGTGTACAGTACAGGTTTAATACAGGTACTCCCTCAGTCACCTGCGGTGACAGTTCTTAACTAAGCCTACTCCCTCAGTCAGCCTTATGGCTGACAGCTCCCTCAGAGAGGGAGCCTATTCCCTCTGTCACTTCGTGACATCTCCCTCACACTGTGAGGGAGTCTTCCCTCAAAGAGGGAGCCTTATGTAAAAAGGCGGTGAATAATCACCGCCACGATATGTTCTGCTGTTATTTCTGCTTCTTTATTCTGTAAAACTTGCGCAGGAAAAATGACAGGAACTTAGGGTTTTCAAGTACGATTACTTTCAACAGATTCGCCTCCTGAATATACAGCAAAGTATTATGATGGTGATTGCCGAGACAACTACCACAAATTCATAAGGCAGACAGCTTGCCACAAGGAGTCCTGCCGCAAAGCAAAGCACACATCTGCAGTTTGGGTTTCTCACACATATCACCTCTTGGTTTATACTATGTGAGAAACAAAATTGTGTGATAACTTTATATGTTGAAAAAAAACACCTTTACTGATATAATTAGGCAGTGAAAGGTGATTCATTATGAGAACTATTACGATCAATAAAAATGATGCAGGGCAAAGGCTTGACAAGTTCCTCACAAAAAGATTCAGAACTATGCCCAAATCCCTGATGTATAAATACATCCGCACAAAGTACATCAAACTCAACTCAAAGAAATGTGCTATTGACGATGTGCTCAAAGAAGGTGATGTGCTTACCTTCTACATAAAGGACGAGTTCTTTGAAACGAAGTATGATGAGTACGAGTTTATGAAGGCTCCGAAGAAACTGTCTGTAATCTATGAAGATGAAAACCTGATTATTATCGACAAGCCTGAGGGGGTACTTTCTCACCCTGACAAGACCTATCATTTTGACTCTATGGTGGCTCGTGTTCAGCATTATCTGTATGACAAGGGTGAATATGACCCCAAAGCAGAAAACTCCTTTTCCCCTGCTATGGCAAACCGACTGGACAGAAACACAGGCGGACTTATCATTGCAGCAAAGAATGCTTCTGCTCTGAAGGAGCTTAACAAGCTCATCAAAGAAAGACAGATAAAGAAAATGTATCTGTGCATCTGCGAGGGCACACCGAAAAAAGCAGAAGGACTGCTTACAGGAAGTCTTACCAAAGACGAAAAGAAAAACATGGTAAGTGTTAAGAAAAACTCTGATGAAGGCAAAGAAATTGCCACAAGGTACAGAGTTCTGGATTCTTCAAAAAGATATTCACTTGTTGAGGTGGATTTGCTCACAGGAAGAACACATCAGATCAGAGCACATATGGCTTCTATCGGCACGCCTCTGGCCGGAGATACCAAGTACGGCGGACACCCTCTGAGGGTAAAAGGCCACACAGGACAGGCACTTTATTCTTACAAACTCATCTTCGGTGAGATTGCGGATTCCCCTCTCTCCTATCTTTCAGGAAAAGAATTCAGGGCAAAAAATATATGGTTTGAAAAAGACGGAAGGGTCAATGTATAAGTAAATATGTACTCCCTCAGTCTTTTTGCTACACAAAAAATCAGGCTCCCTCTCAGAGGGAGCCGTTTTTTATTGACATAAAGGCTGACATTGTTCCGCGTTTGCCCTGTGTTGCACGATGAGACCAGAGCAAATCACAGTTACACTGTGTGCATAAATCGGAAATTACTATATTTTCTTCTCTGACTCCTGATTTTATCAGAAGAAGTTTATTGGCAAGAGCAAGGTCAATCATATATTTATCGGGCTTTTCTCCCTTTGAAACAACAGGGCTGTCGGCACCGAAAAGAGTGATGAAATGCTCTGCACAATCGGCACTTACCTCGTAACAGCATTTACCGATAACAGGGCCTATGGCACACACAAGATTCTCAGGCTTTGTACCGAACTCCGCACCCATACTCTTAACTACCTTTGATGAAATCTCCCCTACTGTACCGCGCCAACCTGCGTGAGCAAGTCCGATTGCCTTGTTCACTGTATCTACAAAAAACACAGGGGTGCAATCGGCATAGTAGGTTACCAGAGTAACCTGTGGGTCATGGGTAATAAGAGCATCTACGGAAAGCATATCCTTTGGTTTGTATATACCAACTCCTCGGTTTTCTGCAGTTACCTTTCGGACGATGGTTTCGTGGACCTGAGCTGAAGCGGTCAGGGATTCATAATCAAAGCCTGCGGCTTTGCAGATACGCTTGTAGTTTTCGGTTACGTTTTCGTCACTGTCACCTCTGCCGAAAGACAGATTCATAGATGTGAATTCTCCCTGCGACACTCCGCCCAGACGGGTTGAAAAGGCGTGGCGGATAAAGGTAATCTCACTGAGTCTGTTATAGGTAAGAAAAGGAACCTCTCCTTTGTGGAGAGTCATTACCTCTGAACTGAAATTCATATACATACACCTCACAATGACCTTATTATATACTAAAATGACTTGCAAGACAATAATATTCGTGATATACTAAAAAAAGAGAATTATACAGACAAAGGAAGTTCGGTATGTTCAGAAAGAAAAAGAAACTCATTGGCGCAGATATTCCCGTTAAATGCGACTACTGCCAGAATTGTGTGGTAGAAGGCGGAAAGAATTTCTGCAGATATAAAAAGTCCATCAGCAAAAAAGGCAAGTGTTCTAAGTTTGACTATAACCCTGTTATGAGAAAGGTTGAAGCCCCAAGACCCCTTGAAACCTTTGATGCAAGCGACTTTACACTGTAATAATAAATAATAGTCTGAGGAGCAGTAATACTGCTCCTTTTTTCTTAGTAAAATCAACTACCCCTCAGTCTTTGCCTTTGGCAAATCCAGCTCCCCTGACAAGGAAATTCCCCTGTTAGGGGAAATGTCTGCAAAGCAGACAAAAGGGTTGCCGCCCCTGCTAAGAGGAGCCAAGAGATGAGATTCAAAAGTTGTTGAATATAAGGAAGCCGAAGATAAACACACAAATCAGACGATATAAAGAAAAGAACCTTTCCACAAATGCAGAAAGGTTCTTTCTTTTTACTGATAATAACTGGCTATGTGGCGCAGTTTTTCTTTTGCCCGCTGAATATGGCGCGACACCGTGGAGGGATTCAAAGACAACTCACGTGCAATATCTTTCATCTTTCTGTTGTTGAGATAGTGCTCAACAATGCAGAAACGCTGAAGCTCAGTGAGTTCTGTAAAAATTGCTTTTCTGAGGATTGTCTTCATCTTTCTGCGGTCGGTGATGTTTGAGTCTCCTGCAGATGTATAGGCAAGGTAAGAAACCTTGTCATAGATGAAATTTTCTGCAGGCAGTACATTACGCGACATGGTGCTTCTCCTGAGCAATCTGCCTGAGATATGCGGAAGTATGCACACACTCGTAGTAGATAATACGCAGTTTCTGAATATTATCTGCTATTGTCTGGCGCTCGTTCATGGGGGCAGTCTTTTGCTTTCTCTTGAGCCTGTCAATGTTCCGAAGAACCAGGCAGGCTTCTTCCATATACTCTTCTGACCATTTTAAGTAGTCCATATTTTTCATATCCTTTCACTTGACTTCATACTCATAACAAATTGGGGCTTATTCGTTATAAAGAGTTGTGAGAAATAATCTCACAATAATATACTACCACGGATTTTTGGATTTTTCAATAGTTTTTCGAATATTTGTTCGATATTTTTTCAAACAACAAGCACCGCTTGAGAAAACGGTGCTTTAATTAATGGAATAATTCAATTACGATTCGGAGTCTGATGGGGAATTTTCTGATTCTTCAGACGTCTCCCCTGCCGTGTCCGCTTTTGGCTCAACTATCTTTTTGGTGAAGACTATACCCTCGTACTTCTGCTTTACATAGACCTGACCTGCGAATTCGTTCTTACACTCGGGACAAATGAAGAAAGCCTTGAAACTGCGGCTTTTTACATTCCACTTTGATTTCTGAACGCAGCGGGCTCCGCACTCGGGACAATCAAAGAACATCTTTGAACGGTCTACAAGGGGGTTACGGATATCGGTGATGAGTTTTGACTTGAAGGTAAGTTTGCGGTAAAACTCTTCATCGGTTGTATCTTCCACAAAGGTATCAAGAACGGATTTTTTGAAGAGTGCTATGAGACATTTGTGGCTGAGCTGTGCATCTGCAAGGGCTCTGTGCTGTTCACCCTCCACGGGAATTGAAAGAATCTCTGCACAGGCAGAAAGTCCAAGCTGACGGGAGGCACTGCCTACTCCCAGACGATGCTCACAATAGCTCTGCAGGTCACAGTAGCGTTTCATAAAATTGAGTTTCTGACCGCCTGTAAAATAACTCTGATTCTCAAGAAGTGCCAGAAGGTCAGAGGTACTCCAGGTCATAAGTACACTATCCCCCAGAAATTCAGCAAAACTTCTCATTGCACTCTGAAAATCGTTTTCGGCGCTTCTGAGTTCTTCAAAGGTAACGTTTGTGAGTTTCTTTACATATGGGTTCATAAACTTTCCTATTACAGGTCTGATGAGCATGGCAAACTCACCGATGATGTTCATATCATCATCGATTTTCACTGCACCAAATTCGAATATCTCGTTGATGTACTTCTTGCGTTTCTTGCTGAAAGCAGCATTCCACTCAAGGTCGAGAATTACATAACTCATTTACGGAAAGCCTTCTTCATTCTAAGTTCTTTTGAAAGGATGGTTTTTCTCATACGGATTGACTCAGGGGTAACCTCTACAAGTTCATCATCAGCAATAAACTCAAGGCACTGCTCCAGAGACATAATTGTGGGAGGAACAAGTTTGAGTGCATCATCTGAACCTGACGCACGGGTGTTGGTCATATGCTTACGCTTGCAGACGTTGACTGTCATATCCTCGCTCTTGGGGTTTTCACCTACGATCATACCCTCGTACACCTCAACACCGGGACCGATGAAAAGTCTGCCTCGCTCCTGTGCCTGGAAGAGACCGTATGCTACGCTCTCGCCTGGTTCGTGAGCAATAAGGGAACCCTTGTGACGGGTGATAATCTCACCCTTGAGGGGCTCGTAGGAATCGAACACACTGTTCATAATACCATTGCCGTTGGTATCTGTGAGGAATTCGGGACGGTAGCCCATAAGTCCTCGTGAAGGAATACGGAACTCGATGTGGGTCATATTGCTGCCGATTCTGGCACCCATATTGATAAGCTCGGCTTTACGGGAGCCCAGTTTTTCCATAACAGGTCCCACATAATTATCAGGAACTTCAATCATCAGGTACTCCATGGGCTCACACTGAACACCGTCGATCACCTTGGTGATAACCTGAGGACGGGAAACCTGAAATTCATAGCCCTGACGACGCATGGTCTCGATAAGAATTGACAGGTGGAGTTCACCTCTGCCTGACACCTTGAAGGTATCGGTGGAGTCGGGTTCTTCCACGCGAAGTGCAACGTTGGTTTCTATCTCGCGGAAAAGTCTGTCACGGAGATTACGGGAGGTAACAAACTTACCCTCTCTGCCTGCAAAGGGGCTGTTGTTGACGATAAAGTTCATCGAAACTGTAGGCTCGTCAATCTTGATAAAAGGCAGAGGCTCAATACAATCAGTATCGCAGATAGTTTCACCGATGTTGATTTCACCGATACCGCTGACACAAACAATGTCACCTACTGTGGCACTGTCAGTTTCAACACGGGAGAGTCCCTGATACTGATAAAGTTTTGCAATTTTCACACGCTTCTGTGTGCCGTCTGCACAGCAGAGTGTTGCAGGCATAC
>JAZQHL010000124.1:0-25577 GCA_045540595.1 Ruminococcus sp.
CCCGAAAACTTATTCTTCTTGATGAGCCCACTTCAGCCCTTGATCCGCTTGCAACAGCAGATTTTTACTCTGTTGTAAAGAATCTGAGCAAAGAGGGGATTGCGGTTATTATGGTATCTCACGATGTCAGTGCGGCGGTGCGTAATGCAAGCCATATCCTGCATCTTGGCTCAGATAAGTATTTCTTCGGTACAACTCACGAGTATATGCATTCACCCTTTGGCAGCAGGCTTTTGATGCCTGATTGCCCCTGTGATGCCTGTATGCATAACACAAAAAGGGAGGTACAGGATAATGCTTGATTTCTTCCGCTATCCCTTTATGGTCAATGCTCTTGTTGTTGGTGTGCTTATAGCTGTCTGCTGTGCACTTCTTGGTGTAGTGCTTGTGCTTAAGCGCTATTCCATGATTGGTGACGGACTTTCTCATGTAGGTTTCGGAGCACTTTCCATAGCGGCAGTACTGAATATTTCATCACCACTTTATCTTTCTTTGCCTGTGGTAATTCTTGCGGCATTCTTTCTGCTGAGAATCACCGAAAACAGCAAGGTGAACGCAGATGCCGCCATTGCTGTAATCTCCAGTTCAGCTCTTGCAATCGGTGTTTTCATAGCAAGCATCAACGGCACCAACATCAACCTTCAGCAGTATATGTTTGGCTCTATCCTTTCTGTAGGCAAGTCCGACATTATCATAAGCGTGATTCTTGCAGTGTTTGTAATTGCTATGTATATACTCTTTTACAACAAGATTTTTGCAATCACTTTTGATGAGAATTTCTCAGCTGCAACAGGTATTCCCACCGGTTTTTACAACACAGTTATCTCACTTCTCACAGCGGTGACAATAGTTGTGGGTATGCGTATGCTGGGAACACTCCTCATTTCCGCCATGATTATTTTTCCTGCGCTTACATCAATGAGGCTGTGCAAGCGCTTTGCAACCGTGGTAATCTGTTCTGTCTGTGTATCTGTTTTTTGTGTACTTTCAGGACTTTTTACATCATTCTCAGTTACCGATGTACCCGTAGGTGCAACTATCGTTATTTTCAATCTCGCAGTATTCCTCATATTCCTTTTGATATCTGTGATACTCAGACTGAAAGCAAAGAAAACCAAAGAATAAAAATCAAAGCTGTCTCAGTTTTCTGAGGCAGCTTTTTATATTATATTTTTTGCATTTGGAAGTTCGCTTTCTTTCAGAGAAAGCAGTTGTTCTTTTGTGCTTTCGCAGGTAGCAAAGAATTCTGCTTCTTCTCCGTGAATTATATATGATTCAAGGGTAGCAAGATTCTTGCCGATTTCGTCCACATAATCGTGAAACAGAAGCATATCTATAACAGAAATCTTTTCTTCCCAGTTTTTCTCGGTTTCTCTTGCGGCAAAAGCCGCTTTCTCAGTGTTACCTGTGCTGACCATATTTTCTATATTGTCAATCCTGTTCACATATTCATCTGTGCATCTGCTGATACAAACATACTCAGCAATACACAGCCCTATCGCCACAAGCAGCAAAGTTGCCGCCATATACAGTCTTTTCATTTATCGCACTTCCTGATAATGTTGTATTCCTTCAGCCTGTTTGCTGTCATCAGCATAACCTCATCTGCTCTGAGGTTTTCCTGAGCAAGAGTCTGCTTTATCCACACTTCGTCTATATCGCACAATGCCATAGAGCGGGTGAGCAGTTCACCGTCACTTATAATTACCGCCTCAATACCTGTATCTCTTGCGGGTAGGCGAAGGTCTTCCATAGAAGGAGTACGTTTTTCCGGTTTCAGAAGTACACTTATCTGACCGTTTGTTTCTATTATACAGAACTGAACATCCTCAATACTGAACACACCCTGCTGACGCAAAAGTACAGATAAATCCTCTGTGGTGAGCCTGAGCCTCCTGAGCATAGCCTGCTTGAGTCTGCCGTTTTCAATGATAATCTCAGGTTTTCCGCAGATAAGATTTCTCACTGCAGGAATCTTCATCATCAGTACACTCAGTATAATCTCACCCGAAATCAGTATGAGCACAGGAACAATTCCCGACAAAAGGGGCTGAGATGTGTTCTGCATAGGTATAGATGCAATGTCTGCAATAATCATTGTCACAACAAGCTCTGAAGTCTGCATATCACTTAACTGACGTTTGCCCATAATTCTTATGGCGAAAATTACAAAGGCGTACATCAGCGCTGTTCGTATTACCGAAATAATCATACATTCACCCTGTTTTAATATGCGGTGAAGAGCAGTGGATTATTCACATTTTTTTCAATATTTTTGGGGTAGGATTTACAATTCAATTTTTGCATATTTTTTGCATATAATTCGAAAAAACACTTTTAATTTCTATTGGTTTGAGTTATAATAAATAGCGTATAAGTATATCTATAAGCAGAAGTATGCATATTTCAGAAAAATGCTGTTATAGGTATTATAAAAACAAGCATTTTATGCGGATTATCCCATTACTGATTACAAAGAGGTGTTTTAAATGAGTGCACAGTTTTCTGTATCCCTTGCAAAAATTATCAAAGAAAGCCAGCTTGAACCCTTCTATATGCCCCGTAACCCCGAGGAGATAGAAATCGTATCTATGGATATTGACCGCCCCGGTCTTGAACTCACAGGTTATCTGGATTTCTTTGACGGTAACCGTATCATCGTTTTCGGTAATACCGAGTTTGCATATCTTGATCAGTTTGATGAGGATAAGCAGTTTGAACTCATCAATAATCTTTTCTCAATGCAGCCCCCTGCAATCATCATTGCAAGAAACCACGAGCCTTCGGAAGCAATCAAGAAGTCTGCAGAAAAAAATGGAATTCCTATTCTTCGTAGTGCAGAAACCACATCTGCGATTTCTGCATCTCTTATCACTTTTCTTAACGCTGAGCTTGCTCCCCGTATTACCCGTCACGGTGTATTGGTTGAAGTATACGGTGAAGGTGTACTCCTTATCGGTGACAGCGGAGTAGGTAAGTCAGAAATTGCCATCGAGCTTATCAAACGCGGACACAGACTTATTGCAGACGACGCAGTTGAAATCCGCCGTGTTTCAAACCGTACACTGGTTGGCACTTCTCCTGCCAATATCCGCCACTTCATTGAACTGCGCGGTATCGGTATCATCAATGCCCGCCGTATCTTCGGTATGGGTGCTGTAAAACTTACAGAAAAGATTGATATTGTTATCAATATGGAGCAGTGGGACACCGAGAAAGTCTATGACAGAATCGGTATGGATAACACCTACACAGAGATTATGGGTATTCAGGTGCCCATTATGACTATCCCCGTAAAACCCGGACGTAACCTTGCAATTATCATCGAGGTTGCTGCCATGAATAACCGTCAGAAGAAGATGGGTTACAACGCAGCACAGGAACTTCTCCAGAGCCTTGGTATGGACGTAGGCGAGGATACAATCCAGAACAAAAAAGTTGACACAGGTTGGGATTTCTGATGAAAATTGTAGCAGACCTTCACACCCATACAATTACATCTGTTCATGCATACGCAACAGCTCTTGAGATGATAACCGAGGCAGAAAGCCTTGGTCTTTATGCTTTTGCAATTACTGACCATGGCGAGAGTATGCACGGCTCACCTCACCCTTATTATTTTATGAATCTTCATGCAATACCAAGAGTTTTCAAGGGTGTCAGAGTTCTCAAGGGAATCGAAGCAAATATCACAGACCGTAACGGTAGCCTTGATGCAGATGATAGTATTCTTCGGAATCTTGATTTCTGCATTGCGTCCCTTCATATGCCCACATATAAGGACGAGGTTTCAGTTGATGCCTGCACAAATGCTTATCTGAGCATTGCAGAAAATCCTTATGTGAATATGATAGCTCACTCAGGCTCACCTTATTTCAAGTACGATTATGAAACCGTAATCAAGCGTTTTGCTCAGTGCGGAAAACTTATCGAGATCAACAATTCTTCCATAAAGCACAAACCCGATTTTGTTCCCAACTGCAAAGAGATTGCAAAGCTCTGTATGAAGTACGGTTGCCGTGTGGCAGTTGATACCGATGCACATTTCATCACTCAGCTTGGCAGAGCAGACGAAGCTTTGAGAATGCTAGAAGAAATCGGTTTTCCTGAAGAACTTGTAGTTAATGCTTCAGTTGAAAACCTCAATAAATATTTAACCGAGATGAACATTCCTCTCAGATAAGGGAGTTTTTATGATAAACCACGAATTTATTTCTTCCGTAGAAGAAACAGGTGCACTCTGTAACCCTGAATCTCCTATGAAAGACCACACAACCTTCCGCATCGGCGGACCTGCTGATTATTACATCTTAGTCCACAGTATAAAGGAACTCACCGAAGTAATCGAATTATGTGTCGAATATGATGTGGATTATATGCTCACAGGTAACGGCAGCAATCTTCTTGTAGACGATAACGGACTCCGTAAGGCAGTAATCCGTCTGGTCGGAGATTTCAAAGAAATTTCAGTCAAGGACAATGTTATCACCTGCGGTGCAGGTGCAACCCTTGCAAGACTGTGCACCTTTGCGCTGAACTGCTCACTCTCAGGTCTTGAGTTTGCATACGGTATCCCCGGTACAGTAGGCGGTGCAGTTTATATGAACGCAGGTGCTTACGGGGGAGAGATGAAAGATGTTCTCCTCACGGTTACTCACCTCACACCCTCAGGTGTGGTGGAAACCGTCCTTGCTGACAGCCTTGAACTTTCTTACCGACACAGCATCTACTGCAGCAATAATTGCACAGTTCTTTCTGCAGAATTCAGACTCACCCCTGATACCGAGGAAGCAATCAAAGCCCGTATGGACGATTTTATGAATCGCAGGGTTACAAAGCAGCCTCTTGATTATCCTTCGGCAGGCAGCGTGTTCAAGCGTCCCGAAGGTGCCTTTGCCGCAGCACTCATTGAGCAGTGCGGACTCAAAGGTCTCACTGTAGGCGGTGCTCAGGTCAGCACAAAGCACTCAGGTTTCATTGTGAATATCGGCGGTGCAACCTGTGAAGATGTAATGAATCTTGTAAAGAAGGTTCAGCAGATTGTAAAAGAGCAAACAGGCTATAATCTGGAAAGAGAGATTATCTATCTTTCTTAATCCTTAAAAGGAGAAATACCTATGGAATTTATAATTATTACAGGTCTTTCAGGTGCAGGCAAATCCCACGCACTGAGAGCCCTTGAGGATATCGGCTTTTATTGTGTGGATAACCTGCCTCCCGCACTTCTTTCCACCTTCTGGGACCTTTGCGAAAAAGCAAGCGATTCCCGAATGAAACGTGTTGCAGTGGTTGTGGATATCCGCACAGGTGAAGTTTTTGACGACCTTTTTTCAGAACTCAAGAAATTTCACCACGATGGCAGAAAATACAAGATTCTCTTCCTTGATGCCAAGAGTGATGTGCTCCTTATCCGCTATAAGGAAACCCGCCGCAAGCATCCTCTTGCTGAAAGTTTTGAGGGCAGCACAACAGAAGAAGCGGTTATGCTGGAAAAAGAGCTTATGAAGCCCTTCAAGGCAAGAGCGGACTATATCATTGACACCTCATACATGGCACTCAAACAGCTCAAAGAGCGTGTCACCACAATGTTTGCAGGCAATCCCGGAGAGGGTTTTATCATCACCTGCCTTTCCTTCGGATTCAAGTACGGAATACCTCTTGAGGCAGACCTGCTGTTTGATGTCCGTTGCCTGCCAAATCCTTACTACGTCAAAGAACTTAAAGAACTCACAGGACTTGACGAATCTGTAAGGGAATATGTTCTCAAATTCCCCGAAACCCAGGAGTATGTAGAAAAACTTCTCTCTCTTCTTGATTACTCAGTACCTCTTTACAAAGAAGAGGGAAAGAGTGAACTTGTAATCGCAGTCGGCTGCACAGGCGGCAAACACCGCAGTGTAACCCTTGCAAGACTTCTCAACAGCCATTTCATAGAATTAGGAATGAAATCCACCCTCCATCACAGAGATATCTGGAAAGCCTGATTCTATCCTTACATACAGATAGGAGAAAGCAATGTCATTTTCACACGATGTAAAAAAAGAACTGTCAAAAACTGAATCGGATAACTATTCACAGGACTTTGCCGAGTGTTACGGAATGATGCTTTTCTCCCGTCCCTTCTCGGGCAGAGAGATTAAAATCAAAACCGAGTCTATCCACGTGGCAGAGCGGTATATCACCTTGTCAAATAAACTCTTTGCTCCTGTTATTGAGAAGCAGTCAACCCTGAAAGCCACCAGAGAGTGCATAAATCTTCACACCGTAGCATTGATTCTTCCCGATGAGTGTGAGCGTATCTATTCCGCTTTCGGCCATTCCGATACTCAGCCCACCCTGAGGGTCAACCGAGGCAACATCGAAGACGATATGTGTCTCAGGGCTTTTCTGCGTGGTGCCTTTATGTCCTGCGGTTCTGTCAATGATCCTCAGAAGAATTATCACCTTGAGTTCTGCGCCGCGTATAAGAATCTTTGCACCGACCTTTGTCTGATTCTTTCTGAGATAGAGGAGTGTAACCTCACTCCCAAAACCATCCTTCGTTCAGGTTCTTATGTTGTGTACCTGAAAGACAGTGAGCAGATTACCGACCTGCTTACATATATGGGTGCAACCTCCTGTGCGATGGATATAATGAATGCAAAAGCATACAAGCAGATGCGAAATATTGCAAACAGACGTACAAATTCTGAACTTGCAAACATCAACAAAACAGCTCAGGCTGCAGCAAGACAGCTTTCTGCAATTGATAAACTGGAAGCTACAGTGGGGCTTTCTTCATTGCCCTCTCAGCTTTATGAAATTGCAGTTCTCCGCCGGGATAACCCTGAACTTTCCCTCAGAGACCTGGGTCAGCTTCTTGATCCTCCAATCAGCCGTTCAGGTGTGAACCACAGACTTATGAAGATTGTGGAACTGGCAGAGGAAACAAACAGTTGATATAACTATAATACTTAACATACAGACAGGAATGATTCTATGAGCACATCAAATCCTACAGATAAGTTCAGGGATATGGACTACGAAACCGCCCTTACAAAGCTTAATCAGCTTATCACCACCCTTGAACGTGGTGAGGGCACCTTTGATGAACTTATCAACGTATACAAGGAAGCTTTTGAATACTACACTTACTGCACAGCCTATCTTAATACTGCCGCAGATAAGATAAAAGACCTCAATGCCCGTATGGCAAAACTTCTCAACGCGCAGGAGGATATGTAAAATGTCAACACAGCAGTTTATTGAGAATGCTCTCAAGTCCTATCTTGACGAAACCCCCGAACTTTACGGAGTTCTCTGGGATTCGATGCGTTATTCTGTTGGTGCAGGCGGCAAACGTGTCCGTCCTATGCTTACTCTTGAATTCTGCCGACTTTGTGGTGGTAATGTGGCAGCGGCACTTCCGTTTGCATGTGCTGTTGAACTTATCCACACATATTCTCTTATTCACGATGACCTGCCCTGTATGGACGATGACGATATGCGTCGCGGCAAGCCATCAAACCATATCGAGTTCGGTGAAGACACAGCTCTTCTTGCAGGTGATGCTCTGCAGAGCCTTGCATTTGAGATTATGCTTTCTCCCGAATCTCTCAGAAATTGTCCTGCAGACAGAGCGGCAAAAGCAGCCTTTACCTTAGCAAAACTCTGCGGTGCCTCAGGTATGGTAGGCGGTCAGGTAATAGATTTACAGTACGAGGACAAGAATGCTTCAGAAGACATCATCACTCAGATGCACCTTCTCAAGACAGGTGCACTTATCAAAGCAGCCTGCCTTATGGGTGCAATTGTGGCAGGTGCTGATGACGAAAAACTCAGTGCTGTTTCAGAATATGCTCAGTGCATCGGTCTTGCTTTCCAGCTCGTTGACGATGTGCTTGATGTAACCTCTACCAGTGCACAGCTTGGCAAACCTGTCAATTCAGATATAGATAATAAAAAATCAACCCTTGTTTCTCTTTACGGGGTAGAAGAGTGTCTCAGACGTGCAGATGCTCTGACTCAGCAGGCAATAGATGCTCTGAGCATCTTTGAAGGAGATACAACCTTCCTTCGTGATTTTGCCCTTAAACTCTCCAAAAGAAACAATTGATTTCCTGCTGTGAATTACAGCAAGAAAGTTTCGGTATAACCGAGGATTCAGATATGGAAAATAATAATTTCGAAATGCTCGAGAAAATTAAATCACCAAAGGACCTGAAAAAACTCAGCGTTCAGGAATTACCTGCTCTTTGTGAGGAGATCCGTCGCAAACTCATACTCACTGTGTCAGAAAACGGCGGACACCTTGCGCCCAATTTAGGTGTAGTAGAGCTTACGGTTGCAATGCACTATGTGTTTGATTGCCCCGAGGATTCCATTGTGTGGGACGTAGGTCATCAGTGCTACACCCACAAAATGCTCACAGGCAGATATGACCGGATTGATACTATCCGCCGCACAGGGGGACTTTCAGGTTTCCCAAGAAGATACGAGAGCCCCTACGATGTTTTCGGCGCAGGTCACAGCAGCACTTCAATCTCAGCGGCTCTGGGTATCGCAAAAGCCAAGCAGCTTTCAGGCGATGACAGCCACACCATCGCTTTTATTGGTGACGGCTCTTTCACAGGCGGTCTTGCTTTTGAGGGAATGAACAATGCAGGCAGATTCAGAAAGAACTTCATTGTTATCCTCAATGACAACAAGATGTCAATCTCCAAGAATGTGGGTGCGTTATCCCGCCATCTGACAGCAATCCGTGTCAGCCCTTGGTATCTTAATGCCAAGATTGACCTGGAGCGGGTGCTCAGCAAAATTCCTCTTGTGGGAAAACCCTTTGTGAATTTCCTTACAAGCTTAAAAAACCGGTTCAAAAAGAGAATCTATAAAACAAATATGTTCGAAAACTTTGGTTTTCATTACTATGGTCCTGTTGACGGACACAACCTTGAAAGTCTCATCAAAGTTCTTCAGGCGGCAAAAACCGTAAACAGACCTGTTATGATTCACGCCGTCACAGTGAAGGGCAAAGGCTATCAGTTTGCAGAGAACGACCCCAAGAGCTTCCACGGTATCGGCAGGTTTGACATCGACACAGGTGAGCCCTTGTCTCATTCCGATTCTTACAGTGATTGTTTCGGTGAGTGTATGTGCGAACTTGCAAGCGCAGACCCCAAAATCTGTGCCATAACAGCGGCTATGACCACAGGCACAGGTCTTTCTGATTTCTCAACCCGCTTCAAAGACAGATTCTTTGATGTAGGTATTGCCGAGGAGCACGCAGTTACCTTCGGCTCAGGTCTTGCCTCTCAGGGTATGACTCCTGTGTTTGCAGTGTATTCCAGCTTCTTGCAACGAGCATACGACCAGCTTGTTCACGATGCTGCAGCCCAGAAGCTTCACCTTGTTTTAGGTGTTGACCGTGCAGGTGTGGTAGGTGAGGACGGAGAAACCCACCAGGGTGTTTTTGACGTTTCAATCCTTAATACAATTCCCTCAACAACCATTTATTCACCTTGTTATTTCGATGATCTCAGAGCCTGTCTCACGCAGGCGGTCACAAAGGATAAAGGTCTAACTGCAGTTCGTTATCCCCGTGGCTCAGAGCCTTTCCGCCCTGATGATTTCACTCATAACGGAACCAACTTCAGCGTATATGGTAACCCCAACGCCTCCCGACTGATTGTAACCTACGGCAGACTTTTCTCTCAGGCTTGCAAAGCAAAAGAGATGCTTTCAGCGGTAGGTAAAGAGGTGTGTATCCTTAAACTCTGCCGTATCAAACCCATCGACCCCGAAGCAATCCGCTTTGCCTCCTGTTTCAGACGTGTTCATTTCTTTGAAGAAGGTATGCGTTCCGGCGGTGTAGGTGAAACCTTCGAGTCAGAACTTGTAAAGGTCAGCTTTGAAGGCTCTTATGCCATAACCGCAATCGATGATGTATTCATTCCTCATTCCAAAGACACAGAGGCACTCCACGCTCTCAGACTTGACGCAGAGGGTATGTTCAATACTTTGAGAAAATAACCGGAGTTATTTTATGAAAAAACGACTTGATATATTAGTTTATGAAAAAGGACTTGCAGAAAGCCGAGAAAAAGCCAAGGCAGTAATTATGGCAGGTCTTGTATATGTAAATAATCAGAAAGCCGATAAATGCGGCAGTACCTACGACGAGGACTGCAATCTTGAGGTGCGCGGTCCTGCTCTGAAGTACGTAAGCCGCGGCGGACTCAAACTTGAAAAAGCAGTTTCTGCTTTTTCCCTTGATTTGCAGGACGTTGTGGCTATGGATATCGGTGCCTCCACAGGCGGCTTTACCGACTGTATGCTCCAGAATGGTGCAAAGAAGGTTTATTCCATCGATGTAGGTTATGGCCAGCTTGCCTGGAAACTTCGGAACGATGACCGCGTAGTCAATATGGAACGCACCAATTTCCGTAAAGTCACACCCGATATGATAGAAGACAGAATCGACTTTTTCTCAGTTGACGTATCTTTTATTTCTCTCAGACTTATCCTGCCTGTTGTCCGTCCCTTGCTTTCAGAAGGGGGACAGGGTGTCTGCCTTATCAAACCTCAGTTTGAAGCAGGCAGAGGCAAGGTAGGCAAAAAAGGTGTTGTCCGTGATAAAGCGGTACACACCGAGGTCATAGCATCTATCCGTGATTTCTGTCTTGAATGCGGATTCGATGTGCTGGGTCTTGATTTTTCACCTGTAAAGGGTCCCGAAGGAAATATCGAGTACCTTATCCATATCCGCACAAGTAATGAGCCCACTCTTTATACCGATGTAACACCGGAAGAACTTTCCACTGCTTCTCACAAGGAGCTTGACAAGGAGGCATAATCGTGAAGATTGCATTGATTCCTAATGCAGACAAACCCAGAGCACTTCTCTGTGCACAGGAGATTGCAGATCTCCTTACAGATTCAGGCGCTGTTGTTTTGCTTCCGCAGAGTATTGCAGACTCTGTCACCTCGGAAGGTGCAGAATATTACGCTACATATGATGAACTCTTTTCACACTGTGACTGTGCTGTCACAGTAGGCGGTGATGGAACAATTATCCACAGTGCCCGACACAGTGCTCTCTCAGGAAAGCCTGTTATAGGCGTGAATCTTGGCACCCTCGGTTATGTAGCAGAACTTGAGCCCACAGAGATAGAGGCTCTCAGATGCCTTGTAACAGGGGATTACATCACCAGAGAGCGAATGCTTCTTGATGTTTGTGTTATCCGCAGTGACGGCACAAAGCAGTTTTATCTTGCCGTCAATGATGCAGTCATTTCCCGCGGCTCACTTTCACGTATTATTGACCTTGACGTATTCACAGAGGGTGAGAAAATCTGCAACTACAGAGCAGACGGACTTCTCTTTTCAACCCCCACAGGCTCAACCGCTTATGCTCTCTCAGCAGGCGGTCCCGTAATCGACCCTTATTTAAGCCTTATTGAGGTTACTCCCGTCTGCCCGCATTCACTCACAGCCCGTACAGTCATCTTCTCAGATGAAACCGTATTGTCAGTAAACTGCAATTCTCCCGATTCTTCCTTCCTTACTGTTGACGGTCAGGTTTCCGTTGAACTTACAAACAGTGATACTGTACAGATAAGTAAATCAAATCATAAACTCAGAATGATAAAACTGAAAGAAAAAAATTTCTATAAAATAGCCGGCGAGAAATTGTAAGCCGTATTTATAAAAGAAGGTGACTGATAATGAAAATCAACAGACACGCAAAAATACTGGAACTCATAAAAACCTATCCCATCACAACTCAGGAGGAACTTCTTCAGAAACTTAAGGAAGAGGGCTACACCGTAACTCAGTCCACTGTTTCCAGAGATATCAAGACTCTACGTCTTCAGAAGACTCATTCCATTGACGGCAAGTACAGATACTCAGCCCCCACAGGTATTCAGCCTGATGTGAAGAATGGTTTTTCAGGCATACTCTCAGGCTCTGTTGTGTCAGTAGAAACCGCTCAGAATTTAGTAGTAGTCAAGACTTTCAGCGGTATGGCTTCTGCGGCTTGTGCTGCAATCGATACCATGAGCCTGCCCTCAGTTGTAGGCTCACTTGCAGGTGACGATACCATCTTCATTGCCTGCACAGATGTTCAGTCTGCAAACAATCTCGTGCAGACTCTCAATGATTACGTTGTATAAACATTTAAAGATAACATTTTATAAGAATCAGGTCTTATTATGCTTACAGAACTTTACATAGAAAACATAGCAGTTATCGAAAAAACAAATATTGAGTTCACCAAAGGTCTCAATGTGCTGACAGGTGAAACAGGTGCAGGTAAAAGTATTGTTATAGATGCCATCTCTGCTGTTCTTGGCAGACGTACCTCCCGTGAACTTGTCCGTACAGGTGCAGATTCTTCATACGTTAGCGCAACCTTCACCGATGTGGGACAGGCTGTCCTTGATACTTTGGAGGAACTTGGATATTCTCTGGAAGATGGCAGACTCCTCATAGAAAGAGAGTTTACCCTTGCAGGTAAGAACAACTGCCGTGTCAACGGCAGACCTGCAGCCCTTTCAGCGTTGAAGGAAATCGGCAGATATCTTATCAATATCCACGGTCAGCACGAAAGTTACGAGCTTATGTCTCCCGATCTTCACATCGGTTACATCGATTCTCTCGGTAATCTTTCAAAGGATCTGGAGGAATACCGCCGTGAGTTTGCACATTTCAAGGAACTCACACGTATTCTTAATCAGAAGGAGTCTGATGACCGTGACAGAGCAAGACGTGCCGATTTGCTGTCTTTTCAGATTAACGAACTGGAAGAGGCTGACCTGCAGATTGGTGAGCAGGAAGCCCTTACAGAAGAACGTTCTGTCCTTGCAAATTCTCAGAAACTTAGAGAATATCTGTCAAATGCATCATACCTTCTTTCAGGTGACGGGGGAGAGTTCGCAGGTGTTTTGTCTGTGCTTTCAGATGTCACCGATGAGGTTGACAGCGCAGCACAGCTTGTTTCTTCCCTTGCAGAAATTTCAGACCGTGTCAGGAACTGTTACTTTGAACTTCAGGACCTTGCATCTGATATCAGCCGTGCAGGTGATAACATTGAAGATGACCCTCAGCGTCTTGAAGAAATCGAACTTCGTCTTGACCTGATTCAGAGACTTTCCAAAAAATACGGAGATACGGAAGAAGAAATGCTTGCGTATCTTGAAAAAATCAAAGCAGAATACGATGCTATCTGCCGCTTTGAGGAAGACAGAGAAAAAATTACTCAGGAACAGCAGGCCTCCTTTATGCTGTGCAATTCCCTTGCAAGTGCAATCTCAGAAAAGCGCAGAAAAATTGCCGAGGATTTCTGTGCTCAGGTAACTGAGCAGATGCGTAAGCTTGATATGCCCAGTGCAACTGTGGCAGTGTCACAGATAACCTGTCCTCTCAATGAAAACGGCATTGATGAAATAGAATTCCTTGTGTCCACCAACGCAGGTGAGCCACCAAAACCTGTTGCAAAGGTTGCATCAGGCGGTGAACTTTCACGAATGATGCTTGCAATCAAAACCGTGCTTTCACACTCAGACCCTACAGATACACTGATTTTTGACGAAGTCGATACAGGTATCTCAGGCTCCGCAGCCCGCAGGGTAGGTGATGCACTCAAGGGCGTCAGCAAAGATACCCAGGCACTTTGTGTCACTCATCTGCCCCAGATTGCAGCTTTGGCTGATTCTCACTACCTTATCAGCAAAAAAGAAAAAGACGGCAGAACTTACACCAACGTCACAAGACTCACCCCTGAGGGCAGAGTCGAAGAACTCGCCAGAATTATAGGCGGTGTGGAAATAGGGGAAGCAGCCTTTGATTATGCAAGAGAACTTCTTGCAGGTAACAGCAGTATAAACTGAGCAGTATTTATATACATTGGAGTACATTATGAGAAAATGGATTGTTGCACAACTTGATAAAACTGAGGCACTCAGAATCAGTGAGAGTATGGATATCCCCATGCTGCTCTCTGTTCTTCTGTGCATCAGAGGCTTCACCGACGAGGAAAAGATTTCCGAGTTCCTCAGTGATGAGCCTGCTTTTCACGATCCTTTCCTCATAAAGGATATGGAAAAAGCTGCAGACAGAATACGTATAGCGATAGAAAATTTTGAGAAAATATGTATCTATGGTGACTATGATGCTGACGGTGTCACAGCCACAGCACTGCTTTATTCCTACCTAGATTCAGTAGGTGCAAATGTTACTTACTATATCCCTTCAAGAGCAGAAGAAGGCTATGGTATGAACACCGAGGCAATAACTCAGCTTTTTGCACAGGGTGTCAGCCTTATAGTTACTGTAGATAACGGTATCTCAGCCGCACAGGAAATTGCTTATGCAAAAACCTTAGGAGTAGATACAGTTGTAACCGACCACCACACAGTGCCTGAGGTTATCCCCGAGGCTGTGGCGGTTGTGGATCTTCACCAGACCGATTGCCCCAGTACCTTCAAGGAACTTTCAGGTGTAGGTGTAGCCCTCAAACTTGTAATGGCACTTGAAGAAGGCTATTCCGAGCTGGAAGATATCCTTGATAACTTTGCAGATCTGGCAGCTCTTGGTACCATAGGTGATGTAGTAAGCCTCACTGACGAAAACCGATCTATCGTAAAAGAAGGTGTCCGTATCCTGCAGAATACCGACAGAGTAGGTATCCGTGCCCTTATCCGCAGCGCAGGTTATGAAGATAAACCTCTCACTGCAAGCACTCTTGCCTTCACCGTTGTTCCCAGAATCAACGCTGTAGGCAGGCTTGGACTTTCTACCCGTTCGGTAGAACTTCTTCTCACAGAAGATGAGTCAGTTGCAGAACAACTTGCAGATGAGCTTACTAAAGATAACCTTACACGTCAGCAGATAGAGAAGGATATCCTTGCAGAAATTGATGAAAGAATCAAAAATGACCCTGCACTTACAATGCAGAGCATAATCATAATTGACGGAGATAACTGGCATCAGGGAGTAATCGGAATTGTTGCAGCCAGAGTAAAAAGTGCTTTTGGCAAACCCTGCATCGTTATTTCCAGAGAAGGGGAGTCAGCCCGTGCATCAGGCAGATCCGTTGAAGGCTTTTCACTTTCAGATGCAATATTCAACTGCAGTGATTTGCTTGAACACTTCGGCGGCCATCCTATGGCAGTAGGCTTTTCACTGAAAAGCTCAAACATTGAAAAATTCAAAGAAACTCTCTATGCCTACACAGACAGCCTTGAGGATATGCCCTTGCCTGAGATCCATCTGGATTGCAAACTGAATCCCACACTTCTGGATTTATTCTTGCTTGACAGCATCTCTTCCCTTGAGCCTTTCGGTGCAGGCAATCCGTCACCCTTGTTTGGTCTTTACAATATGCGTATTGACGATATCAAGGAACTTTCAGGGGGCAAGCACCGCAAAATCACCGTTTCCCGTGACGGAGCCCACGTTACAGCCATGTGCTTCGGAGTTGATGTAACAGGCTTCTGTTACAAAACAGGCGATGTGGTAGATCTGGCTGTAGCCCTTGATAAAAACTTCTATGCAGGCAACACTTACCTGTCTGTAATAGTAAGAGATATGAAATTAAGCTCAACAGACAACGAAGCACAGCTTAAGTCTGAGCGTATATACGAACGCTTCTGCACAGGCAGAAGTATCACAAAAGAAGATGCACAGAGTATCCTGCCCGATAGAAATGATTTCACTGTAGTCTATCGTTTCCTCCGCAGTAATTCAGGATACTCAGGTGCAGTAGATATGCTTTCTGTAAGACTGGGTATCTCTCTTGGTAAGCTTCGTACAGTGCTTATGGCAATGTGTGAACTCAGACTTATAGATATGCAGGAAGGTATGACAAAAGCAGAAATATCACTGTGTCAGGTTGAAGGAAAGGTAAGCCTTGACTCAGCACCTATTATAGAGGAACTTTCGGAGGTGTGCAGATGAGTGCATCAGATAACAACAAATTAGATCAGAACACAGGCAACAACTTCAATTGTACCGATATTGCCCATTATCACGATTACGGTGACCTTAAAGACCTTATCAGGTCAAGCGGCCTCAAGTTCTCAATGGAGCGTATTGATAAAGCCTACAACTATGCCTACGAGGCACACAAGGATCAGCGCCGTGTTTCAGGACTTCCTTACATTCTTCACCCTGTTTCCGTTGCATATATCCTTGTGGGTCTGGGTATGGATACCGATTCCATCATTGCGGCTCTTCTTCACGATGTTGTAGAAGATACAGACATCACCCTTGAAGAAGTTTCCAAGGAGTTTGGCTCAGAAATAGCACTGCTTATTGACGGCCTCACCAAACTTTCAAAAATCAAATATTCAAACCGCGAGGAGCATCAGGCAGAAAACCTGAGAAAAATGCTCATCGCTATGAGTAACGATATCCGCGTTATCATCATCAAACTTGCAGACCGTCTGCACAATATGCGTACCATTGATTGTATGCGTGAGCAGAAGCGTCGTGACATTGCGCTGGAAACAATGGAGGTTTATGCTCCTATTGCTCACCGTCTTGGTATCACAGCAGTAAAAGAAGAAATGGAAGACCTTTCTCTGCGTTATCTTGACCCTGTAGGCTATGCTGAGATTGAAGCAGAACTTAACAAAACCGCAGGAGACCGTGATTCGTTCATTGCATCTCTTAAGGAAGAAATCCTTGAGCGCAGCCGCGAGGCAATCGATAATATTTACATCAGCGGTCGTGTCAAGAGCATTCACAGTATTTACCGTAAAACCATTATGAAAGGCAAAACCATAGAAGAAATCTATGATATCTTTGCTGTCAGATTAATTGTTAATACGGTAACGGATTGTTACAACGTTCTGGGTATTATCCACGATATATATAAACCCATACCCAATCGATTTAAAGATTACATTTCAACCCCCAAGCCAAATATGTACCAGTCTCTGCACACAACGGTTGTCAGCCATAGCGGTATTCCCTTTGAGGTGCAGATTCGCACATGGGATATGCACCACACTGCTGAGTACGGTATCGCAGCCCACTGGAAGTACAAAGCAGGTGTAGGCGGCAAGGGTGGAGATTCTCTTGATGAACATCTGGCTTGGGTAAGAAAGATTCTGGAAACCCAGAAGGATTCTGTTGACGCCACTGATATCGTAAGCACAATCAAAACCGACCTTAACCCCAACGAAGTATTCGTCTTTACTCCCAAGGGTGACGTTATCAGTCTGCCTGCAGGTTCTACAGTTATCGATATGGCTTATGCAATCCACTCTGCTGTAGGTAACAGTATGGTGGGTGCCAAGGTCAACCGCAGAATCGTTCCCATAGATTATCCCCTGAAAACAGGCGATATAGTAGAAATTCTTACTCAGAAAGAGGCACAGGGACCTAAGCGTGACTGGCTGAAGATTGTCCGTACCTCTGAAGCAAGAAGTAAAATCCGTTCCTGGTTCAAAAAAGAACGCAGAGAAGAAAACATTGCTGAGGGTAGGGCAGAGTTTGAGAGAGAACTCAAGAAGAACGGAATCAATATTCCTGAAAACGAGCTCGAGGATTTCCTCAAGAAGGTAAACCTTAAAATTCAGGTCAATACCCTTGATGACTTCTATGCAGCCATCGGTTACGGCGGTATCCAGCTCTGGAAGATTATGCCCCGAATCCGTGACCTGTATCAGAAACTTTACGTCAAACCCAACACAGAGCACACACCTGCAGTAATAGAACAGCCCAAGCGCAGAAAAGTCGGCTCAGGTGTTATTGTTGAGGGTATGGACGATGTTCTCATCAAGTTCTCCCGTTGCTGTAACCCTGTTCCGGGCGATGACATTATCGGCTTCATTACCCGTGGCTACGGTGTATCTATTCATAACCGCAATTGTAAGAATGTGCCTGTTGATATCTCTAAGGCAGAAGAGCCCGACAGATGGGTCAGCGCTCATTGGGAGCATTCTGTCAGAGAAGTATTCCAGACAAGTCTGGAGATTATCGGTGCAGACCGCACAGGCTTCCTTGCAGATGTTTCAAACCAGCTTTCTGCAATGCACATTATGATTCGTTCTCTTAACTGTCGTGAACTTCCTGACGGTATGGCAATTATCAACGTTACCATTGATGTTACCGACACAGGCCACCTCAAAACAGTTATTGCACGTCTCAATACAATCAGCGGTATAACTTCAGTAACAAGAAAATAATTTCACGAGGAAAAACAAATGATAGCAGTAATTCAGCGTGTGTCAGAAGCATCTGTCACCGTAGATGAAAATATTATAGGACAGATAGACAAAGGCTTTCTTATCCTGCTTGGTGTAGAAAAAGGCGATGACAAAACCGAGGCAGAGGTGCTCTCAAGAAAAATCGCAGGTCTTCGTGTTTTTACAGATGAAAATGATAAGATGAATCTTTCTCTGTCTGATATCAGCGGGGGAGTGCTTGTTATTTCCAATTTCACACTCTGCGGCAATTGTAAAAAGGGCAGACGTCCCAGCTTTGACAATGCTGCCCGCCCCGATGAAGCCAACGAACTATACGAATATTTCTGTACTTGTATGGCTGCAAACGGTATAGAAAGAATTGAAAGGGGAGAATTTGGTGCCGATATGAAGGTGAAACTTCTCAACGATGGCCCTGTTACTCTCATCATCAATTCCAAGGAGCTGAGCAGATGATAAACGTCAGAACCTTTACTCTGGGTATGATGTCCACAAATACCTATGTAATCACCGATAAAACCACTGGTGAGTCAGCCCTTGTTGACCCTGCCTGTAAAGACGATGCTCTTACAGAGTATCTCCTCGGTCTCGGCAAGGATAAAATCAGATACATTCTGCTCACTCACGGCCACTTTGACCATATAGCAGGGGCCGGTTTTTATGCGGATATGTTCTCTGCAAAGATTGTAATTTCATTGGCAGAGGAGCCTTTCCTGCACGATAATAACCTGAATTTGTCTGCCTTGTTCGGCAACTCACAGCTTGCCTGTTGCAATGCAGATATTACATTAAAAGGCGGAGATAAACTGATGCTTGGAGACTCAGAGTTTCAGTTTATGCTTACACCGGGACACACAGCAGGCAGCGGTTGCTTTGTGTTTGCTGAGGACAGAATCATTTTCTCAGGAGATACACTTTTTTGCAGGTCTATGGGTCGTGTGGATTTTCCCACAGGCAATCCCTCTCAGATGATTACTTCTCTGCACAGACTCCGTGATATGCAGGGTGATTACAAGGTGTATCCCGGTCATGACCGACCCACCACATTGTCAGATGAACGTAAACTAAATCCCTATTTTTAATGGTTAATCAGAATAAGTTATGAATTTATATACAGTAAATCATTCCTTTCATTACGAACTGGAAAACTTAACAAGGGCTTTCTTTCCCAACGAAAAAATAACAGTTTTTCCTTCGGAATCCATCCCTGATTCCTTAGATGCTCCCTATATCCTCACAACCTTTGGTGAGGATATGTCTGTGTCTGTGGTGTATGGTGATTTCAAAGAAACTCTCTGCGAAAAAACAGGCAATGCAGATGATGAACTCACAATGGCAACCCTGCTTTACAGAATTCTGAGCAACCTGACAGGTGTTTCTCTTTCCTGGGGACTTCTCACAGGTGTGCGTCCCATCAAACTTTTCCGCAGACTTTGTGAGCAGATGGGTGAGGAGAAAACACAGGAGTACTTCCTCAGAGACCTGCTGGTGTCTGAGGAGAAAACAGCCCTTGCCAGGGTTACCTGTGTCAACGAGCAGAAGATTCTCAGCCTTTCTCAGAAGGACTCGTTCAGTCTTTATGTTTCAATACCCTTCTGTCCTACCCGTTGCAGTTATTGCTCCTTTGTTTCTCAGTCTGTTGAGAAAGCAAAGCACCTCATAGACCCATACGTGGACCTTCTCTGCAAGGAAATTGAAGTAACAGCACAGATTGCAAAAAGTCTTAATCTTCGTCTGGAAACCGTCTACATAGGCGGAGGCACTCCCACAACTCTTGAAGCACCACACCTTACACAACTTCTGAAAGCAATCAGAGAAAACTTTGATATGTCAACCTGCCGTGAATTCACCGTTGAAGCAGGCAGACCCGACACCATCACAGAAGATAAACTCAGAGCACTTATTGAGGGCGGTTGTGACCGTCTCAGCGTAAATCCCCAGACTCTCAGTGATGAGGTGCTTCAGAATATCGGCAGACGCCATACGGTGCAGGATTTTTTCCGCTCCTTCCACCTTGCCCGCAAGGTAGGTTTCAGACACATAAACACAGACCTTATTGCAGGGCTTCCCGGAGATACTCCCGAAAGTTTCAGAAAAACCATAGATGGTATCTGTGCTCTTTCTCCTGAAAGTGTCACAATCCATACCCTTTCTATGAAACGCAGTTCAAAACTCACTGAGGATAATATGCAGATTATGCGTGAAGATACTCAGAATGTATCACAAATGCTTACAACTGCCTATAATGCCCTGAGTGCAGAGGGGCTTGCCCCTTACTATCTCTATCGTCAGAGCAGAATGCTTGGCAATATGGAAAACACAGGCTGGTCCAAGCCCGGATTTGAAGGATTGTATAACGTCTATATTATGGACGAAACCCACACAATCCTTGCTTGCGGTGCAGGTGCTGTAACAAAGCTCCGTGACCCTTATTCTGACAGAATAGAACGTATATTTAATTTCAAGTATCCATATGAATATAATGCAAGACAAGAGGAACTCATAAGTCGTAAAGACGCTGTTGCTCCTTTCTACGAAAACCTGTCACAAGGAGGAGACAATAAGAATGTCTGATAATAACACAAAGCAGAAAAGCTCATCACAAAGCTTTCTGAAAGGTGCTTTCATACTTACTCTCAGTATGATTGCCGTAAAACTGTGCGGGCTTGCACAGAAAGTTCTGCTCACAAACCTGTACGGTACACTGGGCGGCAGTTTTGCCGAGTTCGGTACAGCGCTGTTTTCCAACGCTTACGAGCTCTATGTACCCCTGTTCACATTGGCAACAGTAGGCTTTCCTATTGCGGTTTCCCGCCTTGTGTCAGAAAGCTACGCTCAGGAAAGATACAAAGATATAAAGCAGATTTATAAGGTTTCAAAACCCTTCTTTATCGTAATGGGGGTAGTCTGTTTTCTGCTTATGGCAGCAGGCAGCTTCTTCTATATTGATTACATCAATTCACCTTACTCTCTGCCTGCAATGCTGGTGCTTGCACCCACAATCTTCTTTGGTTGCCTTGTGTCTGTTTACCGCGGATACTACGAGGGTCTGCGTAATATGACCCCCACAGCAATCTCAGAGGTTATAGAGGCTTTCTCAAAAATAGCAATCGGTGTTGTGCTTTCCTACATTGTAGTAAATGTAGGTGCAAACCAGATTTCTTCCACAGGTACACTTTTCGGACTTACCTTTGATACTGTAGATGAAGCCTACCGTACACTTGTAGCAATCTCTGTTGCAGCTTCTATTTTTGGTATCACTATGGGCAGCGTAATAGCTTTCCTTTATCTTCGTATCCGTTTTGCGCTCAGCAAGGGTGACATTCCCGAGGAATACTATCTCCGTTCTGTTGAGGCAATCTCAAAGCGCGAAACCTTCGTCAAAATGTGCAAAACAGCCCTGCCTGTAGGTATCGGTGCTCTTGTTATGAGTATTTCCAGCACTATCGATGCTACAATTATCCAGAATCTTATGTACAATATGGCTCTGACTCAGCCCGAGGCTTTGCTTGCCGAGTTCAACAATGTGCTGGATGGTGAGATAACAAAGGATAAAATCACAATCCATACCTGCATCTGGGGTTATTACAGCGCATCTGTAACACTTTCATCTCTTGTAGTAGCCGTAACCCAGGTTTTTGGAACAAGTGCAATGCCCAATGTTACCAATGCCTACACCAAAGGTAACAAGGAAGAACTCAAGGAATCTATTGAAACGGTCTTAAGACTTACAACAATGTTTGCTTTCCCTTGTGCCATCGGTCTTGCAGTTCTTGCTTCTCCCGTGCTTTCCCTTGTATATTCAGGCAACCCCAATATTTCACAGTTTGGCGGGGAAGTGTTGCAGGTGCTGGGTATATCCGTCATCTTTATGGGCACAATCACTCCCATCTGCTCCATGTTGCAGGGTGTGGGCAAGGTAAAGGCAACAATGTATATTTACATTTTCGGCACAGTTTCCAAGATTATCGTGTCTTACCTCTTTGCAAGAAATATTCACATCAATATCGTAGGTGCTGCAATCGGCTCTCTGGTTTCCAACTTCCTTATGTGTACTGTTGCAATGTTCCTTCTTGTGAGAAGTACAAAAATTATGCCGAATTTTATCACTTCAGCAGTCAAACCAATGATAGGTGCTCTTCTTTGCGGAGGCTGTGCATACCTGTGCAGTTATGTTTTCAACCTGCACGTGCTGATTTCTATCGTTATTTCTGCCATATTCTATGTCCTCGTTTTGTTGATATTGCATACTTTTACGCGAAATGAAATTTTAATGCTTCCAAAAGGTAAAAATATTGTAATAATACTTGAAAAAATGCACTTAATAGATTAAAATATATGATTGGAATGCGGATTCCTAAGTTTACAAGGAGGCAAAATCAATGGACTTTCAGTATAAAGACAAATATGATTTTAACGATCTTGTAAATATTATGAAAATTCTGCGTCAGCCCGGGGGTTGTCCTTGGGACGCAGAGCAGACTCATAAAAGTATCCGCCGTGATTTCCTTGAGGAAACATACGAGGCTATAGAAGCAATCGACACAGAAGATTCCACACTTCTCTGTGAGGAACTTGGTGATGTGCTTCTACAGGTAGTTTTCCATTCGCAGATCGAGCAGGACCTTGGAGGCTTTACAATTTCTGAAGTCTGTGACGGCATCTGCAAAAAACTCATTATCCGTCATCCTCATGTTTTCGGAGATGTTATTGCCGAAACTCCTGACAAAGTTCTGGAAAACTGGGACGCTATCAAAATGCAGACCAAAGACCAGTCAACTTATGCAGAAGCACTTGACAGTGTAAGCCATGCTCTTCCGTCTCTTATCCGTGCTCACAAAGTTCAGCACAAAGCCCGCAAATACGGCTTCGATTGGGACGATGTAAGCGGAGCTCTTTCAAAGCTTTCAGAAGAAGTAGGGGAACTTACCGAAGCAGTTGCAAATGGAGATGAGACTTCCTGCTATGATGAACTGGGTGATGTGCTTTTTTCTGCAGTCAATGTTTCCAGATTTATCGGTGTTGACCCCGAGCAGTCCCTTTCTTCCTCTGTGGACAAGTTCATTGCCCGTTTCGCAAAGGTTGAAAAACTTGCAAATGAGCGCGGCATTGATATGAAAACTGCATCCCTTGAAGAACTTGATGCTCTCTGGGAAGAAATCAAAAAGCAGTAATTACACAGGACAGGCACTGTCACACACAAATGTTATTTATCGGCTAAGCCGACTTAAATAAAAAATATTAATGGAGGTTCAATTATGAACAAGACTGAGTTAGTTGCAGCAGTTGCTGCAAAGAGTGGCATTTCCAAGAAGGACGCTGACAAGGCTGTTGCAGCTGTTCTCGATACTATCGTAGAGTCCATCGCTGCTGGCGAGAAGGTTGCTCTCGTAGGCTTCGGTACATTCGAGCAGAGAACAAGAAACGCAAGAACAGGTTGCGATCCCAGAACAAACGCTAAGATCGAGATTCCTGCTTCCAAGGTTCCCGCATTCAAGGCTGGTAAAGCATTTAAGGACGCTGTAAACAAGTAATTGTTTAAGATGGGCATACGGTCTCGTATGCCCATCGTTCTTTTATAAGAATAATTTTACTCGGAGGATTTATGAGACTTGATAAATATCTGAAGGTTTCCCGACTTATAAAACGAAGAACAGTAGCAGCAGAGGCTTGTGCTGCAGGTAAGGTTTCTGTCAACTCAAAAGTTCAGAAAGCTTCCTATGACGTTAAAGTGGGGGATATAATTGAACTCACTTTCGGAGAAAAAGTTTTGAAAGTGCAGGTTGTAACCGTCCTTGAGCACGTCCGTAAGGAAGACGCAGACGCAATGTACAAACCTCTTTGATAAGTAATATCTGATTATCCTGATGAATATTATTTAAGGCTACTATATTTTTCGGAGGTGCCTATGCTGGATAATCAGAAACCTGATACCCATACACTTACTCTTCTTAACAGAGAAACCCTTGCACTCACCGGTGTTGTTGATGTACCCGGATTTAACGAAGAAACCGTCAGTATCAAGACTGACCTTGGCTCTCTTGTGATAAAGGGTGAAGACCTTCATATAAGCCGACTCTCCCTTGATACAGGAGAAGTTTCTGTCGAAGGCAGAATAAACTCCCTGCAGTATCTTGGAGATGTAAACAGAAAAGGTGTTATGTCACGGATATTCAGGTGATTCAATGAAGTATACACTTTCTGACCAGCTTCTTTGTTTTGGTACATCTGTGCTTTGCGGACTTTTTCTTGGTGTGTTTTACGAGATAATCAGACTTTTCCGCATCTTCATAAAAGGGAAGCGTATATTTGTATTCATCTGTGATGTGCTTTTTATGGTTGTTTCAGCCTTTGTAACTGTTCTTTTCAGTATTTGTTACTCCAAAGGCATCACCCGGTATTTCACTCTTTTCGGTGAATTTATCGGTGTTTTGTTTGTCAGGATCACTCTCGGCAGGTTAAGCGTCAGATTTTTTGTGCCATTGCTGAGAAAATTAATGATAAAATCACGAAAAATTGCAGTAAATATGGGAAAACTTGCGAAAAAACTCTTGCAAGTCATAGCAAACATATTGTATAATAATAGTAGAAAGAATGGAGTTGCTGTACACAGCAGGGATCATTCTAAATCAAAAAGACGAGGTAAACGGTATCATGGAGTTAAAACTGCTGAGTAATAATAAGAAAAAACATCCTCTGCGGTATATTGCTCTTGGTGCCGTTGTTTTTGTTTTCTTAATCAGTTCTTTCATCACTATCGCTACTATAAACAAACAGATTAAAGAAAAACAGGCTGAGCTTGATTCTATCCGCAATGAAATCAGAATCCAGGAAATCAAGAACAGTGAACTTGAGCACGTGCTCAATTATTCAGATGAAGAATATCTTGAGTATGTAATCAACAAGGCCCATAATGACCTCGATTATGTCAGACAGGGCGAAAGAGTTTTTGTCAATTCTGCAGGTAATTGATTCCTGCTTAAAATCTTAATATAACAGAAAAGGAAAAGTATGAAACCGGAAATTGGACAGATTTACGAAGGAAAAATCACAAGCATAACTAACTTCGGAGCATTCGTCTCCTTGCCTGACGGCCCTGATGGTATGGTACATATCTCAGAAGTGTCCGACAGATTCGTCAAGGATATTCATGATGTCTGCAAGGTAGGCGACACAGTTAAAGTCAAAGTAATCTCTATTGCCGAAAACGGCAAGATTGCCCTGTCTATCAAACAGGCTGTTGAAAGGCCCAGAGTTCCCCAGAAGGACGACCGACCTGAAAAACAGGACAGAGCGCCTCAGCGCAGACCTGCCAGAAAACCTCAGGACAAACCCAAGCACAAGTCGGAGGCCAAGCGGGTCTTAGGAAGACAACATGTTTCCCCA
>JAZQHL010000125.1:0-4834 GCA_045540595.1 Ruminococcus sp.
GCGTAGCACAGACGAAGGGAGTAGGGATGGGCATTGCCCATCCGAAAACCTTGCAGAAAAAGCAACATATTAACGGACACGTCCGTGTCCTACACCTCACCACCGCCTACGGCGGAGCCTCTCCTCAAGGAGAGGCCTCGGTTGCCTCCCTTTGACGAGGGAGGTGGATTTTGCCGAAGGCAAAAGACGGAGGGAGAGAAAATGTAGATATAATGTGACATTTCAACTATCCCTCAGTCACCTGCGGTGACAGCTCCCCTGACAAGGAAATTCCCCTATTAGGGGAAATGTCTGCAAAGCAGACAAAAGGGTTGCCGCCCCTGCTAAGGGGAGCTACGAGTGCTACTTTATCGACAAGCTGAAGGCTTCCTGCGCAGGAAGCCTTTTTTGTTTGCAAAATTTGCATATTATATATTTTGTTCTCCTTCACATAATAACTTTGCGATGAAAATTCAGTAGTCGCAAATGATTTGAAAATAAGATAAATATTTGAAGAAAAGGAGAAAACGGAAATGTCTAAGAACAACATCGTAGTTCCTGAGGCTAAGGACGCACTTGAGCGTTTCAAGATGGAAGCTGCTGCAGAAGTAGGCGTTAACCTCAAGCAGGGTTACAACGGCGACCTTACTTCCCGTCAGGCAGGCTCTGTTGGCGGACAGATGGTCAAGAAAATGATCGAGTCCTACGAAAGAGGCTTAAAGTAAGAAAATCCCCTGATTACACAGGAGAATAAAGCACTTTTGCTTTTATAAAAAAGACCGTCGGTTACTTTTCTTTGTAGCCGACGGTTGTGTTTTTTTATGAAGTTTTTCTGTGTTTTCTGTGAAAATTACGGATTATCAGTAGCCCTTTACTGCGTCAAGGGACTCGTCGTTTTCAATCCATTCTTCCACATAAAGAGCAGTGAAACGTTCCTTTGTGTTGCGGATAACCACGCGGGAGATGCCTGCGTTGATAATCATACGCTTGCACAAGGCACAGGCACTGGCGTTTTCAACATAAGCACCTGTGACTGCATCTTTGCCTACAAGGTAGAGTGTGGCGCCTATCATACGCTCGCGGGAAGCATGGATAATGGCGTTCTGCTCTGCGTGCACACTGCGGCAAAGCTCGTATCTTTCACCGCGGGGTACGTTGTTTGCTTCTCTTACGCAGTGACCGAGATCAATGCAGTTTTTTCTGCCTCTGGGAGCACCCACATAACCTGTGGAAACAATCTGGTCGTTGTTTACGATGATTGCGCCGTAGTTACGTCGCAGACACGTGCCACGCTCAAGTACGGTTTCTGCAATATCCAGATAATAGTTTTCCTTATCTATACGATACATAAAAGACCTCCTCTGAAAAAATTTCTCCGTATCATAAATCCACTTATATAATGATATATTTAACTGAGGTTGTCAAGGGAAAATTATTGAAGTGAAGTTTGTTTCAGCGGTTTGTGATGGAGTCAAGGCAATCCTTGCAGATGTGCTTGCCCATATGCTCGTGAAGATTATCATTGCCTCCGCAGAATGCACAGCAGGAGGAATACTTGCGGATAACAAGGCTGTCCTCCTCAGTGAATATTTCAAGGCAGGAGCCTTTGTCGAAGTCAAGTGAGCGTCTGAGTCTGACAGGGATAACGATTCTGCCCAGTTCGTCAACCCTTACAATATAACCTGCTGCTTTCATACTTATTACCACCTTTTTGAAATAATTTCACATATATTCTACCAATAATTACCAATATTGTCAATAGCTTACGGTATATGTCAGGGGTAATTATTTATCGACAAACAGCGACAGGAGTTGACACAGATGATGAATTATATCTGGGCAGGAATGATATTTTTAAGCCTTTTGGTGGGAGTGCTGACAGGCAACACAAAAGAGGTATCACAGGCTCTGGTTTCAGGTGCAGGCGATGCAGTGGAACTGCTTCTGGGAATCCTTGGGGTAATGTGTTTCTGGTCGGGATTGATGGAAATTGCAAAGCGTGCAAAACTGACGGATTTGCTGGCAAGGCTTTTTGCACCTTTGCTGAGACCTCTGTTTCCGCAGGTGAGGGCGGATTCTGAGGCAATGCGTTATATTAGCCTCAACATAAGTGCAAATCTTTTAGGGCTTGGCAATGCGGCAACGCCTTTCGGGCTGGAGGCAATGAAGGAACTTCAGAAGATAAACCCCATAAGGGACAGGGCTTCGGATTCCCAGCTTGTGTTTGTGGTGCTCAATACTGCATCACTGCAGCTCCTTCCTGCAACGCTGTGTGCTTACAGGGCGACTTACGGAAGTGAAAAGCCCTTTGAGATTATCCACTGTGTGTGGATAACTTCTGTGGTTGCACTGACGGCAGGGCTTGTTGTGGCAAAGGCTCTGTGCATTGGAAAAAGAGAAAAACTGTGTAAGGGAAGGTGATGTGAATTGGATATGGTTGTGCCCTTGGTGGCGGTGTTTTTCATAGGCTTCGGGCTTTACAAAAAAGTGGGGGTTTTTGATGCTTTCCTCACAGGGGCAAAGGAGGGGCTTCACACCGCTTACATGATAGCACCTACCCTTGTGGGGCTTATCACGGCGGTGAGTATGCTCAGAGCAAGCGGTGCCATAGATTTGCTGACGGGGGTTATTACACCTCTGGCTCAGAAGCTTGGCTTTCCTGCAGAGATTGTGCCTGTGGCGGTGCTCAGACCTATATCGGGAGGAGGGTCTACGGCTCTGCTTGTAGGGATATTCGAAAAATTCGGTCCCGACAGTTTTGCAGGACGGATTGTTTCTGTGATGGCAGGATCCACGGAAACCACCTTTTATGCCATTGCGGTTTATTTTGGCAGTGTGGGCATAAAGAAAACCCGCCACACCCTTGTTGCAGGGTTGTGTGCGGATTTTACTGCAGTGGTGTTTTCGGTGCTGACGGTGAGATTGTTTTTTACATAAGAAAGATTGTGCAGGGAACGGCATTGCCCATCCGAAAACCTTGCAGAAAAAGCAACACGTTAACGGACACGTCCGTGTCCTACACCTCACCACCGCCTACGGCGGAGCCTCTCCTCAAGGAGAGGCCTCGGTTGCCTCACGCTGTGAGGGAGGTGGCATTGGCTGAAAGCCAATGACGAAGGGAGTAATAGGAAAGGTTTTATTTTTTACTCCCTCAGTCTTTCGGCTGTGCCGAAATCCAGCTCCCTCAGGATTTTTACCTGAGTCTCAGCACCTTGTTTATAAAGGCTTTGCCGTTGAAGGGGATAAGGGGATAAAGGTAGCTTTTGCCTGAGATTGTTTTGTTTGTAAGAAGTAAAACTGCGGTGACTATGAGTCCTGCAACAAAGCCCCAGATATTGAACAGGGAAGTGAGTATCAGCAGAAGAATACGGATAAACTTCACGCAGTAACCCAGTTCGTAGTTGGGCTGAGTGAAGCTTGCAAGGGTGGCAAATGCCATATAAAGGATTGCGTGGGTTGAAAACCAGCCTACCTCCACAGAAAATTCAGAAAGGGCTATGGCGCCGATTATACCCATTGTTCCGGATAAGGTGGTGGGGGTATTCAGGGAGGCAAGCCGCAGACCGTCAATGGCGAGTTCCAGTATTATAAGCTGCCAGAAGATGGAGATGTTGTGCTCTTCTGTGACCACCACAAACCTGAAGGTTTCAGGCAGAATGTGAGGATTCTGCTGTGCAAGCAACCACATAGGTGTTATGAATACAGAAGTGAAAAGTATGAGGAAGCGGGCTATTCTCAGATATGAGCCTGTGAAGGGCGGGAAGTAGTAATCGTCTGCTTCTTCGGTAACATCAAAGATTGAGGTGGGGAGTATCAGCGCTGATGGAGAGTTGTCCACCAGAATAATGATGTTGCCTTTTATGGCGTTGGCGGCGGCAGAGTCGGGACGCTCTGTGTACTTTATCTTCGGGAAAGGATTGAACCATTTTCTGGGATAAATTGCCTCTACAAGACTCTGCTGATTCATTGCAAGGGAATCAACCTTGATATTCTCTATCCGCTGAGTGATGGACCGAAGAAGTTTGTGGTCAACCTTGTTTTCCATATAGCACAGCACCACATCTGCCTTTGAGGTACGGCTGACGGAAAAAGGCTTTACTGTGAAGTTTGCATCTCTGATTCTTCTTCTCATCAAAGCAATGTTGCTGATGATGGTTTCCACAAAGCCGTCCTTGCTGCCACGCATTACCTTGTCGGTGTCGGGCTCGCTGGTCTGACGCTGAGGGTAGGTGCGGGTATCCATCATAATGGCACAGTCGAAGCCGTCAATGAACAGAGCGCTAATTCCGCTTAAAATGTTCTGGGTAATTATTCTTATGTCTTTTTCTGTGTTGACCTCGATGTATGGCACACAGTTTTTTGAGAAAGTGTCTGCATCACTCATCACACTTTCGTCTTTGAGCCCGTAGAAGAAAATCATCAACTTGCCCATTACGGTGTCTTTTACAAGTCCGTCAATGGAGTAGATGCGGGCTTCACGGTTGCAGATGACAATGTCACGGCGGATGATGTCAAAACTTTCATCAGCACGGAGCACCTTGTCTATGATTTCTTTGTTTTTCGTAAGTTCTTTACTGAGCATATTTTCACCCTGTGGTATTTTATCCTGAATCAGTAAGAATATGTAAATGAAGTAAATTTTATCTAAGACGGTGAGGGAGTACGTAGGGGACGGCTTGATATGCCTCCCTCTTTGAGGGAGGTGGCTGTGCGTAGCACAGACGAAGGGAGTAGGGATGGGCATTGCCCATCCGAAAACCTTGCAGAAAAAGCAACATATTAACGGACACGTCCGTGTCCTACACCTCACCACCGCCTACGGCGGAGCCCCTCCTCAAGGAGAGGCCTCGGTTGC
>JAZQHL010000126.1:0-22820 GCA_045540595.1 Ruminococcus sp.
ATAACACCTACAGGAGCCTTTGAGTTCAGGTAAGAAGGACCCTGAGGACGGGCTGTGCCGCCGTCAACGTAAATTGTGAATCCTGTTCCGCCTGCTACCTCAACCTTCAGTGCACCTGTTGTGGAAGGTGTTGCGTTCTTCTTGTACTGTGCTGTTACTGTTGTGTCTGCTGTGATGTTATCAAATGCTTTGTTCCAACCTGTGAAGGTGTAACCTGCAACTGCAGGTGCTGTGGGAGCAGAAGCCTTTGAGCCGTACTCAACAGACTGAGTTGAAATTACCTTTCCGTCCTTGTCAAGGAAGGTTACTGTGTACTTGTTCACAGTCTTTGTAAACTGTGCTGTTACTGTTGTATCTGCTTTGATAGCAGAGAAGTTCTTATCCCAACCGTTAAAGGTGTAGGTGTACTGTGCGTCTGCTGCCTTTGTGGGAGCTTCGGGTGCTGTTGCAGCCTTGCCCTCTTCAACAAGTTGAGTTGAAAGGAGTCTGCCTTCATCATCAACAAAGTTTACGATGTACTTATTGACTACAACTGCTTCTTTCTTCTCATACTGAGCAATGATTGTTTTGTCAGCTGTGATGCTGTCAAAACTGCTGCTCCAACCTGTGAAGTTGTAGCCTTCTCTTGCAGGTGACTCGGGGGCTGTTGCAGCATTTCCTGCTGTAATATACTGAGTGCTGAGCACTGTACCGTCATAGTCCATAAAGACTACTGTGAATTTTTCTTCTGCACTTTCAGCTCTGGCTGTAAGCACGTGGTTAACTGTATCAAGAGTAAATGTTACTACACTCTTTTCAGCAAGCTCAATGGTCTGGTTTGTGCCAAGGGGCCACTCATTGGAGTAGTCTGCGTTTGCAGCCTTGTAATTATAGGTGCCTGCATCAAGTGTGAATACTGCTGTGTAGATGCCATTCTCACCCTTGAGCATTCTGTCGGTTGTCTGCCAGCCGTTGAAGTCACCGCGGAGGTAATATGCCTGCTCGGTCATTTCATAAACCGCTGTAACAGTAATGTCCTCTGTTACAGAATCAAAGGCTTTATCCCAACCCTTGAAGGTGTATACATACTCAATATCTGCAGCTCTTGAGGGAGCCTCGGGAGCAATTGCAGCCTCATTCTCTGTAACCTTCTGGGTGCTGAGCACTGTACCGTTATAGTCAACGAAGGTTACTGTGTAGGAAACTGCATCTCTTGTGTATGTGGCTGTTACTGTCAGGTTGGCTGTAACGTTTGTATAGGATTTATCCCAACCAGTGAAGGTATAGCCTTCTCTTGAGGGATCATCAGGTGCTATTGCACTGTCACCCTCAACAACAATCTGAGAACTCAGATGCTTGCCGTCATAATCAAGGAATACTACAACATAAACATTGCTCATATCTGCGTTCTTTTCATACTGAGCAGTAATGGTCATATTGCTTGTAACATTCAGGAAGTCCTTATCCCAACCTATGAAGGTGTAACCGTCTCTTGTGGGAGCGGCGGGAGCTGTTGCTGCCTCACCCTCAAGAACTTTCTGCTCTGAGAGAAGTGTACCGTCAAAGTTTCTGAATATTACTGTGTACTCACTTGCGATTACCTGAGCATCGGCAACAAGAGTATGGTTGACAGTATCAAGTGTAAAGGTAACAATACTTGTTCTGTCAAAAGTAATGCTCTGATTTCCGTTTATAGGCCACTGCATTGAGTAATCCTCGTTAGCAGCCTTGTACTCGTATGTACCTGCAGGAAGTGTGATCTGAGTGGTGTAGATACCATTCTCGCCCTTTGTGAGAGCATGAACGGGATACCAATCGTTGAAACTTCCGCGGATATAGTAAATCTGATCTGTCTTTGTGTACTGAGCGGTAATTACTGTGTCTGAAGAGATACCGCTGAAGGTCTTATCCCAGCCTGCAAAGCTGTAGACATACTCTACATCAGCCTCTCTTGTGGGATTGGAAGGTGCAGATGCAGATGAGCCCTCAACTACAGTCTGGGTGCTGAGCACTGTACCGTCCCAGTTCTTGAATGTAACTGTGTAGTAAACAATATCCTTTGAATATGCAGCAGTTACTGTTGTATCTGATGTAATACTTGCAAAGGATCTGTCCCAACCAACAAAGGTGTAACCCTCACGTGAAGGATTGGAAGGAGCAGTTGCAGATGTGCCGTAGGCAACCTTCTGAGTGCTGAGCACTGTGCCGTCGTAGTCTACAAACTCAACTGTATATTCTGCATAAACGATAACTGTGTAGTTTGTGCAGATTACCTCACCCTCATAGATAAGGTTGAGTCCTGTGTATGTGCCGGGAGCAGATGTGCTCACAGCACCACCGATGGAGTTACTCAACATATCAAGAGTAACAGGAATTGTCTTTGTTACAAGACCTGAAGCTGTGTTTATCTGAACAGTAAAGGTACGGGTTTCTGCAGATGATGCAGAAGAAGCCTTGACTTCAGCGTCTGATGCAGCGTTGAGCCATACTGTACCTGTCTTGTCTGCTACATTTGCTGAGCCTGAAACATACTGTTCCTCAAGAATGTTGATTGTAAGCTGTGAAACAGCAAGGTCTGTACTGTCATCGTTGCGATAATACACATCTACTGTGTATGTGTCGGAATTTCTTGAATCTGCTGTGCTGAAGTCATCGCCGAAATCAAGCCAGTAGTAACCAATCTTGGCCACTGTTCCGTTTGAAGGAATGTGGAGATTTTTTCTGGAAGCGTCAACAACCTTAAAGCCCTCAGATATTGCAGAGATTACATCTGCCTCTGATGTGCCCTCAAACACATCAAAAGTCTGTGTGCCCTGAGTCTTAACGCTCTTCTTTGCTGAGTCAGATGCGTAAGTATAGAATCTTACCTTCAGTGAAGCAAGTTTAGAGTTAACCTGTGCTGCAGTATATGCAGGAGATGACCACTGACCTGTAGTTGCGTCACAGGTCAATACGTAATATGTACTGTCTGAAACATAGTAAATCAGGAAAGTTCCGTCACTGAAGCTTTCGATAACCACAGAGTGAGAAGGATTCTTTATTCCATACATATTTGCATGGGTATCGTCCTGAATCCACAGGAATCTTTCCTGTACTCCCTCAGCATCAGCCCCGTTTACAGAATACCAGTAAGCTCCGTTATTAACATCGATTGTTCCGTCTGCAGCAACCTCAGGACCTACACCCTTGGATAGACGGGCATAAGTATAGCATGTGGTACCACCGAAAACAGGAGTATCTGAAGCTGTAGCCTCATCTCCGTTTGCAGCGCCCTTCTGCTTCATAATCCACAGACCAAGGTCACGGTCGCTGTGTCCAATGTAAACATTATCCTCATTCACAGAGCCGTCGCTGTTTTCACCGAAGTAGAAAACATTCGCAGCGTTTCCGTTCTGATTGTAAACAATAGAACCTGCAGGTGTATCAGGATCAATAGCAGAATAAGACATAATGTTCTTTGTCTTATCGTTCATAATGAGGTAACGATTGTTAATAACAGGAATATCCTCTCTTATAAACACAAAGCTGTTTGATGAAGTCTCAATGCTGATGCCCTGAGTATACAAAGCTGTAATTGTAGTGTCGCTTGTAATGTTCTTTAAAGGCACACTCCAACCTGTGAAGGTGTATCCGTCTCTGGAAGGAGTAGCAGGAGCAATTGCTGTGCCGCCTTCTGCAACCTGCTGAGTTGAAAGAGTTGTACCGTCATAGTCTTTGAAGGTAACTGTGTAGGTGTTTTCTTCCCACATAGCTGTAAGTACAACTGTATCTCCTGAGCCGAGACCTGTCTTTGATATAGCAGTCTCGTCTGCATAGATGTAATAGTCATAACCTTCAGGCTGTGCGCCCTGAGCATAGAAGCCTGTATTTGTACCGTCTGTGTAGCGGTACTGACCTGTAGCCTCTCTGTAGCAGGACCAACCAAGGAATCTGTAGCCTTCTCTTGTAAACTTATTCTTTGAGATAGGTGTAGAAACTCCGTATGTTACCCTCTGGTCAGCCATTGTACCTGAACCGCCGTTAGGTTCAAAATGGAAGTAGAAATGCTCTGTAAAATCCCATGTTGCATACAGAGTTACCACATCACGGTCTGTAGAACTCTGCTTTGAAACATTTGCTGCATCTGCATAAACCTTGTATGTATATGCATCGGGATTCTCTGAATACTCAGCCCATGTAAGCCATACGCCGTCACCTGCTGAATCCTTGAACAGCCACTTATTGTCTGAACGGCGGTGTGCAATCCAGCCTGTGAACTCATAGTTTTCCTTTGTGAAGGTGTTTGCTCTGAGTTTTGTGGTAGTACCATATGTAACCTGAGTGGGTGACATAGTACCTGTTGCACCGTTTGCATTGTACTCTACTGTATATGTAGTGGAATCTGTATCAACAGGAATCCACTGGGCAATAAACTTCACCTCGTCATACTTAGCAGTACATATTGAAGTTGTGATGTACTGGTCCTTATATAGTGCCAGACTGTAGCCCTCAGGCTGTTTACCGGGAACATAGCCTGATGTGTCAGAACCATTACTATAAAGATATGTGCCGGGCTCTGTACGGCAAACATACCAGCCTGCAAACTCATATCCGCTGCGTGTAAATTTATTCTTGCTGATGCAGGAAGGCACTCCGTAGATATGGGTGGAATCAGCCATAGTACCTGAACCGCCGTTTGCAACATACTTGATAGTATAATTCTGTTTACCCCATACAGCGTACATTCTGACTGTATCACCTGTGCCTACACCTGTAGTGGACACATATTCACCATCATCAAAGATGTAATATGAATAACCTGCAGGGATATCACTCTTTGCATACCAGCCGAAGGATGAGCCGTTGTAGCAGAACCATTCCTTGGTTGCCTCACGGTATGCTCTCCAACCCTTGAAGGTGTAATCTGTACGTGTGAACTTGTTTGCATTGATTGCAGTGGAAGTACCATAGGTAATGGTCTGGTTTGCCATGGTACCTTCACCGTCGTTAGGATAGAACTTCAGAATAAAGTTTGTCTTTTCTGTAGTTGTACCGCCACTTCCGGTGTTTCCTGAATCGCCTGAATCACCTGAATCACCGGAATCACCGGAGTCACCGCCCGAGATGGTACCTGCGTAGCCATTGAATCCGTAGGTTTTTACAATAGTGGGATAGTCTTTATAAGCCAGGTCTGCATCGTAAGGACCATAAGTTACACCGCCGTAGGTGATGTAGTGCTTATCTGTCCACTGATACATACCGTACTTTGTGCTGTAATAGCTGCCGTAGGTGCTGTAGCCTGCATCATAGGTACCGTCACCTGCATAATGAGCAACCCAGCCCTCGTAATAATCTCTCAGACCTGCGGAGGTAATCCAGCTCTGCTCCATCCAGCTTGCCATACTGTACATACCAACCAGATAGCCTTCTTCTTCCAGAGTTCCCATAAACTCCTCACAGATAGCAATAGCAGTAGACTGAGAAAGTCCGCTCTGAGATGAATCCTCGTAGTCAAAGTAGATAGGATATTCAAAGGTTTTACCCGAGATGTAACTCAAACAATCCTGTACGTCAGCAGTTGCTCCTGCCACAGATGTACAGTAGGCGTAATAGTAGGCACCAACATTAAGTCCTGCCGCCTTAGCCTGTTTGTAGTAGGTTTCAAAATATGTGTCCTTGCCGTTGGTAGTACCGCAACGCAGGATAACGAAGGAGTAACCAGCCGCCTTGAATGCAGCAAAGTTTACATTATCTTCCTGCCAGGAGGACAGGTCAAGTCCCTTGGTAACAATGGCACCTGTGCCCGACATTCCTCCGTCGTAGCCTTTTTCGTAGCCCGTACCCGAAGAGCCTGTGGAGCCACCGGTGGAGCCTCCCGAGGAGTCTCCCGAAGACGTACCGTCAGGATTGATAAGTTTACCTGCCTTCAATAATGAAAGCAGAAGTTCGTTCTGCTCTGCAGTACCTGAGAAATCGGTAATGCCGTTAGCCGCCGCAATCCTCTGGTGAAGTTCCCAGTCACAATCAACTCCTATAGAGGACATTGCCGCATAGAAGGTGGTCTGAGAAGAATCACAGGCAGGATAATACGAAGGCTCAACGTAGTCAGGATTCAGAAGTTTACCTGCTTTAAGCAAATTAAGCAAAGTAGTGTTCTGCTCTGCAGTACCCTCAAAATCAGCAATGCCGTTGAACTCTGCGATTCTCTGATGAAGCTCCCAGTCACAGGTTACGCCGATGGATTCCATCGCAGGATAAAAAGACTCAAAACTGGAGCTGCAAGCAGGATAATACTTGGAGTTTGTAGAGGAGGTAGTGCCGCTGCCTACATCTTCACCTGTTGAACCGTCAGGAGCAGCAGGAACTGTTCCTGAATATCTCTGGATTGTGTAGTAAGTACCGTATTTTGAGCCCAGTGAAGAGGGAGTATAATAAGACCTCTTGAGCTGAGGAGGAGTCTGCTCTGTAATCTCAATCTGAGTCAGGTTTCCGCTGGAGTCATAGGTAAGACCTGTAACAAGAACAACGTGACCTACGTCATTTGAGTTAAGTGCGTCACCAAGCTGTAAGTTATAGGCATTGGAGGCAGTACAAAGACCCAGATTTGTGGAAATCTGAGGAATAGAGTATGTGGTCTTTCTGTCTGTGCCCCAGCACCAGGATACAAATGCAGAACAGTCTGTTGCATAGTATGTGGAGTAGGTGCTGCCATAGCTTGACTGATAGGTGTAGAAGGCACTGCTTGCAGATGCCGCACCTGAAATAAAGGTATCTACAGAAACACCATATCCGATGTAGTAGCCCGAGTTAATGGGCTGACCATAGGGTAGTTTGTAGGAAGAACCCTGATAGAAATAGTAGTTTCCGTTCCAACCTGCAACAGTTTTCTGGCAAATCCAGTTAATGTTATACAGGTAGTTTGCTCTTGCATCAATGTTGAGTTGGTTTGTAGTAGCAGCCTTTACAGGGGTTTTGACAACCATTGCACAGGTCAGTATGCTTAAAACCATAAGAACTGACAGTAAAAGGCTGGTAACTCTTTTAAATGTTTTTTTCAACATTTCAGCACTCCTCTCTAAAGATTTTTATTCACCAAAATGCACACATAAAATGCACATAATTCATAAATATTATAGCATTCACTACCACAATATGTCAATAAACGTCCACACTTTAGATAAAAATCAACCTTGTATAAAAATATGCCATAACCCTTCACAAAATTCCAATCAAAAAATCTCTGCACAAAAGAAAAAAGCCCGATAAAACCGGACTTTTATATGAAACAAAATAAATCCCTCATACGCCGTAGCGTATTTTATAGCGAAAGCTGTTTCATTACGCGAAGCGTTATTTCACAAATCCCGCAAGGGATTTATTTCATTTCTGTAAACTAATCAAGGCGAAGCCTTGTATATCATCCGCAACTTGTTGCGGTATATTATCAACACGAAGTGTTGCATATCATCAAGCCGCAGGGAAAATACACGCTGGCGCGTGATGAGATACAGCCCCAAAGGGGCTGATGATATGCACCGCACTTTGTGCGGCGATGATATGCCAAGCCTGCGGCTTGGATAAAAAAAGAAGTAACTTTTGGTAGACAAAAGTTACTTCTTTTTTGGTGGGAACAACAGGGCTCGAACCTGTGACCCTCTGCTTGTAAGGCAGATGCTCTCCCAGCTGAGCTATGCTCCCATATTATTTGTGGCACAGCATAAAAGCAGTGCCACACTGGTGCAGGTAACAGGACTTGAACCTGCATGAACTTGCATTCACATGGACCTGAACCATGCGCGTCTGCCAATTCCGCCATACCTGCATATATGTTGCTTCAAATCAACGCTAATTATTATATCAAAGTGAGTGGCGGTTGTCAACAAAAATATTGAAGATTTTTCGTGTTATCCGCAATTTGTGCAGACAAAAGATAATCGGACACAGTCTGCACAATACAGATTATGTCCGATGTATGGTTTATGTGATTGATTTATTCTGAATCTACGGATTACAGGTCGTACTTCAGTTCTTCCTTTGCAAAATTCTTGAAACTTTCATAGTAGAAGTATGAGCGCAGTGTCTGCAGGTCCTCAGGAGTTGTAACCTTGATATTCTCACGGATACCCTGGAAGATACGCACAGTCTCGCCCAGTTCAATCAGAAGTTCTGAAGAGGAAATGGGATTTGTGATGCCACGCTTTTCTGCCTCATCATGAGCCCACATAATCTTTCTCATTGTGTAGCCCTGGGGTGCCTGTGTAATGAACATCTGCTTTCTGGGCAGGGATTTACAGCAGGTCTCACCATCGGAAGATTCAAGCACAGAGTCAATGCTGGGAGTAACAGGGACTGCAGTTTCATACTCTCTTGCGGTAGCAATGCAATCACTGATAAGTTTTTCTGAAAGCATAGGACGTACGCCGTCACAGATAAGCACAACATCTGAAGGATCGGAATTCTTCTCTACCTCCACAAGTCCGTTGTGGATACTCTGGTGGCCGTTTGCACCGCCGGGCACAATGGACACAACCTTGGTAATATGGTGGGTCTCAATAAGTCCCCAGAGGTAATCAATCTTATCGGGAATACAGGAGATGACAATATCATCTACTTCCTCGTGCTTTGAAAAATGCTCCAGAGTGCGGATGATGATAGGCTTGCCGTCAACATCGATAAACTGTTTGGGAATATCCAGTGACTTCATTCTTGCACCGATTCCGCCTGCAAAAATCATTGCGTGTACCATAAAACACTTATCCTTTCCTGACATTGTGTCACATCTTATTTCTTAGTCTTTTTTGCCTTATCTTCCTGATAAATCCTCAGTGCTTCGTCTGTGGGACCGTCAAACACAAGTTTACCCTTCTTCATATAAAGAGCACGGGTACAGAGTTCTCTCACAGATTCTGCGCTGTGGCTTACATAAAGAACGGTTACACCGCTCTTGATGGTATCTGCAATCTTCTGCTTACACTTCTTTTTGAAGGTAGCATCACCAACTGACAGTGCCTCGTCAATAACCAGAACATCAGGCTCAATGTTTACGTTGATTGCAAAGCCCAGACGCATTTTCATACCGCTTGAGTAAGTACGCACAGGCTGGTCAATGTAATCGCCCAGTTCTGCAAAATCAACAATTCTCTCCTCAAGGCGTTTGATTTCCTTATCAGTAAGTCCGAGGATATAGCCCTTGAGATAGATGTTCTCTCTGCCTGTCATTTCCATAGAAAAACCTGCAGTAAGTTCCAGAAGCGCTGCAACCTTACCGTTAACGGTAACATTGCCTTCTGTGGGAAACGCAACACCTGTAATCAGTTTCAGAAGTGTGGATTTACCTGCACCGTTATCACCGATAACACCTACGGACTCACCCTTCTGCAAAGCAAAGGAAACACCGCTGAGAGCTTTGTTTATCTTGGCTTTTTTATTCTTGAAGAACAGAGCACGGAAACGCTCCTGGTCGTTTTTGTAGAGTGTGTACTCTTTGGTTACATTATCAAAAACAATAATAGGTTCTGACATCTTCACGCCTCCTTACAGTACATCGGGAAGTCTCTTACGCAGGCGGTTGTAGTTATAGATGCCAAGCGCAAAGACCAGTACAAATTCGGCAAGGAAAATTATAAGCTCCAGCTTATTCTCGAAGAACCAGGTATTATAGATAAATGCATTACGATAGCCGTTTGCAAAGAAGTTGATGGGATTGAGGAGCATTACCTTCTCAAGCCAGGGAATACCCAGGTCATAGGAGTTGTAGATGATACCTGTAAGCCAGAAGATACCTGACATAATTGAAACAATCATATTCTCAAAATCCTTTGAGAATGCTGCCATAGGTGCAGTTGACCAGGTGAGCATTACAAAGAACATATACATCAGAGGACAATACAGGAAAAACTGCAAATTATAAACAGTAGGCATATATCCGTAGCACAGAAGAATAACATACATAATTATGCTGAGGAAAATATGCACAAACAGTCTTGCAAGAGCAGTGAAGGTCATAATGGTAGAAACAGGAAACGAAACCTTGGTGACGTACTGCTGATTCATTCTGATGGATTTGGCACCCAGAGTGATGCTGTCGGTAATGAAAAACCAGGGAATAAAACCAACAAGCATAAATACAAATCTGGGGAAATCCTGACCTGCCCAGGAAATATCACCTGCACTTTTGAGTCCGATGGAAAAAGCAAACCAATATACAAAAAGTGTGAAAGCAGGCTTGATGACAGCCCAGAGGGGACCGATAGCGGCACCCTTGTATGTTTTCTTCAGGTCATTGATAGCAAGAAGAAAAATCTGCTTGCCAAAGCCCTTGTGTTCTTTGAAAATAGAAAACACTATAAAATCCTCCTTGGAGTGCTGAGCACCCGCACAAGTATACTATACCACAATAATACAATTAACATTATATATCATTTCATAGATTTGTCAATTTACAGTTTTGAGATAAATGGATGCTCAGGGGGTTATTTACCGTACGTTATTTACTTATTCACAAATTTCTGATAAGATTTAAACAATACAAAGAATTTCTTACAGAAAGTGAGATACAGATAATATGATTTTTCACGAGCTTGGAATCAAAGAAAAGCCTGCGGTTGTGCTGATCCACGGAGTGCTCACCCCCTGGCAGGTGGCACTTCCCATTGCAGAGCATTTCAAGGAAAACCACAGAGTAATAATCCCTGCCCTTGACGGTCACACCAGTGAGGAAGCAACCACCTTTGTGAGCATAGAAAATGAAGCCGAAAAGATAGAGGCATATCTGAAAAAAGAAGGCATAGAAGAACTTCACTGTCTGTGCGGATTATCCATGGGCGGTGCCATTGCCCACAGGATACTTGGCAGAGGCAACATTAAAATTCACAACATAGTCCTTGACGGAGCACCTCTTGTGAAGTCCCCTGCCCTGCTCACAAGGATAATGACAAACAATTATCTGGATATTCTGAAAAAGTCAAAAAAGAGGGACAAAAAGACCCTTGATAACTTCTGCAGGGTCTTTCTGCCCGAAAGCTACCTGCCCCACTACCTGAGTTACATTGATAATATGAATGAGGAAAGCATTGTGAATATGCTTGATTCTGTAGGAGAAAGCACCCTTGACACAAACCTTGACCTTAAGGCAACAAAGTTTCTTTATCTGCACGGCACAAAGATGAACGAGTACCTTTCAAAGAAGAGTGCAAGGAGGATTGCAAAGCACTATCCCGATGCAACCGTTGTATGCTTTAAGGGTGACGCCCACTGTGAGTGCGCAATCTATGAGCCCGACGATTTTGCAAAAATAGTACTTGACTTCATAAAAGAATAAATACAAAGCAAAAAGCAAAAGCGGAGTACACCGAAAAAGTGTACTCCGCTTTAAGTTTACTGATAATTACTTGTTGAAGATAGACATAATGTCGTAGAAGTTATCGTCCTCGTCATCTGTAGACTCAGCCTTTGCGGGCTCTGCCTGTGCCTCAGCCTTCTTGCCTGCAGCCTTAGCCTTGCCGTCAGAGCTGAAACCTGTTGCGATAACTGTAACGCTGATTTCGTCCTTCATCTCTTCGTTAACAACAGCACCCCAGATGATGTTTGCATCTTCTGCAGCCTTTTCAGAGATGATTGTGGAAGCAACGTCGATATCATCAAGGCTTACATCGGGAGATGCAGTGATGTTGATGATAACGCCCTGTGCGCCGTCGATGGTTGTCTCAAGCAGGGGTGAAGAGATAGCAGCATCAGCAGCAACAACAGCCTTGTCCTTACCGGAAGCCTTACCGATACCCATGTGTGCATAGCCTGCATCCTTCATAATTGCAGTTACGTCTGCAAAGTCAAGGTTAACAAGACCGGGAACAACGATAAGGTCAGAGATGCTCTGTACGCCCTGGCGGAGTACATCGTCAGCAATAGTAAATGCGTTCTGGAGAGTAATGCTCTGCTCAGAAACGAACTTGAGTCTTTCGTTGGGAACAACGATGAGAGAGTCAACACAAGCAGCCAGCTGCTCAATGCCCTGCTCAGCCTGTGCCATACGCTTTTTGCCTTCAAATGCGAAAGGCTTTGTAACAACAGCAACAGTGAGGATACCCATATCCTTAGCAATCTTTGCTACAACGGGAGCTGCACCTGTACCTGTGCCACCGCCCATACCGGCAGTAACGAATACCATATCTGTATCCTTGAGGAGTGCTGCGATTTCCTCGCGGTTTTCCTCAGCAGCCTTCATACCAACCTCGGGAAGAGAGCCTGCGCCCTTGCCGCGGGTAACCTTCTCACCAATCTGGATCTTCTGAGAAGCCTTGGAGAAACGGAGAACATGCTCGTCTGTATTAACAGCGATGAACTCAACGTTCTTAACCTCCATTTTTACCATTCGGTTAACAGCGTTACCGCCGCCGCCACCGACACCGATAACCTTAATTACGGGTAAATAATCAACATACTCTTTCTCTAACTCAAAAGCCATTTACTTGTCCTCCTTGAAATCGTCTATATAAGTTGCAAAACTTGTTATGTTACTAAGCGGACACAACTATACATTATAATCCACTTTATAATAAGGTAACATATTTACAGTACAATTTCAATCTTTTTTTGAAATTTACTGGATTTTTTTATGTTTTGACCATAAAACATTCTTTAATTTTGCCTGAATGTGTGTTTTTTACATCCCACAATCCCCTGATTTTCCTCAAGCATCAGTAGTAATATACTTCTGTGGGGGATTCTGTATTTGGTGAAGTTGTGGTCTCAGGCTCTGTAGCGTGGGCGGAATTGGGTGCAAGCAGTGTGTACTGATTGAAGTAAGACTTCATACTGTCGTGACACATGGAAACGTCCAGGTCACCTGCAATCATAGTACCGCCTGTGTCAATTTTCTCTTTGATAATGGTGTGGGCGGTCTGCACCTTGTAGGTTATGTGCTCGGGGATTCCCAGATACACAACAATTCTGTTGTCATGTACATATCTGATTTCCACAGATTCTTCTTCTGTAATCACATTGATAGCGGTAACCTCAGTACAGCCCAGTTCCTTGAATGCGGCAAACATTTCTCTGAGTGCCTCACCCACAACCGAAGTACCGAACTCAACAAAGTCACCTGCCACCTTACCGCCTACATTCACACCCTCTATAACGGGAGCCTGAATCTCGTCGGTAGTAGCGGCAACCTCCAGCACTTTACCTTCTCCGCTTACAATGTAGTAGCCTCCAAGCCCCTCAACAACGCAGGAGGGGGTTGCAAGGGTTATGTCAATGTTGATGCCGTTGGGAAAAACGGTGCTGACCTCTGCCTTCTGAATATAAGGAAAAGCCTTCTCAAGTTTATCCTCTGCACGGGCTTTGGGAGAAGTGAAGATATTCTCACCCATGTTCAGTCCGCTTGCCTTGATAATCTCATTCTTGGGAATATTTCCGTTGCCGTTTACGGTGATGGTTTCTGTTTTGAACCACACGGTCAGTGAAAGAATCACACCCACAATAAGCACCACAAGACAAAGAGCTCCGTTGATAACAAAAGTTCTGAACTTCCGTGCACGGGGACTCAGGGGCTTTTTCTTCTGAGGTGCGGATTTACCCCCTGAAGGTCTTCTGCCCGAAGGAGGATTCCCCCCTGAAGAGCGTCGCCTTTCTCCCCTTGAGTCTGCTTCAGGTCTGCGGGCACTTCTGCCGTCTGAGCTGTGTGAAGTGCTGTGAGAGCTGCTGCGACGACTCTCAGGTGTACTCTGTTTTTTCAAAGGCACGGAAGAAAACTCATTTGAGTATCTTTCAGAGGGTTTGCTCTGAGGATACGCCCTCTTTGTATCCACCACCTGAGTACGGGCAATAGTCTCGCTTATCTCCTGACGCTGTCTTGCATATGTACGGGGTGCAGGTGCAGCCGTACGTCTGCTGCCTGCTCTCTCCCCTTGCTGTCTTTCTCTGCTCTGTGTGCTCTTGCTTCTCTGAGCACCCAAGTCACGGCGATTATGTGCAGGCTCTGAAGAGGGCTTTCTCTGTACGCTCTGTCTGCTGTCAGACTTTGGCCTTCTGTCTGTCTGAGCCTGAGTTTTCCGCTTCTGGGAAGAAGTCTTTTTCCCCTGAGAACTGAAGTTTTTCAGTGAAGGGATCTCTGCGGTTTTATCTTCCATATCGCCACTTCCTTTCCATTTTCATATTTTTCATATACCTTATGTTAATTTCATCTGAATATGTTTTATAAACTCATATCATCTTTACATTGGCACCCAAGTTTCTCAGCGTGCCGTCAAAATCCTCGTAACCCCGCTCAAGGTACTTTGTGGTATCAATCACAGTCACACCCTGAGCCGCCATTGCCGCCACCGCAAGGGAAGCCGAGCCACGCAAATCATAAGCCTGCAGTGATGAACTGTAAAGTTCCCTGACTCCTTCAACCACCGCAACCCTGCCTTCGGTTTTCACTCTAGCACCAAGTCGGGTGAGCTCTCCTGCGTGTTTGTATCTGTTCTCAAAGATATTCTCTACAAACACCGTTGTGCCCTGTGCCACAGTTGCCACCGCCATCAGAGGCGCCTGTGCGTCTGTGGGAAACCCCGGGTACGGAGTTGTGCGTATCATAGGAAAAGCCCTCAGTCTTTTGGGAGCACTGATACTCATTGCACCTTCCTTTATGCTGATGTCACAGCCTGCTTCCTCAAAAAGTGGAATCACGGAACTAAGATGAGAGGAAACCACCCCTCTGAGCACTATGTCAGACCCTGTCACCGCCGCCGCTGACATCAGAGTTGCCGCCACAATCCTGTCAGGGATAATTGTATGGGCTGTGCCGTGGAGCTCCTCAACTCCTTCAATGACAATCGTCCCCTCACCTGCACCTCTTATGCAGGCACCGCAGGAATTAAGATAAGCACACAAATCCTCAATCTCAGGCTCGCGGGCTGCATTGGTGATAACCGTTGTGCCCTTTGCCCTGACCGCCGCGATTATTATGTTCTCTGTAGCCCCCACGCTGGGAAAAGCAAGGGCAATGTTTGCACCCTGCAGGGCTTTTTCTGCATAGCAGATTATGTCTCCGTGATGCTCACGGATAGTAACTCCCATTCTGCGAAAAGCATCAAGGTGCAGGTCAATGGGTCTTGCACCCAGTTCACACCCTCCGGGGAATGTAAGCCGTGCCTTTGAGCACCTTGAAAGAATCGCACCCAGAAAGATGATTGAACTGCGCATTTCCCTCATAAGAGAATCGGGGATATGGTCGCAGGTGATATTACGGGTATCCACCGTCAGGTTATGCCCCGACCTTGTTGCACTGCAACCGAGATATCTGAGAATCTTTATGGCAGAATCCACATCACTCAGACAAGGACAGTTGTAAAGAATACTTTCGTCCCCTGTTGCCACTGTTGCCGCAAGTATGGGCAGAGTGCTGTTCTTTGAACCCTGAACAGTCACCTCACCCTTCAGTCGGTTACCGCCCTCTATCAGGAGTTTTGCCACACACAACACCCTTTCTGCAAGAAAATATGAAACTCACCGCTTCATATTCTATGCAGAAAACCAAGGGTATGTGAATTTTTACTTATGTTAATCGTTCTTCTGAAGAACTTCTTTGATTACCTTGTAAATACGCTCATTGGCATCAGAGATTGCCATTTTCGCAGCATTGCTTCCGTAAAGAGAAAGCAGGTCTTTGTCTGTAAGAAGTCTGTCAATCTCTTCTGTCAGGCGCTCAGGTGTCAGGTCTTTTTCCTCAATTACAGAGGCAGCCTTTTCGTTCACAAGTGCCATGGCATTGTGGAACTGATGATTCTCTGCAACCGTAGGCGAAGGAATCAGCACAGAAGGTTTACCCATAATCTGAATCTCACTGAGAGTAATTGCACCGCAACGGCACACAACCACATCAGCCGCCGCCATACAGATATCCATATTGTCTATGTACTCACGGACGTCAAGGTTAGAGCACTTTGCAATATCCGTACCCTGCTCCTTCACAAGGTCGGGAAACCACTTGCCGTACTGACCGTATGCGTGAATATGCTGATACTTATTATCCTTACCGCTTCTGGCAACAAGAGGAGCCATATTTTCATTGATTTTCCGTGCACCAAGGCTTCCGCCGAAGGAAAGCACCACGGGACGGCTGTCAAGACCCAAGGTCTTTCTTGCCTTCTCCTTGTCAGCTGTGAGAATCACAGGGCGGACAGGGTTGCCTGTCAGCACAAAATTGCAGGAGGGATCAAGGTGTTTTCTTGCCGCATCAAGAGCAAGCATAACCCGCTTTGCACCCTTTGAGAGCATCTTTGTAGTAACACCGGGAAAAGCGTTCTGCTCGTGGATTACGGTGGGGATTCCCAGCTTCTGAGCAGCACGGATAACAGGACCGCTCACATAGCCGCCTGTGCCCACACAGATATCGGGGGCAAAATCCCTGATAATCTTCTTTGCAGTATTTGATGCACTGACCGCCTTGAAGGCTGTGCCTATATTTTCGATAATCGCCTTGGGACTTAAACTGCGTCTGAAACCGCGGATTGAAATCGCCTTGATTTCAAAGCCCGATGCAGGTACGAGTCTCTGCTCCATTCCCCCTTGGTTTCCCACAAAGAGAATCTGTGCGTCAGGCTCGTGTGCTTTTATGGACTGAGCAATGGCAATGGCAGGATTTATGTGTCCTGCTGTGCCGCCGCCTGCAAGTAAAACTTTCATATATATCTTCCTTAAATGTGATAATAAATTACACTTTTTCTATTTTTGATGTTCTGGAAACCGAAAGAACAATTCCCATCTGAGCCAGCAGCATTACCAGTGAACTTCCGCCGTAACTGAAGAACGGCAGGGAAATACCTGTATTTGGCAGCCAGTCGGTAATAACAAGGATATTCAGAACAACCTGCAGACCAATCTGTGCAGAAAGTCCGCAACCCAGAAGTTTGCCGAAGGTATCACCCGAACGCTGTGAAATGTAGATACCTCTCCACACAAGCACACCGAAAAGGCAGAGTATGATTGCCGCCCAGATAAAGCCCAGTTCTTCGCACACAATAGCAAAGATAAAGTCGTTCTGAGGCTCGGGCAGATACAGATACTTCTGTCTTGAATTACCCAGTCCAAGTCCTGTAAGTCCTCCTGAGCCGATGGCAAATAATGAATTCCTTGTCTGCCAGGTAGCCCACCACAAATCATAGTTATCAGAGGTTGCGGTCAGAGCCTGACCCCAACCGTCCATACGCTCCATGGCGTAGCCCAGAAGTCCTGTTGCCTTGGCAATGACGAATGCCACCACCGCAAGTCCTATGATTCCAAGGAAATAGACAGGTGACATTCCTGCAAACCAGAGCATGAACAGGATAAGACAGAACATAATTACGATGCAGGAGTAATGAGGCTCCAGCAAAAGCAGAAGTGCAACCAGCGCAAAGATAACAAGACCGGGAAGCAGGCTGTACTTCATATACTTCATTTTGTCAGCATACTTTGTGCCCCAGTAAGCAAAGAACACAATAACCGCAAACTTGGCAATTTCCGACGGCTGTAAATCCGTGATTCCTATATCAATCCAGCGACGGATACCTGTTTCTGACGGCATAAAAAGAACTATAACCAGCAAAACCAGTGCAAATATGCCCAGAGCCCAGGCAAAACGGTAAAACCAGTGGTAATTGACAAAAGACGCAAAAGCCATTACAGCAAGTCCGAAAGCTGCAAAGCCCAGCTGTTTGCCAAGATAGTAGTAACTGTTGCCTGTTTCTGCCAATGCCACGGGATAGCTTGCAGAAAACATCATAAGAATTCCGATTGCAAGGAGCAGAAGCACAGTAATAAGGAAAGGCATATCAATTCCAAGACCTATTTCAAACAATCTCATTCTGCTCGATTTTTTACTTTTTGTTGAAGAACCCTGTTTTTTCTGTGCAGGAATTCTGCCTGCTCCTGCCTGAGCGCTGAAATTTCTCAGATACGCTCTGTCAGGGGAAGTTGAGGTTGAAAGAAAACTTCTCTGTTTCATATTATCCCTCCGGACCTTTCATATAAAAAAACAATCAAAGGGCTACAACTCCGAAGTATGTAAGCAGTACAGAAACAATACCTGCAACAGCAGTAACCAGTGAGAATACACAAACAATCTTCACTTCAGACCAACCGCACATTTCAAAGTGATGATGAATGGGGCTCATCTTGAAAAGACGCTTGCCGTGAGTGAGTTTGAAATACATAACCTGAAGCATAACAGAGAACATCTCTGCAATGTAAACAATACCGATAAGAATAACAAGAATGGGAACATCAAGAGCAAAGAGCACAGAGCAGACCATACCGCCAAGGAAGAGAGAGCCTGTGTCACCCATAAATACCTTTGCGGGGTGGAAGTTCCACACAAGGAAGCCGAGGCATCCGCCTGCAAGAGCCGCACTCTCAATAACTCCGCCGATATTTGAGAGCATACTTGACATCAGAATCATAAAGATAGCCGCAAAGAATGTGATTGAGCCGTCAAGACCGTCAATACCGTCTGTCAGGTTTGTGGCATTTACAATGCCTACAATCACAACAGAAGCAATAACATAGTAGAACCAGCCAAGTTCAACTGTGCCTACAAAGGGAATAAATGTTGATGTAAGACCTGCGTCACCGCCGATATAGCGCAGTGCCAGCAGATAGAGAATTGCAACAGCAAACTGCATCACAAGTTTCTGAGGAGCAGTAAGTCCCAGATTACGTTTTTTCACAACCTTGATGTAGTCATCAATAAAGCCGATAACGCCGTAGCAAAGAGCCATAGCAAGACCGATGAAGATATTGTACTGTTCAATGGTGGGCACATTACCGCTTAACAGAATCCGTGCTGTATACAGTGCAACTGTAGAAAGAAGGATACCTGCAATGAACATAATACCGCCCATTGTGGGTGTACCCTGCTTTTTCTTGTGCCAGTCGGGACCAATCTCCAGAATTGTCTGACCAAACTTTAATTTATGCAGATAAGGGATAAGTACCTTACCCAGAAGTGCTGATACTGTAAATGCAACCACTGCTGCACCCAGAGCCCATAAACAATTAATCATATCCATTTCCGTCCTTTATTTCAGAATATCGTTGAGAGTTTCCACTATCTGCTGAGCAGATACACCTGCCGAAAGCAGTACTGCCGAGCAGATTAAAACCTGCAAGGGAGTATATCCGCTTGTTTTGGGAATAAACACCCTGCTCATAAATACATTATGCAGAAGTTCAAAGCAGACACTGTGTTCCCTGTTCTGCACATTCAGTGCAGTCACATCTGCTCTGCTGTCAGAAAGTGAGTAAGTAATGCACTTCACATTCTCAGAAACAGAAGATTTATCTTTATACTCAAGTATCACACAAGATGAGTCTGCAACTTTCAGAAGTTCCTCCGAACAGCCCTGTGTGAACACCTGAGTGCTTTCACACTCTGAAGAAATCACCCTTGAGCATTTCTCCACAAGTGACATAATACACTCTTTATTTTCCTTATCACCGTAAATTGTAAGTTTATCAGTAATCATATTTCCTCCTGTACAGGGTCAGGTTAATCGCTGAAACCGCCTGCGGTGAAGTTAACCGTTATCAGTGTACCCGGAGACACCATTGTGCCTGCAGGGATACTCTGTGAAGTTGCGGTACACAGATAAGAGTCTGTTGCACCTGTGATGCTTATGTTTATATCATAGAGTGAACACAGATAGTTCACATCGTAAACAGTGTAGCCTGTAAGGTCGGGCACCTCAATCTGAGTCTTTGCACTTTCCTCGTCAGTATAAAGCACCACGTTACCGCCCTGAGGAATGGGGGTTCCCGCACCTGGCACCTGAGCAAGCACTGTATCTCCCGAGCCCTTCACAGAACTTGTGAAGCCGTCTGCAGTTGCAGAAGTCTGAGCATCTGAAACTGACATTCCTACGTAAGTACCTGCAATGGTATCAAGCTGGGCAAGTTCTTCCTCAGTGTACTGGGTTGCAACCTGCAGATATGGCAGAACCTCTGACATAATCTGAGCAAATACAGGAGCCGCAACCTGACTTCCGTAGTAAGCCGCACCTGTGGGAGTATCAAAGAACACAAGGCAGACAACCTCTGCATTGTCTGCAGGAGCAAAGCCGCAGAAGGATGCAATGTAGTCGTCAATACCGTCTCCGTTGGAGTCAATCTTTTTCTCGGAAGTACCTGTTTTACCTGCTACTCTGTAGCCTGCAACATAGCCGTTTTTACCTGAGCCCGAAACTGCGTTTTCCTCAAGGATATCTGCAATGAGTTCTGCAGTTTCTGAGGATATTGCCTGACGCTTCACTTCTGTTGAGGTTGTGGAGTGAACGTTGCCGTCTTCGTCAAGAATCTGGGAAACCACGTGGGGCTGAACTATGTAACCGCCGTTTGCAATTGCACACACAGCAGTTGCCATCTGAATGGGAGTGATTGCAAAGTTCTGTCCGAAAGAGGCAGTTGCAAGGTTTACGGGAAGCATTGAGCCGTCCTCTGAGAAGAAGATGTCGTGTGCTTCACCGGGCAGGTCGATGCCTGTTCGCTCTGAGAAGCCGAAAGCCTGATAATACTGCCAGAAAAGCTCCTCGCCTATTCTCTCACCCTGCTGCATAAATGCAGGGTTGCAGGAATTTTTGATTGATTCACGGAAGGTCTGTGTGCCGTGGCCTGAACGCAGGTGGCAATGCATTGTCTGACCTGTGACAGTGTAGTAACCGGGGCAATAGAAGGTATCCGCCTCAGACACCAAGCCTTCCTCCACACCCATAGCGGCTGTGAACATCTTGAATACAGAGCCGGGGTAGTAGGTGTCGGAAACCGCTTTGTTTCTCCACATCTTTGAAAGTGCGGCACTCTCAGCTTCGGCACGTTCCTCTTCGGGAAGTTTTCTGATTTCTTCCAGTGCAGATTCGGGAAGTGTGTAGGGGTCGTTAAGGTCAAAGCCTCCTACAGATGCCATTGCTTTGACAGCACCTGTGTTCACGTCCATAATGATGCACACGCCTCTGTTGTAAACCGCATGCTCAACAATCGCCTGCTCCATATACTTTTCTGCAATGGACTGGATAGTTTCATCAATGGTAAGCACAAGGTTGTAGCCGTCAACCGCATCAATGTTCTGACTGTACTGGAAGGGCATTGCTGTACCCTGTGCATTTGTGGCTGTGATAAGTCTGCCGGGAGTACCTGTGAGCTGTTCATCGTACTGATACTCAATACCCGAAAGTCCCTGATCATCTGAGCCTGTGAAGCCGATAACAGATGAGGCAAGATCCCCGTAAGGATAATAACGCTTGTAATCATCAAGCATAAAAACCACGTTTGAGTTGATATCCTTCTCATCAAGAATATCCTGAAACTGAAGAATCTTTTCTCTTTCGTCGGATTCTATCTTTCTCTTGATTTCAACGTAGTAACTGTTCTGCTTTGATTTCTCAAAAATCTTCTCCTCGTCAACTCCCAGAATATCGGAAAGTCCCTGTGAAACAAACCGTCTTTCCTCGTCATCTTCAAAGTAAACAGGAGCAAGCACCACCCTCCACACAGAGGCAGAGGTTGCAAGAATCTTGCCGTTTGCATCGTAGATTGTTCCGCGCTTTGCAGAGATGGTTGTATCTGTCAACTGCTGATTTACCGCTCTTTGCTGAAGTTCATCTGCCATGAATATCTGCAGATAACCAAGTCTGCCGATTGCAGCACCGAAACCGATAATCAGAATCAGCGCCAGAAGTATGTTGGAGCGCAGTTTGAAATTACGCTGTATATTTTCACTCAGAGCCTTCATTTTTTCACTGAAGGTCTTTGGTTTTTTTGGCATAAACGGAATCTCCTTTCTCCGTAACCTTCCACAGAATTGTCAGAATATGACAAAAATTAATATCCTTAGAATAGCAGAAAAAGAGTTAAGACTAAAATCTCAACTCTCAATCTCAACATAACATACTTATTAGTAAAAAAGGTATGTTATGACCACAGCGACTCAAAGAAGTCACCTATTTGTGAAAATACGCCTGTGTTGCCCTGGGAATACACCACAACCTTATCTCCCTGAGAAAGGCTGATGTACTCTTTCTGCTGGTTTGTAGCCTTTGACATACCAAGCTGAGTGCGGGCATACTCCTCAACTGCTGCAGTTGAGAGGGAAGCCTCAACCTTTGCAGACATCTGGATATACTCGCTTCTTCTGTGCTCAAGTTCAACCTGTGCAGAAGCAATCTGCTCGTTAAGCTCAGTAACCTGCACACGGCCGTGAATGATAACGCCTACAATTGCCACAATCACAAGTGCAAGCGCAACACCAACCGCAAGAGCACCAAAGTTGTGTTTTCTTCTCTGAGTCTTGTCGTATCTGAACTCAGGCATCTTCACAACCTTTGCTTTAGGCTGTTTCTTCTGTTTTGCGGGCGCAGTTTTTCTTGCTGCTGTGCCCTGGGTTTCAAAGAGGCTGAGGTCGTAGCCTCTGTCAGATGTACCGTATGTACCGTAAGCCATAGATAAGTCCCCTTTTTACAAATTCTCTTTCATATACCTTTACCGTGAGTTTCCAATCCTCACACAAACTGCCGATTACAGTTTTTCACACACCCGAAGCTTTGCGCTTCTGCTTCTCTGGTTCACACTAAGCTCTTCCTCCCCTGCCACAACAGGCTTTCGGGTTATGAGCTTTGCCTTGGGTTTATTACCGCATACACAAACAGGGAAATCTGCAGGACAGGTACAGCCTGTGCTCCACTTCTGCATTCTCTGCTTTGTGATTCTGTCTTCTATGGAATGGAAGGTTATCACCGCAAGGCGACCGCCCTCTCTCAGCATTTCAAAGGCTGAGTCAAGTCCTCTCTCAAGTTCTCCGAATTCGTCATTGACCGCAATTCTGATTGCCTGGAAGGTCTGTCGTGCAGGGT
>JAZQHL010000127.1:0-4668 GCA_045540595.1 Ruminococcus sp.
CAGGTTATCTTGCAGATAAGTATGATGTTACTGATGCGGAGAGTGTAGAACGAGCAAACGAGCGTATCAAAAAGAGTACAGAGGAAGAATTCAGAAAAACTGTTACAGGTTATAACACTGTAACAACTGAGAATACATATATTAATCTTCAGAATGCTCAGGCAAAGTATGCTCTTTATCCGGTATGGATGCTCAATACCCAGTGGAACGGCAAGAAATATACCTTTGCTATGAATGGCCAGACAGGTAAAATGGTAGGCGATTTACCTTGTGATAATAAGAAGTATTGGCTTCTGACTATTGCATTTATTGCAGGTCTTGCAGCTGTATGCTTTGGTTTGTCTTTCCTCTTTGAGATCTTTGCTAATATTATTGTTTCAGCTATTATTTCAATTGGTGGCGGATTCTTGATTACAGGTATTATGAGAAGTCAGCTCAAGAGCGTTGGATTCAAGAGCAACGCTACCGACTATGTCCGTAAAGGAAGTTTTAAAGTTACTGAAAGAAACGATTTCTTTATGTATAAGAAAGTTGACCGCAGAGAAAAACCAAAAGAGAATGATAATTAACAAAATTTAAGGAGACTTATTATGGGTATTTTTGATAAGTTAAGAAACGCGGATAATTCTGTATCAAGCAGTTCTGAAACTACAACAGCGACTTCAACAGGAAACAGAACAGAAACATTTGTATTTGCAAAACTTCCCGAAAACTTAACTGAACTTCAGGCTCTTCCTGAAGCTTCTCTTGACTCACCTTTTAAGACTGCAGCCTTATCATTACTTGCTCTGTGTGCTTATGGCGCAGATAAGGCTACAGGTATTGAAATGCTCAATTTTCTCAAAGGTCCCAGACCTCTGAGTAATCAGGAGATTTCCTTTCTTGATGACAGGTTCCGTGATGGTCAGTGGTATGTGCCTTTTTCATATTTCAAGGGTGCAACCCCTGAGAATGATTATACACCCACAGAACCTTTTACTGTGGAGATTTCAAGCAATTCAAATTCAGCTGTTAACGAGGGATATATGACTCTCTGGCTTAAAAGCGGTGGTGCTGACAGTCCTCGTCAGTTTTCGCTCAGAATGAAGGGTGACGGCAGATGGTTTTTGTGGGAGCAGTTTATTATGGTAGGAATTCGTACTCCAAAATCCCAGGATCCCTGGGCATAAGAATATTGGCGGTAATTTGTATGCTTGGCTTTTTAGCTTCACTTTTCGGATGTAGTAAAACTCCTGATAACACTCCTGACTATCCCTTTGATACGGAAAAAGCCTATTGCTATTCCCGTCAGGGTGTGATTGCAGGTGGTGATTTTCATCTTACGTTTGATCCGGAGGGAATTGTTGATTATTACAGCTATGTAAAACCAGTTCCTGAAAATGAGTGTGGAATGAAAGACCGTGGCGCTGATATCTATTTTGTAGGACTTAAAGAGGGCAGGGTAGAGGTTACAGCAATCTTCGGATATCCCACCTGTGAGGACGAAATATATACCTTCACCCTTAACGTGAACAAAGATTTATTTGTAACAAGAATTGAATGACAGAAAGCAGCATAATAAAACTAAATGGCTATATTCCAATGTTGTGATGTTGTAAGGTGATTATTTAATATGATTAAACGTTTAATTTCCATTGCTCTAAGTCTTTTGATGATAATGTGTGCTGTGTCTGTAATGACAGCACAGGCAGCACCTGTCGTATCTGTTGAAAGTCTTTTAGTCACTCCCTATATGGGCTCTTTTGGAGAAATTAAGCTGATCGACACAGGTTATAATATTGGTAAGGTGATTTGAATCGATTCCTGAAACAATATAATATTTTACAGAAAGGTGATTATTTATGAATAAAATTAAATCAATACTTGCTTTGGTTATGGCAATGCTTATGTTGGTTTCAATGGTAGCATGCTCTGACGGTGGCGAAAAAGACCCCACAGAAACATTGAAAGTTTCTGTAGAAGGGGAGAATGTGAATACATCCTTATGGAGTCTAACATATGATTCTCAACTGTGGAAAATGGATGAGGATGAATTTTCTGATGAAGATGACTATTCAAAAATAGTTCTTATTATTCCTGATGACAATGATGGTTATTTATTAAATGTGGAAATAAGTGCGTCTGTTGAAGATGCGGAAGGATTCCGTGACAACCTTGCATATTATGATTTTGACCAGTATGAGTATGCAGTAAACAATGCTTATGAACTTATAAAAGTTGGTGGTGTGGATTGCGTAAAGCATGAAGGTGAATACTGGGGAGATCCTTGTGTGAGATATTTTGGTCGTGACGAGGGTGCAGGTACATCTGTATTTGTAGAGATAATAGGTGACTACGAGGACGCTAGTGTAGAAACTCTCCTTGCAGGTCTTGAGTTCACTTTGACAGATACAGGTAATACAGATGCTCCCTGGTATTGGGAGGGAGAAACTTTCTCTGCAGAGGATAAAGCTTTTGGTGTTGGTGTATTCTCAGTCAATAGCAAGTGGATTCCTTTTGATGAATGTGTTATTACCAATGAGACCTTTGACCACGCAGTAGCAGTAACAGGAAACACCGCTTATATAGTAGGTGATAAAGCTGTTAAACAGTATGCATTTGATGGTGAGAAATTAAAGTATGAGAAAGATGTTGACCTTGAGGGTGAATACAGCCATATTAACACAACTGAAGATGGCACTGTGTGGATATCCGGCTTTGGAGAGGACCTTGTATGCCTTAAGAACGGCGTACAGACTGCTTCTTATGAAGGAACAGACTATGTAACAATGCATCCTTCAGGTAAATGGGGTATCAGTTGGTTCTCAGACTCTGAGTGTGAGAAATTCACTATCTCAGGCAATGGTATTACCGCCGAGGCAATTGATTTTTCTGAAGCAGAGACAATTTCTGCTGTTTTCATTGATAATGACAATATCTATGTTACAGGCTATGCTGCAGATGACAGCGGACACAAAGTGTTTATATATAACAATGACGGTATACTTCAGAAAATCCTTACAGATGAAGATGGAGAAAGTCTGGGCAGTATTACATTTATTGCAAAGATCCCACAAGGCTACATTGGTCTTGATGGAAACATGAGAAATATCGTTTTCTGGGATGAAGCAGGTGTATTTGCAGGATGTGCTGATGATGACGAATTATTCTCAACAGACTATCCTTGGTTCTGCGGCGGTACATTACTTTCTGACGGTAATATCCTTACGGTTATGACACAGGATCGTGCAGACGAATCAGCAATGGAACTCATCGCATTTACACTCAGCGGATTTTAAATAGAAGATAAAATTGAATAGAAACAATCAGAGCCGTTTTAACTGCAGTTAAAACGGCTCTTTAATATATTGAAGATAAATGCAATCGAAAATCAATCTTCTTTTTTGGTTTTGACTTTAGCAAGGGGATTACTGTTTGCTGCTTTTTCCATTTGTTCAGAATTAAGATGTGTATAGATTTCTGTTGTGCCTAAATTCTCATGACCCAGAATTTCCTTCAACACTCTTATATCAACGTTACCATGCTGATACATAAGTGTAGCAGCTGTATGTCTTAATTTATGGCAGGAATACCCTTGAGAGTCCAGACCAATTTTTTCAAGATATTTATATACAAGTTTTTGAACAGAAACTGCACTGAGTCTTTTCTTTTGATTGCTGATAAATAGAGCATTCCTGTCTTTAAGACCGTCAACAGGACGTACTTTGAGATATGCTTCGATAGCGGAAACACAGGCGTCGTTAAGATAAATAATACGCTCTTTGTTACCTTTACCGACAACACGCGCAGTTCTGTCAGGACGTATATCACTTACATTGAGTCCAACCAATTCAGAAAGACGTAGTCCGCAATTGAGGAAAAGAGTGATAATGCAATAATCACGCTCTTTGTGTGGACCATCAACTGCTTCCAATAATTGCATGCTTTGTTCAAGAGTAAGGTATTTAGGAAGACTTTTCTTTTGCTTAGGAGTTTCCAGCTCTTTAAGAGGATCTTCGCTTATGTAATGTTTTTTCACACAGAGATAATTGAAGAATCCGCGTAGGGCAGAGGTTTTACGAAGACGGGTTGAACTGTTATTTTGCCTGTCATCAATCAGATAACCCATAAACTCGTAAGCGTCAGCAAGTGTAACTGTGCGGATAAGATCAAGTGTTACATCTGAAATGGTAATTTCATCAAACGGAGTATCGAGTGGAACAAGATCTCTGTGAATTTTCAGAAACCTGAAAAAAGTGCGGAGATCAAGAAAGTATTCTTCAATAGTCTTAGGGGATTTACCTTTGATTGTTTGCAGATAGATAAGATATTCTCTGATTATAGGAGGGGCTTCGTCTTTATAATTTTTAGATAACATAGTTGAATCACTCCTTGAAATATATCAATGGTGGGGTTACTCGGATTTGTTTTCTATATTATAACACAAAAAATAGGGGTGTAAATTCTTATATAGAAAATTACACAAAATGAATATTTTGTGTAATTAAGGGAAGGGGTTTATATATTTTCGGGTTGAGATTAATCGTTGGCGCCTGATTTCCGATAGAATCAACTAATAAGGCTGGTTTTGAAATAATCTTTGTGAGCATATTTACTTCGTCTAAGAATATTTACTTCATTTATTTAGTTAATAAATATATATATATTATTAATTGTATTCATTTATAA
>JAZQHL010000128.1:0-5168 GCA_045540595.1 Ruminococcus sp.
GCCGCCGCAACCGCAACTGCCCCATTTGCCCCAGTTGTGAGTACAGCTGTTGCAGGAACTGATTACAGTACCCGATGCAGCTGCCACAATGGTAGTGCCCATAAAGCCCGGGCCTGCAATATCAATACCGCCGTGGTAATAACCTGTGCGCTCCTCATAGAACTGAGAAGTCAGGGTGTAGTGACCGGGTGCAGGCCAGACATATTTGCCCGAATAAGCAGGGGGTGAAGAGGTGCCTGAAGAGCCTCCCTGATTCTGATTCTGCTGCTGTTTCAAAGCTTCGTAGTAAGCCTCAATCTCACCGTCAATCTCGGCAATGGCATTTTCGTACTCTGCCATGTGGTCTTCAGCCTCTTGCTTCTGACCGTAAAGTGTTGCCAGTGCCTCTTCGTTCTCAGCAAGGAGTTCATTGAGTTCGTTCTGGTTTGCCTCAAGGGCTGCTTTTTCAGCCTCAAGTTCTGCCTTGTCACTTTCCAGTGAAGTCACAACCTGGTTTACATTGTCAAGCTGAGCCTCAATGTCATCAACAAGCTTTGCATCATACTCAGAGATACTCTCCACAAGCTGCATTTTATCCACAAAATCCGTGAAATCCTTTGCACCCAGAATAATCTCAAGGGCTGATGTATCGCCTGCCATATAGATGGCACGAAGTCTTTTTCTGAGGATTTCCATATTATCCTCAGCCTGAGCATTAAGACGGTTTTTCTCTGCCTCCTGCTCCGCAATTCTTGCATCATAAACTGCAATCTTCTCGCGGCTTACAGCAATCTGGCTGTTTACATTTGCCACCTTTTCTGCAATGGCGTTCACATATTCTTCCTGCTCGGCAATCTGACCTTCCTTTTCCTTGATGATTGCCTCGTACTCCTTAGCCTCCTGCTCAAGTCGGTCCTGTTCGCTCTTAAGGTCGCTGAGTGTGTCAGCCCCTGCGGTAGCCACAGCACCAAAAACCATAATAACCGCCAGAAGCAGTGATATAAGTTTCTTTATCATACCGTCACCTCTTTTACTCATACCTTTCATATCTTTCTTCCATACCCTTGCAAGCTTTTACCAACCTAAAAGCTCGTTACCTTCTTTTTTCAGGTATCTGCCGATAGATACCACACTGCCCAAGGCACCGATAAACATACCCGCAACAACAAAGGCAAGGGATGCCCACAGGCCTACCTGAGCATAAGGAATAAACTTAAAGGATACAATGTTCTGCATTGTATTCATAACTACGTCATAGAGAAGTGCCAGAAGTCCTGAGGAAATCACACCTGAGATAAGACCGATTGCCATACCCTCTACAACAAAGGGAATACGGACAAAGGTGTTGGTAGCACCTACGGACTTCATAATGCTTATCTCAAATCTTCTGGAATACATTGTCATACGGATTGTGTTTGAAATAATAAACACAGAAATCAGCACCAGTGCCGCCATAATCCACAAGGTCATTGTGCTCACAAGGTCATTGAGAGCAGTCAGCTTCTGGGCAATTTCTCTTGTATCGCGGGCAGAATCAACGCCCTCAACAGAAAGCACCTGAGAGATGGTGTCATCGTAATATCCCAGGTCAATCATAGTAATATCGATAGCATTGGGCAGAGGATTTCCCTCACCCTCAAACTGCTTGAAAATATCCTCACGGAAGGTGTCCTGATAGCCCTTGATGGCTTCGTCCTTTGAGATGAACACTGCTTTTTCCACATTGGGAATACGTGCAAGCTGGTCACCTATGTGCACTGCCTCCAGATCTGTAATTTGCTGCTCAAGGAAAACTCGGGTCACGTTTGTGCCGCCGATGCTCTCAATGGCAGAAGAAACATTCACAGAAAGAAGCTGTGCCGCACCGGTAAGCAGAAGGCAGGAAATAAGCACACCGATAGAGGCAAGGCTCATCATACGGTTTGTCCAGATGCTCTTGATTCCTTCCTTGATAAGATATCCTAATCCACTGAATCTCATATCCTTACCTCACCTCATTCCTGCTTATCCGCTGTATCTGACACCACTACACCTTTTTCGATGGTGATGACTCTGCGGTTGAAGCTCTGTACCAGGTCAAGCTCGTGAGTAACAATGAGGATAGTGGTACCGCGCTTGTTGATTTCTGAGAGAAGTTCAAGAATCTCGTAACTCATCTCAGGGTCGATGTTACCTGTAGGCTCGTCAGCAATAATCATCTGAGGATTATTCACAAGAGCACGGGCAAGACCAACCCTCTGCTGCTCACCGCCTGAAAGTTCTGAGGGATAGCGGTCGCTCTTATTCTCAAGACCTACAAGTTCAAGTATATAGGGTACGCGCTTTTTGATGGCGCGTGAACGTGCACCGATGGCGCGCATTGCAAAGGCTACGTTTTCGTAAACCGTCATCTTGTCAATAAGACGGAAATCCTGGAAAACAATGCCCATGGTACGTCTGAGCATAGGCACCTGACGGCGCTTGAGTTTTTCAAGCTGCATACCGTTTACAATGATTGAGCCCGAAGTGGGCACCTCTTCCCTCATAATAAGCTTGAGGAATGTACTTTTACCTGCACCCGAAGAGCCCACAATAAAACCAAACTCGCCTTTTTCAATGGTAAGGCTTGCCTTGTTCAGGGCGTGGGTTCCCGTGTGGTAAACCTTGGAAACATTTCTGAATTCTATCATTTCATATCCTGCCTTTTATATCTGTTGGAAGTGTGTGTCAAGTGACACCCAAAAGCCTCCCTCTTCGAGGGAGGTGGCTGTGCAAAGCACAGACGAAGGGAGTCCGTAGGAGTCATCTCCCATGACGAATAGCATCTTTGCGTTTACTCCCTCAGTCTTTCGGCTTTGCCGAAATCCAGCTCTTAACTGAGCCTACTCCCTCAGTCAGCCTTACGGCTGACAGCTCTTAACTGAGCCTGTCTCCCTCTGTCACTTCGTGACATCTCCCTCACACTGTGAGGGAGTCTTCCCTCAGAGAGGGAGCCTATTCCCTCTGTCACTTCGTGACATCTTCCTCACAGAGGGAGCCTGCCCATATAATGGAAAAATCTCTGTTATTCTAAAATCGCTTTGCACGCAGTTCTGATATCCGAACCCGCGTACAAAGCGAAGTTTGTCGTTTTAACGATTAATATTTAGTGGGGCTTGCTGTCAGATACTTTTTAACCATAAGTGCTACCTTGAATACGATAGCGTCCTCAAACTCTCTCAGGTCAAGACCTGTGAGCTTCTTGATTTTCTCAAGACGGTAAACAAGAGTATTACGGTGAACAAAGAGTTTTCTGGAGGTCTCGGAAACGTTCAGGTTGTTCTCAAAGAACTTCTGGATTGTAAAGAGAGTCTCCTGGTCCAGTGTATCAATGGAGCCGCGCTTGAAAACTTCTCTGAGCAACATATCGCACAGAGTTGTGGGAAGCTGATAAACAAGACGTGCAATACCCAGATTGTCATAGCTTACGATGGAACGCTCTGTGTCAAATACCTTGCCGACCTCAAGAGCAACCTGTGCTTCCTTGAAGGAATGAGCAAGATCCTTGATACCTGTAACGGAAGTACCGATACCGATAGAGCAGTGAGTGTAGAACTCGCTGGAGAGAGTATCAACAATAGAGCTTGCAAGCTTCTCCAGATCCTTGCTGTCGATGCCTGCTTTAATCTCCTTTACAAGAGCAATGTCGGACTCGTTGATGTTGATAACAAAATCCTTGTTCTTGTCGGGGAAGAGATTCTGGATAATGTCATAAGCAGAAACATCAGTCTTTGATGTAATCTTGATGAGGAAACAAACTCTGGTTACATCGTTGTTGAAGTGAAGTTCTCTTGCCTTGATGTAAATATCACCGGGAAGAATATTGTCAAGGATAACGTTCTTAATAAAGTTGCTTCTGTCATACTTCTCGTCATAATACTGCTTGATGCTTGAAAGTGACACGCTGAGAAGCTGAACGTACTTCTGAGCAAGCTCGTCAGAGCCTGAAACAAAAACTGCATACTCAGCCCTTGAGGAATTACCGAAAGACTTGTATGTGCAGCCGTTGATAACAAAGGGAACTGTGGCACTGAGGGTTTCGGAATTGATATTCTCGTTAACCTCGCCGATACGGCCAAGCTCAGAGCAGGCGATAACAACTGAAGTTTCATCTACAACGCCGATAACTCTGTCAATAGCATCCTTCATCTGGTGGATAATACCCTGAAACAATCTGTTAGACATATTCTTGCCTCCGCTACATTAATGATTAGTAGTCAAAATCCCGAACTGTTTGTGGGAATGATACCAAAAATAATATAATTTCATATACATTTTACACAAAAAAATTTAAAATTGCAACCTTTTTTGAAAAATTTTCTTCTTTTTTTATAAAAAATGCTGAAAAGTTTCCCAAACTCTTTTTTGTCACACAGAATTAAAGCAGGGTTTTCCGTTTTTTTATCCTGATTAAAGCTGGTGAGAAACGCAGAATCAGAACAGTACAAAAAGGTGAATCTGTGCAAAATTCGGGGCGTCGAAGGCGCCGCCCCCTACGATGATAAATCAAAACAAACAGTTCAATGAAGGCAAAGCTTTTCGGATGGGCAATGCCCATCCCTACGCGAAATGATGGCTTTCGTAACACCGCGTAGGTACGACTATCAGTCGCCCGTAAAGCTATTCGGGGCGTCGAAGCGCCGCCCCCTACGAATATGGCTCCTCCCGTATGTGCTTTGCATAGCTCCCATCCTTTGCACAAGGAGGGATAAAAAAGTAGCAGAAGACATAAGCCTTCTGCTACCATAAATTCAGATATTAAGCAATCAGTTAACGATTGTACGCTCTGTCTCCTTGTCGAAGATGTGAACGCGTGTGAGGTCGATAGCAATCTTGATTGTATCGCCGGGTTTTGCTGTAGATGTGGGAGCAACACGAGCTGTGATAGGTGTGCCGTCGATATCTACATAGAGGTAAATTTCAGCACCCATAAGCTCAGTAACCTCAACCTTAGCGGAGAGAACACCATCAGTTGCATTTGCAACGAACTCGGGCTCGTCGTGTACGTGCTCAGGACGGATACCGAAACGAACTTCCTTGCCGATGTAGGGAGTGAGCTTGCCTTCTGCATTCTTGGAAGCGGGCAGCTTCATCTCGTACTTACCGAACTTGAGGCCAACGCCGTCACCCATCTTGATGAGTGTAGCATCAGCAAAGTTCATCTGGGGAGA
>JAZQHL010000129.1:0-6243 GCA_045540595.1 Ruminococcus sp.
CGTTGCTTCTTCTGTTCTTGAGGAAGAAGAGCCTACATATGATGTAATCGGCGGTGACGAGGAATAATTCCCGACTTTGTTTATTGAAAAAGGCTATCACAGGCGGCAAAGGTCGCCTGTGCCTTTTTTTATACAGATATATATTCAATGTGATATTTACAGATGTGCTGATAAACACTCATCTGTTTCTTAAGGATGGTGGTTTTCATGGCGGATAATAAATTCAGAATGCTTATCAGACCTGCATATTTTGCTCCTGTTCTTTCTGAATTCAGAAACAACAAACCCGTTCATTCTATTGCTTACGGCAAATGTAACTACCGTTGCGGGTTTTGCTACTTTGATAAATGGATTGTAGACAAATACCCTGAATTTACACCCGAGACCTTTGAGCAGAAGGTATGGGAACTTCTGAAATATAGCAAGAATTTTAAGTTTACCGGGGGAGAGCCAACCCTTAATCCTTTCTTGCCTGAACTTATGCGTATTGTGAAACTCTACGGAGCAATGGTTTATCTTGACACCAACGGATCCCGTCCCGACAAAATTAAACCTCTTATTGACGAAGGGCTCGTTGATATTCTTGGAATTTCTCTTAAAGGTCTTACTCCTGAGGAGGCTGCTCAGACTGCCCGCATCACTAATCATAAACTCTGTTGGGACAATGTATTTGAGTCTATTCGTTATGGGGCTGAGAATAAGAATGTAAAGGTAATACTTACATACGTTGCATGTGATGGTCGTTTTACTGATGAGTCCCTTGATTTGCTTGCAGAAAAGATTGCTGATTACCCTGATGTGGTATTCAAAATCAATAATTGCCGTTACGGAGATACTAATGAACTGGGTTACAAAGGTTTTAAAAATGATGATATTTATGCTATGATGGAGCGTTTTGTTGATCGTCACCCTGAGTTCAGAGGAAGAACAATTCTTTTCAATGATCATGATTCCTGTGTTGATCAGGACAAGGTAATTACGTTTTAATAATTTATAAAAGTACCCGTGATTTTGATATGTTCTTTTATGACTAAAACTTTTGCTTTTTACAGTTGAAAAAAGCAAATCTTTGTTGTATGATAATAGTGCTTCAGATAAAAAGATTGATTTGAGATAATAAGGAGAAGATACTATGAAAAAAGCGTTATTCAGAATTATGCTTGTTCTTATGTGCGTATGCCTTGTGTTCACCTGTGCAGCTTGCAAAGGCTCAGGGGACTCCGATACTACTACAGGTGCAGAAACTACAACTTCTGCTTCTGCAGGTGAAACCACAACTGAAAAGGAGAATACAACAACTGCTCAGGCTGAGACTCAGACAGAGAATCAGGACGGTAACTCAGAGGATACACCTTCTGATGGCGACTCTTCATACAATCCTCCTGCACAGTCAGGCAGTGTGAACACTGCAGGCGCAGTTGCAGAGAGTGCAAAGGTTGGCGCAAGTTACTTTGATAACGTGGCTTTTGTCGGTGACTCTGTAAGCCTTAAACTCAGCTATTACGCTGCCTCCACAGGCAAACTTGGCAATGCTCAGTTCTTCACAGCAGGTTCACTTGGCTGTGCAAACGCACTGTGGGAGGTTTCAGATGAGTCTGTTCACCCTTCATTCCAGGGCACTAAAATGCTTGTTGAGGACTGTATTGCAAACTCAGGTGCAAGCACACTTTACATTATGCTGGGTATGAACGATATCGGTCTTTACGGCATTGATGATACCATTGAGAATTATAAGACACTTCTGGGCAAAATAACTGCGAAGTCACCCCAGATTAAGGTGGTTGTTCAGTCTATGACTCCCATGACCTCCACAAGCACAATTCTCGGTCAGAGCCTCAACAACGAAAATATCAAGATTTACAACAGCCGTCTCAGCCAGATGTGTTCTGAGAATGGTTGGGCATTTGTTGACGTTGCATCTGTTATGTATGATGCACAGGGTGCAAACCTTAACCGTGATTTCTGCAGTGACCCTGACGGTCTGGGTGTGCATTTCACCGAAGCAGGCTGTGAGGAGTGGATTGAGTACCTTTCTACTCACACACCCTGAGTAAATAGGGGAGGAAATTAATATGAAAAGACTTATCAGTGCAGTGCTTGCACTTATGATGATTTTTGCACTTGCTGCCTGCACACAGAGTGGCGATGATAACAAAGCAACAGACATTGCAGCAGTAAAAGAGCAGATTATCAACGACCTGAAGATGGAGGGAACAATGGATATTGCAACCTCCAGACTCCTTGACCTTTACGGTATTGAGGAGGCTTGGGTAGCAGATTCTCAGTGCTTTGTCACCATGGACGGAGTTTTCCCTGACGAGGTAATTATGGTCAGAGCAACCGACAAAACCGCTGTGACTCATATTGAAGAAAAGCTTGAGGCAAGACTCAACGAAGTCAAGGTCCAGTCCCAGAGCTACGACCCCGAAAACTACGCAATCGCACAGGAGTGCAAGGTAATCACCCACGGCACAGTGGTGGCACTTTTCCTTTCTCCTGACCATGCTGTTATGGAGAAAATCTTCGAGACAACTCCCGACGTGGAGATTACAGAGTGATATTCAGATAAGAATACAAAAACCGCCTGTTTTGCTTCAGGCGGTTTCTTTGTTGTCAATTATAATATGGTTGCGTTTTGCAACTGCTCTATGATGCAGTTGTGGGTTTCTATGCTCAGGTATCATTCTTTTCCGCAGATAGTCCTGTGTGCCATACCTGTAGGGTCTTCAAGTATCTCCCAGTATTCTTTGTTTGTGGGGTAGAGGTAGGCTGTGAATTCCTCGTCATCAATCACACCTCGGTAATGAGGGTTGTCTTTTTCTGCAGGCCAGTAATAGCATCTGCCGTGAGTAAGACCTGTAAGGCTGTCAGTGTCGGGACCGAGGTAGCGGAGTACTGACCAGTTTTCTTTGATGTTCAGGGCTTTTACCTGATGCAGGAATTCTGTAAACAGACCGTGTATATATGGCTCACCTGAGAATCTTTGGGCTATTCTTTCCACGTGGGCATAATATTCCTCGTAACTGTCAAAGCCGTAGGGAATCAGACTTTCATTGTCAGATGTGTAGCAGTTGACTTTATCAAGGAGCGGAGAGGGATACTCAAACACTTCACCGGAATGCTCTGTGCAGTAGGGAAGCAGGTTGTATTTTTTGTGTGTTTCAGGTATATAAGCCATAAAAGCACCTCCTTTGTATGTATATAGAATACCACAGAGGCTGTCCAATAAACAGGACTCAATTATCCTTACCTGCAATACGCAAAAAGGAGATTATTTATCGTTTAAGTCTACATATAATACAATATCTGAATTGCTGTTTTCTGTGAATAAACCGCAATCCTTTAAATGCAAGTGTGTAAAGCCCATATTATCTTTATTGCTATTTTGGGTTTGGAATTGTTCAATTTCATTTTCAAAGTTTGTCAAGCGGTTGATTAACTTCTTTAATTCTTGATGGTTAAGCAGTATTTCAACATCACTTTCAGCTTCTTTATTATCAGCAGTATATATTTTCATAAACTCACCTCGGTTTTATTATAGCAGTAACAGTGACGGTTTTCAACAGATGCAAGAATCCCCTCGGATTGCTCCGAGGGGAATAGTACAATATAATTATTTAGTATATGATAAGTAACAGGATATAGGTTTTATATGCCCTGTATTAATTTCAAGAGCACGAAACTGATCGTTATGCAAATAACGATTGCAAGAATAAATGCAAGAAATAAATAAAACTTTTCCTTAGGTGGCATAGAAGCAAACTCTTTTGCAGAAACTTTAATTTCATTTAATATATTTTTGTTTATCAGGGAATATTTTTCGTCAACTCGTTCTTCAATGTCAGATTCTATGCTTTCGTCACAAAATTCAATTCCTAATATACCTATAGTTAGAGGTTTATATACAAACCTGAGATGTTTGTTTCCTTTAGAAAAATGAATTGTGTTCTTTTCTTTTCCGCAATAATCAAATCCTTGGTCTGATAGAATCTTGATTGCATTTCTTTTTGAAGTGGTTTTACCGATGTAAAAAAAACTGCAGAAGGGATCGATGTCAAGAGGATAAACAACTGAGAAGTAATCCAGTTGTTTTCCGTTTATAGAGCCAACTCTGATTTCATCAAAATCAAAATAGTCAGAGAAAAGCTCCGGTTTTGATTCAGTGAGTTTCTGTTTCAAGGCAATATCATTCTTCTTAACCAGAGCATTTAGAAAAGATTGAAATGATTCAAAGAATTCATTTCCTAAATTATTTGATATATGTCTTTTTCGAAAATCCAGTGTGGATTGTTTGAATATCAGAGCAATGATCATCAGAATAAGAAATATAAGTATTGGTATGTGGTGTTTATATGATACATCAATAAGTTTTAAAATGGATACAGGTGCTTCTTGAAAGATTTTGTGGTAATAATGATTCAGAAAATTTACTAGATTCAACAAAACAGCAAAGGAGAGCAGAAACCAGAAAACGGCATCCTTCAACACGGAAACTGTATTTTTTTTTCATTTTTGACCTTAGGATTTTCTGATTCTTTGTTTGAAGATAAATCCTTTTTGCTTACAAGAAGTTTTTCTATTTTCGATAATACAGCATCAAAGTATTCGTTAGAAGCGGAAACGCCTTCCATATATCTGATGTTATCAATATCAGGTGGAAGTTGTGCAGGAAAATTGAAGCCACGCATCATAATGGGAATAATGTTTTTGTTGTGATCTAAAGCAAATGCAATCTCTTTTCTGACCCAGTCATCTTCATTTGAGCATCTGTCGAGTCCTCCTGGGGGTAAAACAAGCAAAAAGTCATTGGATTGTCCAATGGCTTCATAGATCTGAGTGTTGAAAGTTCCTGAACGCATAGATTCTACATCAAAGAACACCTTGTAGCCTGAAGCGCTGAAGCGGTCGGCTAATCTTCCTGCCAGAGCATCACCGCCGTCTCGTCGATAACTGATGAAAATCTGATATTTTTTCATAATTTGCCTCTTAAAAATAATAATTAGTTTCAGATTGGGTAATAAATTACTAAGATTTAGGGTTATTTATATTGATAAAAGTATAGCACAACAATTTGAGAAAATCAAACGAATGGCTAAATATTGTATTTTAAAAAACCAATTTTGATGTTTTTAAGAGAAATTTTAGAATGTGTGCAAGAGAAAAAGCCCACACTGCATTATTAATTAGCAGAGTGGGCCTCGGTTAGATGCTGAATACACTGAAATTACTTGATTACGCCGACCTTGTGGAGGATTGCAAGTACGATACCGCCTGTGCAGTAAATGCCGAGAAGGTAGCTTGCAATGCTGAACAGAAAGCCGATGTAGGGGATTCTTGCCAGTAATCCCAGAACAACTCCGCCTACAACTGATGCTACAGCGTAGAGTACGATGGTGAGGACAAAGTCCTTAGTTACCTCTTTGGGTCTGAATGAGAAGGGAAAAAACTTCTTGAGAAAATCCATTGTGTATGTCTCCTTATCTTATAATATGTATTTGTTAAAATCCCCTCGGATTGCTCCGAGGGGATAAGTCTTTATTTTGTAATCCTGATTACTTGGATTCCTTGATTGCTGCCTGTGCTGCTGCAAGACGAGCGATGGGAACACGGAAGGGTGAGCAGGATACATAGTCGAGGCCGATTGTGTGGCAGAACTCAACGGAAACAGGGTCACCGCCGTGCTCACCGCAGATACCGCAGTGAATCTCGGGACGAGTTGCCTTACCGTTAGCAACAGCCATCTTCATGAGGCTTCCAACACCTGTCTGGTCGAGCTTTGCGAAGGGATCGTTCTCGTAAATCTTTGTGTCATAGTAAGCACCCAGGAACTTACCAGCGTCATCACGGCTGAAGCCGAATGTCATCTGAGTAAGGTCGTTGGTACCGAAGCAGAAGAACTCAGCCTCTGTAGCAATCTGGTCAGCTGTAAGGCAAGCTCTGGGAATCTCCATCATAGTACCAACTTCGTACTTAAGCTCTACGCCTGCTGCTGCGATTTCAGCGTCAGCTGTAGCAACAACTACATCTTTAACATACTTCATTTCCTTAACTTCGCCTGTAAGAGGAATCATGATTTCAGGCTTAACCTTCCAATCGGAGTGAGCAGCCTGAACCTTGATAGCAGCTCTGATAACTGCCTTTGTCTGCATTGCAGCGATTTCAGGATATGTTACTGCAAGACGGCATCCTCTGTGACCCATCATGGGGTTGAATTCGTGGAGAGAAGCGATGATAGCCTTGATG
>JAZQHL010000130.1:0-9504 GCA_045540595.1 Ruminococcus sp.
CCTGCCTTCTGTATTCCATGTTTCCGCCAGAACACTTGCTTCCCATGCACTTAACATCTTCGGCGACCACTCTGACGTGTATGCTTGCCGTCAGACAGGTTTCGCAATGCTTGCTGAGACTAACACTCAGGAAGTTATGGACCTTGGTGCAGTAGCTCACCTTGCTACTATCAAGAGCTCCGTTCCCTTCATCAACTTCTTCGACGGCTTCAGAACCTCTTACGAGATTCAGAAAATCGAGGTTTGGGATTTTGATGACCTTAAGGAAATGTGCGATATGGAGGCTGTTGAGAAGTTCCGTAAGCGTGCTCTCAACCCTGAGCGTCCCGTAATGCGTGGTTCCCACGAAAACGGCGATATCTTCTTCCAGCACAGAGAGGCATGTAACAAGTACTACGATGCAGTTCCCGGTATCGTTGAGGAGTACATGCAGAAGGTAAACGAAAAGCTCGGTACAGATTACCAGCTCTTCAACTACTACGGTGCAGAGGATGCAGAGCGTGTTATCATCGCTATGGGTTCTATCTGCGACGTAGCAGAGGAAGTTATCGACTATATGAACGCTCAGGGCGAGAAGGTTGGTCTTGTTAAGGTTCGTCTTTACAGACCCTTCAGCGCTGAGAGACTGGTTGCAGCTATTCCTGCAACTGCTAAGAAGATCGCAGTTCTTGACAGAACCAAGGAGCCCGGTGCTCTTGGTGAGCCTCTGTATCTTGACGTTGTTGCAGCTTTGGCAGCAAACGGCACAAGCGCAAAGGTAATCGGCGGCAGATACGGCCTCGGTTCCAAGGATACACCTCCTTCAAGCATCTTCGCAGTATATGACGAGCTTGCAAAGGACGCTCCCAGACACAACTTCACACTTGGTATCAACGATGACGTTACAGGTCTTTCTCTTGAAGAGAAGCCCGCTCCCAACACTGCAGCAGAAGGCACAATCGAGTGTAAGTTCTGGGGTCTCGGCGGTGACGGTACTGTTGGTGCTAACAAAGACTCTATCAAGATTATCGGTGACCATACAGACAAGTACGTTCAGGCTTACTTCCAGTATGACTCCAAGAAGACAGGCGGTATCACAATTTCCCACCTGCGTTTCGGTGACAAGCCCATCAAGTCACCCTACTACATCAACAAGGCTGACTTCGTTGCCTGCCACAACCCCTCTTACGTAGAGAAGGGCTTCAAGATGGTTCAGGACGTTAAGCCCGGCGGCGTATACCTCATCAACTGCCAGTGGTCTGCAGAGGAACTCTCTGAGAAACTTGATGCAGCTTCCAAGAGATATATCGCTGAGAACAACATTCAGCTTTACACAGTTAACGCTATTGACATCGCAGCACAGATCGGTCTGGGCAAGCGTACAAATACAGTTCTTCAGTCTGCTTTCTTCTCACTTGCTAAGGTTCTTCCTCCTGAGGAAGCAATCGGTTACATGAAGGAAAAGGCTCAGAAGTTCATGAAGAAGGGTAAAGAAATCGTTGAGATGAACGAGAAGGCAATCGACATGGGTGCTTCCGCTTATGTTAAGATTGACGTACCCGCAGATTGGGCAAATGCTGAGGATACAACTGTTGCTACTGCTTCCGTTGGCCGTGAGAAGCTCACAAAGATGGTAGACGGCATCATGGTACCTGTTTCCAAGATGGACGGTGACTCTCTCCCCGTTTCCGCATTTATGGATCACATCGACGGTACATTCGAGCAGGGTGCTTCTGCTTATGAGAAGCGCGGCGTTGCAGTTATGGTTCCCGAGTGGAATGCAGAGACTTGTGCAAAGTGTAACAAGTGTTCCTTCGTATGTCCTCACGCTACAATCCGTCCCTTCGCTCTTTCTGACGAAGAGGTTGCAGCAGCTCCTGAGAACATGAAGGTTGCTCCCAAGCCCGTTGTTAAGACAAACTACAAATATACACTGGCTGTATCTCCCCTTGACTGTATGGGTTGCGGCGTTTGCGTTGGCGTATGTCCCACAAACTCCCTCACCATGGTATCCAGAGAGTCTCAGGAAGCAGAGCAGGCAGTATTCGATTACTGTGTTGCAAATGTTACAGAGAAGCCCGAGACTACAGCAAACCTGAACCTCATCGGCTCTCAGTACAAGCAGCCTCTCCTCGAGTTCTCCGGCTCCTGCGCAGGTTGTGCAGAGACAGCTTATGCTCGTCTGGTTACACAGCTGTTCGGTGACAGAATGTACATCTCCAATGCTACAGGTTGTTCCTCTATCTGGGGCGGTCCCGCAGCAACATCTCCCTACACAGTTAACAAAGAGGGCCACGGTCCTGCATGGGCAAACTCCCTCTTCGAGGATAATGCTGAGCACGGTCTCGGTATGTATCTTGGCCAGAAGGCTATCCGCGACAGACTCATTGAGAAAGTAAGAATTGTTGCAGCTTGCGACAAGGCTTCTGCAGAACTCAAGGCAGCAGCTGAGGAATACCTTGCAACTCTTGAGGACGGCGACAAGAACACAGCAGCTACAAAGGCTCTTGTTGCAGAGCTTCAGAAGCTGGGTGAGTGCGATTGCACAGACATCAAGGATATCCTTGACAATGCAGAGTTCCTCTCCAAGAAGTCCGTATGGATCTTCGGTGGTGACGGTTGGGCATACGATATCGGCTTCGGCGGTGTTGACCATGTTCTTGCAACAGGTGAGAACGTAAACATCTTCGTATTCGATACAGAGGTTTACTCCAACACAGGCGGTCAGGCTTCCAAGGCTTCCCAGATTGGTCAGGTTGCTCAGTTCGCAGCAGCCGGTAAGGCAATCAAGAAGAAGTCTCTTGCTGACATCGCAATGAGCTACGGCTACATCTACGTTGCTCAGATCGCTATGGGTGCTGATATGAATCAGACACTTAAGGCAATCAAAGAGGCTGAGTCCTACAACGGTCCTTCTCTCATCATCGGTTATGCTCCCTGTGAGATGCACTCTATCAAGGGCGGCATGCAGAACTGTCAGAAGGAAATGGCTCGTGCTGTTGAGTGCGGTTACTGGAACAACTTCCGTTTCGATCCCAGACTCAAGGCAGAGGGCAAGAATCCCTTCATTCTCGACAGCAAGGCTCCTGTTGCAGATTATAAGGAGTTCATCCTTTCTGAGGCTCGTTACAGCTCACTGACACGCTCCTTCCCCGAGAGAGCAGCAGAGCTCTTCGAGAGCGCACAGGCAAATGCACAGGCTCGTTACGAGGAACTGAAGAAGAGAGCAGAGCAGTAATTGCAAAGCGATTGACTTCAAAAAATAAAATCTTAGCGGTTTACCCGCTGAAAAACCCCCGATTGGAATTCCAATCGGGGGTTGCTTTTTATGTTTAAATTGTTTTTTATTCGTAAATGCTTCCTATGGTTTCGCGTTTTGTAATCTTCCAGTTTTCAAAGTCTGTTCCCGGTCCTGTGATTTCATAGGTAACATTGATACTCTTGTTGGAAGATGCTGTGTTCATCTGAAAATAATGCACTCGGGTGATGTTTGCATCTTCGGGAACATCAGAGTATGCTGTGCCGTAATCGTGAGTAGTTTTTATTCCTGCAGACTTTACAATTTCTGCGTGGAGATTATCCTGAGACACAGGAGCATGAGAAGTTGTAAGTTCTGTGCCTTTCTGGTTTTTCTGCTTAACAAGCAGAGCAGTCAGATTCTCATCCATATACTCTAAGTGGTCAGACATAAGAGTAGAGTGATCACCTGTGATGATAATGGTAGCATTGTCGTAGACGCCAAGTTTTTTCATCTGCTCCATGTATTCACTGATCATTTTGAAACAGCCTTTTGTCTGCTGCAGAAGAGAAACAGTGCCGTGATCAACCTCGTTGCAGTTTTCGTCCATAGTGAATGGATAATGACAGCCCCTCAGATGAAGGAAGGTGAAGTTTTTCTTGTTTCCGATAGAGTCTGTAGAGAGGCCCTGCTCAGTAAGCTGACTGTAAATACCCGGGTCGCTTGAGTATGAAAGCGAATAGCCTTTATGTTCACCGGTAAGAGAAACAACTGAACTGAAGGAGCCTGAACTGATTGACTGGGATTTGAGTATCTCAGGTGCCCAGAAATATGTGGACAGTTCAGCCATGCTTTTTAAGTATGTATGTGAATCGATTACCTCGTATCTGCCGTTTTCCTCCACATTGGAAGCAATGCCACTGAGAACATCAGCGTTATCATAGGAGTAATAAAATGAAGTGTACAGATTGATGTTGTAATCATTATCAATCAGATCTTTTATGAATGGTGAAGTGGTGTATGCTGACTCAAAGTACTCTTCACGGGAAAGTGAGAAGTCGGTATTCACTCCTGTAATCATAGAGGTAATCGCAGGGTAAGTACGGGGATAGGTTGAAACGTTATCATCGTAGTATGTGAAGTCCTTGAAAGCATCAAGTGACTCGGGGCTTTTCTTTGCAAGGTCGAGAAAATATTCCCGATCAAAACGATCAATCACAAAAAGAACGATGTTTTCATCAGAGGAAATCTCTGTGAGGTTTTCTTCTGAGAGGTAAGAGCGGTTGTTGTCTTCAGAGAAAGTATATCTGATATAAGAAAATGTTAAAGGAATGAGGCTTACAGTCTGCATAGTCAAAATAACAAGCAGAGCAAACGACATAATTCTCTGCGCTTCCATCTGTCTGAACCACAAAACTCCGAAATAAAGGGCAAACAATCCTACAAAGAGCCAGATAAGCAGATTGATAATTATGGCTGAGCTTTCAGGAGCAGTTGCCACCCCATCGCCGGGCAAGCCTTTGAAAGTAATGGTTGTAACCACAGACTGAATATAGCCTGCGATTACCACATAAGAGCAGAGAGTGTAGATAATACTTCTCAAAGTATTCCTTGTATATACAAGGAGTATCAGCAGAATCAGAGAAATGACAAGAGCTGAAATAAGAAAGGCAGGAAGGAAACTGCTCAGATGAAAGTGCAGTTCCTTGTAATTTGAAAAATACACGCTGAGGCTCGCACCAATAATAAGAACAAAAGGAGCCGTAAATGCAAGAATCAGAGAAGAGAAGAATTTGTATTTATTAACGTTGAATAATTTGGAAAATAGTGTTTTAAGTTTATCTGACAAAGAAATCAACCTTTCCAGGTTTGCGTAGTGATTAACGCAAAGAATCTGCCGGTTAGTCAGCGAACTCTTTGCGTTGAATGGTGTGTTTTATTTATACATATGACCAATGTTTTCACGGTCGGTGATTTCCCAGTTTGCGAAATCCGAGCCGTCACCTGTGATTGTGTAGGTTATATTTTCGTATGCTCTTTCAATTCCGAGACGCATCTGGAAATAGTGCGTACGAACAAAAGTCTCCCCTTCGGGAATCTCTGAGTATGCTTTTCCATAGTTGTGGTTGGTTTGCAAGTCAGCAGACTTTACAATTGTTGCATGGAAGTTATCCTGAGAAACCTGAGCAGAACTTGTTTTAAGGGGAGTTCCGTAGTTTCCGCTTTCCTTTACAAGCAGTGTAGTCAGGAATTCGTTGCTATGTTCTGTAAACTGATCATCGATACCACCGTGGTCTCCTGTGATGATAATTGTTGAATCTTCATATATTCCCAGTTCTTTCATCTGCTGGATATACTCGGTGATAAAAAGGAAAACGCCCTGTGTCTGCTGTGCTGCAGTAACGCTGTTCGCAGGGACTTCCTCACAGTTTTCGTTTGTAGAAAAAGGAGGATGCGTGCCATAGAGATGCAGGAAAGTAAAAGTATTCTTCTCGTCCTGAAGTTTAAGTTTTTCGCTGAGAAGGCTGTTGTAAATCTGAGTATTGGTGGTCTTAAACTGGGGGGATTCTCCTAAAGGAACGATAACCTCGTTAAAAGAACTTGCAGATATGGTTGTGGATTTCATAAAATCTGGAAGCCAGAAGTATGAAGTAAACAGCAACATTTTATTTCTGAAACTTGATTTGCTTGTGATTTGCTTTCCTTGGGATTTTTCTGTGTTGTCAGCTATACCAAGAAAAACATCAGCGTTATCGTGGCTGTAAAATGTAGAGGTGTACAGATTAATTTTATAGTCGTTTGTTTTTAGATCTTTCAAAAACACGGAATTATCATAAGCTGTTTCGAAATATTCAGAGCGGCTTTGTGAAAAATCTGTGTTAATTCCGCTTATCATAGAGGGAATGCCGGGATAGGTTCGGGGGTATGTTGAGATGTTGTCGTCATAATATGTAAATCCGTCCAGTTTTGATAAGGTGTCAGGATAGGATTCAGCAAATTCAAGAAAATAGTCCCTATCGAAGTGGTCGACTAAAAATACAATGACATTATCTTCTGAAGAAAGTTCAAAGAGGTTCTCGGTTGACAAATAATAAATATCTTTTTTATCATCTTTTTCAGAGAGATAAGTGATAGCACCGGGAATAACTGTGACAGTCTGCATTATTGTGATGAGTATGAGAATATACACCATAATATTTTTCAGAGAGTCGGATTTGCGGTAGATTGCACCGAAAAACAGAACCGCCGCCATAATAGCAAACCACACGGCAAGGTTGATTACAATCTGAGTCTTACCGGGAGGAAGAACAGTGCCGTCACCAGGAAGACCTTTAAAGGTGAAAGTTGTTACCATTGTTTGCAGGAAGGCACAAATCATTCCACCTGTGCAGAGAGAAAAAATAACTTTATGAAGCCACTTATCTGTAAGCAGAAGTGCCAATGAAATAATAATGAACAGAACCAGAAAAATCAGCAGATAGGTAGGCAGAAAGTCTGCAGGAGTAAAATTGAGTTCTGCAAAGTTGCTGAAATATATGCTGAATGCAGCACAAATCAACAGTGAAAAAGGAATACAGAAACCGGTAAAAAGCGATATTGCAACTTTTTTTGGAGTTATACTAAGAAAGTTGCGTGAATTGCTTTTTACTCCCGCTTTTTTGTTAACCATAAGAATCAGTCCTTTGTGAATGTTTTTGAAAAGCCTGTGCAGGCGGTTGTGGTGGTTTAATTATTACTTGTACATATATCCAATGTGTTCACGTTCGGTTATATCCCAGTTTGCAAAGTCGGAGCCCTTTCCTGTGATGGTGTAGGTCAGGTTTTCGTCCTTGCGGTCTGTGCCCGTGTAAATCTGGAAATAATGTGTGCGGGTTACGTTTTCGCCCTCAGGAACTTCGTCGTAAGCTTTGCCGTAATTGGTAGAAGTCTTGATGCCTGCAGATTTGACGATGCTTGCAAGGAAGTTATCCTGAGAAACCTGAGCAGAGCTGATTCTGAGTTCTGTGCCTTCGTCGCCGCTTTTCTTTATAAGAAGACCTGTCAGATTTTCGTTGCCGTACTCTACGGAGTCAGAGTCAAGGGCTGCGTGGTCGCCCGTGATGATGATTGTAGAATCCTTGTAGATTCCCAGTTCCTTCATCTGAGCAATATACTCACTGATGAATTTGAAACAGCCTGTAGTCTGCTGGAGGGAAGAAACTGAACCTTGTTCAACAAGATTACAGTTTTCATCCATAGCAAAGGGAGAGTGGCAACCTCTGAGATGCAGGAAAGTAAAGTTGTTTTTCTTGTTCTGAGTGGTAAGTCCTGTTTCTGTGAAGTTTTTGTAGATTTCAGGGTCACTGGATTCGGTCATCTCATACTTAGGAGCGTCACCGTCAAGGGTTACGATTTCACCGAAAGAGGAAGAACCGATGGTGTTTGATTTGAAAATCTCAGGTGCCCAGAAGTAAGAGGAAAGTTCAAACATCTTGCCGATAAGCTCACCCTTTGAAGAAATGGTGTAGCCTTCAGCGGCGGAGGTGTTGGCAACCAGATCACCGAAAACAGATGCGTTATCGTATGAATAGTAAGAGGGAATGTAAAGGTTGATTTCGTAACCGTTTGATTTCAGGTCAGGCAGGAAGGTGGATCTTGTGTAAGCTTTTTCAAAATACTGAACACGGGTGCCCGTGTAATCATTCTCCACACCTGTAAGCATAGAGGTTACTGCGGGATATGTACGGGGGTATTTAGAAATATTATCCTGGTAATATGTGAATCCGTCCAGAGAATCAATGTACTGTGAGCCTGAAGAAAGGAATGCCTGGAAGTAGTAATTATCAAAACGGTCAAGTACAATAACAATAATGTTTTCTTTGGAAGAAAGCTCAAACATACCGTCTGTTGTCAGATATATATCTTCGTCTTCAACCTGTGTGGCGTCATTATTTGCCAGGGAGTCTGCATAGGAGATTGCAGAAGGAACAAGGCTTACTGTCTGCATAACCAGCACAAGCACCAGAAGGAAGCTCATAATGTTTCTGCCTGTCTCTGCTTTTCTGCTGAGAAGTCCAAACCAGAGGAAAACAGAGCAAAGAATTACCCAGAAGGTAAAATTGATAATCATTTTTCCTGTGGTGGCGTAGGCAACGTTGCCGTCACCGGGCATACCCTCAAAAGTCAGATTTGTAACCAGACTCTGAATGAAGGCTGCGGTCACAAGAAAGGCACACAACGTAAAGATAGCGTGGCGTGCAGTGCCTTTTGTAAGAAGGAGTGAGGCAGTTATAAGTGCAAATACACCCAGTGAGATGAGTATAAATGCAGGGGCAAAATCTCCCAGCACAAAGGTGAACTCAGCAGCATTTGAAAAGTAAACGCTGAAGGTTGCACAGATGAGAAGCACAAAGGGTACGGTGAAGCCCGCAAGAACAGATGTAAGAATCTTATTGTTTGTGATACCAAACTTTTCTTTGAAGCTTACCTTGTTTGTGTTATTTTTGTTATTCTGTGTTTTTTTAGCGGACAAGAAAATCATCCTCTCTTCTGAAATACTGATATTAATTAAGTCAATATTAATACAGAATATAATATATCACAATATACATCAAAAAGCAATAATGTGAGTACCTACAAATTGAGAATAAAAGAAAGGTAAAGTGGAAGCATAAATAAGAAATAATCGGATAAACAAAAGGCTCTGAGAAATCTTTTTGCAGAAAAAGCAAAAAAACTCTTGACAAATTGCTCTGTTTTGAATATAATTATCTTTGCTACTTTGGTGGTAGCACATATGGCGGAATAGCTCAGTTGGCTAGAGCATTCGGTTCATACCCGAAGTGTCGTAGGTTCAAGTCCTATTTCCGCTACCATGTGGCCCGGTGGTCAAGAGGTTAAGACACCGCCCTTTCACGGCGGTAACACGAGTTCGATTCTCGTCCGGGTCACCATTTTTTTATTTATCTGCCGGTGTGGTGGAATGGCAGACACAAGGGACTTAAAATCCCTCGGTAGCAATACCGTACCGGTTCAAGTCCGGTCACCGGCACCATTTCCTTGGTCTGTAAGTCTCGACAATTTACCGCAAAAGTTCTTTATAAGTCTTCCTTTAGGGAAGACCTTTTTTGTTTTTAGGGGTGTGCGCCGAGGGACGTAGCCCTTCGATTTACGAATACGAGCGACGAATTTGCAGAAAGCAGGCAGCGTCTGCTTGGAGCAAATTTGCGGAGTATGAAGTAAACTCGAAGGAGATGCGAAGGCCAACGAGGCGTGATAAGTCGGATCGTAGCCATGTCGTTCTGTGA
>JAZQHL010000131.1:0-2859 GCA_045540595.1 Ruminococcus sp.
ACTCCATGTCCTGCATATCTCTGTAGTGATCCTCGAGGATTGCACATACTTCTGTAAACTTCTTGAAAGCAGCGGGGAACTTGTCTGCCATCTGAGCGATGGGCATGGGAGTACGAACGCCGGCAACAACGTCTTCGCCCTGTGCGTTTACAAGGAACTCACCCATGAGGCCCTTCTCACCTGTAGCAGGGTCACGTGTGAAAGCAACACCTGTACCGCAATCGTCACCCATGTTACCGAATGCCATCATCTGAACGTTAACTGCTGTACCCCAGCTGTAAGGAATATCGTTATCACGACGATAAACGTTTGCACGGGGGTTGTCCCATGAACGGAATACTGCCTCAACAGCACCCATGAGCTGCTCCTTGGGGTCTGTGGGGAATTCCTTGCCGATCTTAGCCTGATACTCAGCCTTGAACTGGCTTGCGAGAGTCTTGAGGTCCTCAGCTGTAAGGTCTACGTCCTGAGTAACACCCTTCTCTTCCTTCATCTTGTCGATGAGCTCCTCGAAGTACTTCTTACCAACTTCCATAACAACGTCGGAGTACATCTGGATGAATCTTCTGTAGCAGTCCCAAGCCCAACGGGGGTTGTTGGATTTTTCTGCCATAACGTTAACAACATCCTCGTTAAGACCGAGGTTGAGGATTGTATCCATCATACCGGGCATAGATGCTCTTGCACCTGAACGAACGGAAACAAGGAGAGGATTCTCCAGATCGCCGAACTTCTTGCCGGTGATCTCTTCCATCTTCTCGATGTACTCCATAATCTGTGCCTGGATGTCATCGTTGATCTTGCGACCGTCCTCATAATACTGTGTGCAAGCCTCTGTGGTTACTGTAAAACCCTGGGGAACGGGCAGACCGAGAGAAGTCATTTCTGCAAGGTTAGCGCCCTTACCGCCGAGAAGCTCACGCATGTCTGCGTTACCCTCTTTGAAGAGGTAAACAAACTTGTGGCTCATGATTAAAAACCTCCTAAAAATGTGTGTAATATGCGAAAGCGGAGTGCTCCGCTTTGCTTTTGATGCCCTGAGCCTGCACTGCAGACTCATGCCTAATAGGTATTATAACAAATCTTTATTAAAAATGCCATATTTTTTCAAATTTATTTTGTAATAAAATGTTACCAATATTCGCCGTTTCATTTTGACAATTTGTTAAGTAGTTACAAAGATGAGATATTTTGCCCGAATCACTTGAAAAATTATCGATTTATGAGATAATAAATATAACTGTTACTGTGCAGTACAGAAATCAGTCAGGAAAGGTCGTATACCATGAAAAAATGTGCGGTTATTCTTGCAGGCGGAGAAGGCAAGCGTATGGGCAGCGAAAAGCCCAAGACCCTGTGTGAGGTTTTAGGCAAGCCTATGCTCAGATGGGTTATCGACGCTGTGAAGGAAGCAGGCATTGATGATATATGTATTGTCAAGGGTTACCGTGCAGAGTATATTGACGAGTATGTTGAGACTCTTCCCTTTGAGGTTGAGACTGTTCTGCAGGCAGAGAGACTGGGCACAGGCCATGCGGTTATGATGGCAAGAGGCTTCCTTGAGGAAAGAGGCGGCTCTGTGGTTATCCTTGGCGGTGATGCTCCCTTTGTGGACGCAGAAACTATCCGTGATTCTCTTTTACAGCATACCGAAACAGCTTCAAATGCTACAGTAATCAGTGCAACCGTGGCTGATTCCACAGGCTACGGCAGAATCGTCAGAAATGATGACGGTTCACTGAAGGCAATCGTTGAGCACAAGGACGCAGATGATGAAATCAGAAAGATAAAGGAAATCAACTCAGGTGCATACTGGTTTGATACAAACGCCCTGCTTTCTGTTCTTGATTCAATCACAGCAGATAACAACGCAAAGGAATATTATCTGCCCGATGCGCTGAAACTTATTATAGCAAAGGGTGATAAGGCAGGAGCTTATGTGGCAAAGACTGCCGACGTGGCACTGGGTGCAAACGACCCGGGTCAGCTTCAGGAGCTTAACGAGATTGCAATTGCAAAGGGCTATAAGCCTGCTGAATGATTCAGCAAAACTGTAAGTTAATTAATTTTACATATCTTCAAAATCCGATTAACTAATCCAAGAAAAGGGGAACATAAAATGAATTTTCACGGAAAAGACATCAAAATCTTCGCGGGTAACTCAAACCCCACAGTAGCACAGGGTATTGCAGGTTGCCTGGGTCTGCCTCTGGGTAAGTCCAGCTGCAACAAATTCTCAGACGGTGAGATTGCAGTTTCTCTGCATGAGTCTGTACGAGGCAGTGAGTGCTTTATCGTTCAGTCCACCTGCACACCTGTAAACGACAATCTGATGGAAATGCTCATTATGATTGACGCTATGAAGAGAGCTTCTGCTGCACGTATCACAGCCGTTATTCCTTACTTCGGCTATGCTCGTCAGGACCGTAAGGCAAAGGCAAGAGATCCGATCTCAGCTAAGCTTTGCGCAGACCTTATCACAGCAGCAGGCGCAGACAGAGTTCTTACAATGGACCTGCACGCAAACCAGATCCAGGGCTTCTTCAATATCCCTGTTGACCACCTGGTAGGTGCTCCCATGCTTGCTAATCACATGAAGAAAAAGATTGGCAAGAATACCGACGATTATGTAGTTGTTTCTCCCGACCTTGGCTCTGTTACAAGAGCAAGAAACTTTGCTGCTAAACTTGGTTGCCCCATTGCTATCATCGACAAGAGAAGACCCAAGGCAAACGTGTCTGAGGTTATGAACATCATCGGTGATGTTGCAGGTAAGAAGGCAATCCTTCTTGACGATATGATCGACACAGCAGGTACACTGTGCAACGCTGCAAAGGCTATTGTTGATGCAGGCTCTAC
>JAZQHL010000132.1:0-2240 GCA_045540595.1 Ruminococcus sp.
GTAGCCTTGATAAGACCCGCACCGCCTCTGGGAATAAGCACATCAAGGTAGTCGGTAAGTCCCATAAGTTCAATACTGCTCTGGCGTGTGGTATCCTCCACAAGCTGAATACAGTCAGCAGGCAGACCTGCTTTTTCAATAGCCTGACGCATAACCTTTGCCACAGCCATATTGGAGTTGATTGCCTCTTTACCGCCTCTGAGAATCACCACGTTGCCTGATTTAAGGCAAAGAGCCGCCGCATCAGCGGTAACATTGGGACGAGCCTCATAAATAATACCGATAACACCCAAGGGCACTCTCACCTTTGTAACCTGCAGACCGTTGGGCATAACACTGCCTGAAAGCACAGCACCCACAGGGTCCTGAAAAGATGCCACCTGACGTGCACCCTGAGCCATAGAAGCCACCCTTTCCTTTGAAAGAGCAAGGCGGTCAAGTAAAGATTTGCTCATACCTGCATCTCTGCCTGCCTGCAAATCCTTTTCGTTTTCCTCAAGAATATAGTCACACTCTGCCTCCAAAGCATCGGCAAGTGAGAGAAGTGCTTTTGTTTTAAGTTTTGAATCTGCACAGGCAAGCACACGGGAGGCTTCCTTTGCTTTTTTTCCCATCTCAATCATAGTCATAATATGTATCTCCTTCTAAGTCAAAATCAGTTTTTGCAGAAAAGTGTGCCCACAGACCTGCCGTCTGTAACATCGTAAATACGCTGAGGGTCGTCACCGCAGATAACATAGCAGTCAATGCCTGCCTCTGTCACATACTTTGCAGCCTGGATTTTTGTGGTCATACCGCCTGTGCCGCGGTTTGAACCTGAGCCGCCTGCCATCTGCTCAATTTCCCCGGTGATTTTCTCTACTCTCTCAATACGTTTTGCATCCTTGTTCTTTCTGGGGTCTGCATCGTAAAGTCCGTCAATATCAGTGAGGATAACCAGTCCGTCAGCAGACACAAGTTTTGCAACAATGGCAGAGAGCATATCGTTATCACCGAAGTTGTGACCCTCCAGCTCGTCAATAGCCACAGTGTCGTTTTCATTTACAATGGGGATAATGCCCATAGAAAGCAGAGTATTGAAGGTATTGAGTACGTTTTCTTTTTTGTGCTCAGAGTCCACCGCATCACGGGTCAGAAGCACCTGAGCCACCATATTGTTGTACTCACCGAAAAGTTTATCGTACATAAACATCAGTTCACACTGACCGATTGCGGCAAGTGCCTGCTTTTCGGGAGTAGACTTGGGCTTTTCGGGAAGACCCGTCTTGCCCACACCGATGCCGATTGCACCTGAAGAAACAAGGATAATCTCTCTGCCCTGATTGTGCAAATCAGACAGCACCTTGCAGAGCTTGTCAATACGTCTGAGATTAGCCTTTCCGTTATCATAAGTAAGGGTGGAAGTACCCACCTTGACCACTATTCTATTAAGGTTCACTTAATACATCCCCTATTTTCAAATATAATCAAGTTATTATACCACAAAGATGCAGTATACATCAAGTGTTTTCTGCAAAAACACCCAGGGCGTCCATACGCCAAAGACACTGCCCCGTAGGGAGAGGGTATGATGAGTAGGGACGTTCCTTTGCAGGAACGGCAACCCTTTTGTCTGTTTCACAGACATTTCCCCTATCAGGGGAATTTCATCGGTCGTCCGAGGCTCCCTCTATGAGGGAGATGTCACGAAGTGACAGAGGGAATAGGCTCCCTCTCTGAGGGAGCTGTCAGCCGCAAGGCTGACTGAGGGAGTTATAAAAACTCTTCTCTTACTCCTCCCGTCACGGCAAGCCGTGCCACCCTTTCTGCGAAAGCGGCAACCCTTTTGTCTGCTTCGCAGACATTTCCCCTAACAGGGGAATTTCCTCCCAGAGGAGGGCTTTCAAGGCTCCCTCTCCGAGGGAGCTGTCGAGCATAGCGAGACTGAGGGAGTAGGATCGCTCTCTGAGGGAGCTGGATTTCGGCACAGCCGAAAGACTGAGGGAGTAGGCTCAGTTAAGAGCTGTCAGCCGCAAGGCTGACTGAGGGAGTTAAAATAAAACCTTTCCTATTACTCCCTTCGTCTGTGCTATGCACAGCCACCTCCCTCTCAGAGGGAGGCAACCGAGGCCTCTCCTTGAGGAGGGGCTCCGCCGTAGGCGGTGGTGAGGTGTAGGACACGGACGTGTCCGTTAATATGTTGCTTTTTCTGCAAGGTTTTCGGATGGGCAATGCCCATCCCTACTCCCTTCGTCTGTGCT
>JAZQHL010000133.1:0-2468 GCA_045540595.1 Ruminococcus sp.
TGAGGAAATTCCCCTGTTAGGGGAAATGTCTGCGAAGCAGACAAAAGGGTTGCCGCTTTCGCAGAAAGGGTGGCACGGCAAAGCCGTGACGGGAGGAGTTTAGGCTCAGTTTCAAAAGAACCCCACAAAATGGTTTATCGTGGATAAACCTCCTATATTTAGTTTATCGTGAATAAACCGATTTGTCAACTCCTTTAGACTTATGATTTTGCACAAAGATGCAGAGGGCTTTCTGTGCTTTTCGACGATAAAGAAAATATGGTTTTACTTTTTTGCTTTCGTATGTTAAAATATCATCAGATGTTCACAATGATTTGATATTGTTTTTTTATCAACATAATTTGAGGTGGATTTATGACAAACAACATTGACGATAAAGCCCTTGATCTTCTGTGCGAGGCTATTTTATCCCTTGAAACAGTAGAGGAGTGCAGAAGTTTTCTGGAGGACGCCTGCTCTGCAATGGAGCTCAAGACCATTTCTCAGCGTATGGTAGTGGCAAAGATGCTCTCAGAAAAATGCGTTTACAGCAGAATTATTGAAGAGACAGGGGCATCAACTGCAACCATCAGCCGTGTGAATAAAAGCCTTGAGTACGGCGCAGAGGGTTACCGCCTTGTGCTTTCCCGTATGGGCGATAATGCGGAGAATTAATTATGGCTTACGAAGTCTTTGCAGATTTTTATGATAAACTCACAGGCAATGTGGGTTACAGTGAGCGTGCAGAATATATCCTCAGTGTGCTTGAAAATCTTGGACACAGTGCAGGGCTTACCCTTGACCTTGCCTGCGGCACAGGTTCTCTCACCCTTGAACTTAAGAAAAAAGGCGTGGATATCTACGGCATAGACGGCTCACCCGATATGCTGTCTGTTGCCTTGCAGAAGGCATCTGATGCAGGTGAGCAGATACTTTACCTTTGTCAGAAAATGCAGAATATAGATTTATACGGCACAATCGACACCTGCATCTGTACTCTTGACAGCATCAATCATATGGTGAAGGCATCTGATGTTCAGAAAACCTTCAACAGAGTTTCTCTCTTTATGAACAAAGGGGGAGTGTTTCTTTTTGATGTGAACACCGTGTATAAGCACAAGTGTGTGCTTGCGGATAATGTTTTTGTTTTTGATACCGATGAGGTGTACTGCGTCTGGCAGAATACCCCTGCTGATGATAATGTGGTGAATATTTCACTGGATTTCTTTATTCCCGAGGGAGATAACTACTACAGAATCACAGAGGAGTTTTCCGAACGTGCATATACTGTAAGTGAACTTGAAGCAATGCTTGCTGAGGCAGGTTTCGAGGTTGAAGGAATCTACGGTGATATGACCCTTGAGGCTCCGAAAGACGAGGAGCAGAGAATGATAGTTGCAGCACGGAAAATTTAGTGTATAATAGACAGACAGTAATATATGGATTTTGGGAGAATATAATATGGATAAGATTATAAGATGTATTACAAGCGACGGAGCGGTTATGGCGTCTGCTATTGATTCCTCCGACCTTGTGTATGCAGCACAGAAAATACACCGCACTTCAAACGTGGCAACAGCAGCCCTGGGCAGACTTCTGACAGCGGCTTCTATGATGGGTGCACAGCTTAAAAGTAAGGACGCAACCATAAGCCTGCGTGTGGCAGGTGACGGTCCTCTGGGAGTTGTGATTGCCGCTTCCGACAGTGACGGATATGTACGCGGTTATGTGGAGAATTCAAACTGCATTACCGAGCATTATCAGAATGGTAAACTGAACGTTGGCAAGGCTGTGGGTCAGGGTGTTCTGAATGTTATGAAGAAACTTCCCGGTGCTGAGCCTTATATCGGTCAGGTGCCCCTTGTGAGCGGTGAGATTGCCGAGGATATCACAAGTTACTATGCCACTTCAGAGCAGCTTCCCACAATCTGTGCTCTGGGTGTGCTTGTGGATAAGGTGAAGGGTGAGGTGCTTTTTGCAGGCGGTCTGCTTGTGCAGCTTCTGCCCGGTGCCTTTGAAGATACCATAGAGAAACTTGAGAAGAACGTCCACGATATGGACTCTGTCACAGCAATGCTTACCAAAGGCTTCACACCCCTTGATATGGTGCACGAAATCCTCAAGGGCTTTGAGGTAGAGGTGCTGGACGAGATGGAGGTAGGCTACCGTTGCGGTTGCACAAGGGAATCCCTTGAGAATGTAATCATCGGTCTGCCCGAAGAGGAGATCAGGGAGCTTGCCGATGAAAACGGTGAGGCTTCTGCTACCTGTCACTTCTGCAACAAGAAGTATGTTTTCACTCAGGAAGACCTTGAAAACCTGATAAAAAAGAAAAATTAAAATTTTTTAAAAAAGTTTCAAAAAAGTATTGACTTTTTGATGTAGATGTTGTATTATAATACGCGTCACGAAAAATGGCAACCACGTGGGAGCATAGCTCAGCTGGGAGAGCATCTGCCTTACAAGCAGAGGGTCACAGGTTCGAGCCC
>JAZQHL010000134.1:0-2032 GCA_045540595.1 Ruminococcus sp.
AGATTTTCGGTTACATCCTCACCTACCAGACCGTCACCTCTTGTTGAGCCACGGAAAAACACTCCGTTTCGGTATTCGCAGGATACGGAAAGACCATCAAACTTCGGCTCAATAATATATGTGGGCTTTGAAGTTATCTCTCTTACTTTTCTGTCAAAATCCCGAAGCTCATCGTGAGAAAACGAATCGTGAAGGCTCTCCATAGGCACCTGATGAACAACAGGAGAAAACTTTGCTGAACGATTACCACCTACCTTTACTGTTGGAGAGTCTGATGTTTTAAGTTCAGGGTACTCTTCCTCAATATTCTCAAGCTCACGAAGAAGCTTATCATATTCAAAATCCGAAATTTCAGGATTATCCTTGTTATAATATCTGTCGTTATGATATTCAATAAGCCGTCTGAGTTCGTCGGCTCTGGACATAGCTTCCAGATAAAGCATTCAATCAACCCCGTTTAAGGTAAAATTACTTATTTACTGCGGATGTTCCTTTTTCACGCAGATATGTAGACTCCAAATCTGCAAGGTGGAGCTTAACCGCCAAAGGATATTTCTCATAAGCCTGACTTAAGGTAAAGCTTGAATTATCGTCAAAGCTACCCATGTGCCAACGGATAGCCATTGCTTCATCAAGGTGCAGACGCATAAATCTTTCAATAAGAAATACGGATTTTTCACCATGACCAAAGGGGAATTTATCTTCAATAGCATAAAAAGGCTGTTTCTCCCACTGCCCTGTAAGTTCATTCTTTACATTTCGTGTTGAAACCTTATAGAATTCAGCTTTACACACATCGTGAAGTAAGGCACATATAGCAAAGCTCTCAACGGAATCAACACCTTCTTCAAAGTGCTTTTCCATCATAGTATTGAACACGCTTACAGAGTGCATTACAAGACCGTTTTCACAGGCACAATGATATTTTGTGCTTGCAGGTGCTGTGAAGAAATCAGTTTTTTCAAGCCAGGCAAGCAATTCTTTGGCACCGTTTCTTTCTACATTTTCGGTAAAAATCTTGATAAATTCATCTTTTGCAGTCATATTAACACCTCACAGAAGATTTTCATTATATATAGCCCGTTCACCGCCGATGAATTTCGGTCTGGTACGAGCACAGATTACCAAAGCTTCTCCTACCTGTCTGACGGTTGTCTTGACAGGTACGGCAGTTGCACGAAGATGCATACCGATAAGGGTACCGCCTATGTCAATACCTGCATCAGCTTTGATATTCTCAACAACAACAGGGTCATTAAACAATGAATATGCAAGGGTGGCACTTGCACCGCCTGCATGGGCGTGAGGAATGGCATTGACAATTTCAAGTCCCTTGGGCTTTGCACATTCTCTTTCCACCACAAGAGCACGATTGAGATGCTCACAGCACTGGGCGGCAAGGAAGATTCCTCTGCTTCGAAGCTCGGGTAACAACACTGAATATACCGCCTGTGCTGCATCTGCACTTGAACAGGTACCGATCCGCTCGCCGATAATCTCGCTGGATGAACAACCAAGCACCAGTACATCTCCAGGGCATAAATTTGCCTTCTCAAGAAGTTCAGAAAGAACTGCACTTATATTTTCTTTAATAATATTAGTATCAAATGTACTCATAAATATTCCTCACAATAGCACAACAGGCATCCCCGAAGAGGATGCCTGTAATCTGCATTAATTATTCTTCAGTTGCTTCCTCAGCAACAGCTTCCTCTGCAACAGTTTCCTCAGCAGGTGCTTCAACTGCAACCTCAGCCTCAGGAAGAAGTGCTCTTACAGAAAGGCTAACACGCTTCTTTTCGAAGTCGATTGTAACGATCTGTGCATCAAGCTCGTCACCAACATTTACAACATCCTGGGGCTTTGCAACATGCTGGTTGGAAAGCTGTGAAATGTGGATAAGACCGTCAATACCGGGGATAACGGTAGCGAATGCACCGAAGGTTGTGATGCCGGCAATCTTAACCTTGCAAACAGTTCCTTCAGGATAGTCACGACGGAGAATCTCCCAAGGATTATCCTCTGCCTTCTT
>JAZQHL010000135.1:0-1610 GCA_045540595.1 Ruminococcus sp.
GACCGCTTGGCCTCCGACTTACAATCAGTATGCACAGCCCACTGCTGCACCCTACGGTCAGCAGCCTATGTATAATAATCCCCAGAATGGCTACAATCAGCCCCAGAATGGCCCTTACGGTACAGGTTATGTACAGGGTGCTCCTGCAGGTGGCCAGCCTCAGCAGGTTTACGGTCAGTCTCAGGCAGCTCAGATGGGCGCTATGTGGGTGTGTCAGAACTGTGGAACACAGAACTCAGGCAAATTCTGTCAGGGCTGCGGTACACCTCAGCCTCAGGTACAGGCACAGCGTGCAGTGCGTTGCGACAAATGTGGCTGGATGCTTCAACCCGGAGCTCCTGTTCCTAAGTTCTGTCCTCAGTGCGGTGATCCAATAGATTTCAGAGATATGTAATTGTTTTTTACCTCTGTAGGCGTAAAACGGAGGAAGTGATGAAACGTATGGTATATATTTTAATATCTATTGCAGGTGTTGTACTTGCAATAATAATCAGTACAGGTTGTAATCATATTCTTGACAACAATGAAAAACAACTCTGTGGAGTAAGTCTGTCACAGAATCATATGGAATATGACAGATGTTTCAGCTTCTTTTTAAGACGAGAGGAAGGCAAAGTTCTGTTTGATGCACAGGTGCATATTGATGATGAACCTTACTCTATAATTATTGAAGGACTTGAGGTTGACTTTGAATCCTTTGAACAACTTGCTGCTCTCGATAAAGAACAGGGAATCACCGAGAATGTGATGAAGTATAGAAGCAAACCTGCTTTGGGAACCCCTGCAGATAAAACAGTAGTTACAACAACAGTGTATTTTGCTGATAATACAGATAAATCTGCAAAATCAAGCGTATATGACGAGGAACTGTATCAGTTTTTTCAGAGTCTTGCGATGAAATACAAAGATGAGTCTGTGGCTACTATGTCAGCAAAATAGTATTAAGGAGATAATTTTATGTCAGTTTTACAGGAATATAAATGTCCGTGCTGTGGCGGTGCATTGGAATTTAATAGTACCGTTCAGAAGATGAAGTGTCCTTTCTGTGACACAGAGTTTGAGATGGAAGCTTTAGAGGCTTATGATAATCAGCTTGAAAACGAGCAACAGAGCGATATGACCTGGGATGCGAATGCAGGCCAGGAGTGGGGAGCGGGCGAAACAGACGGTCTCAGGACTTACGTGTGTAAGTCTTGTGGCGGTGAAATTATCGGTGACGAAACGACTGCGGCAACTTCATGTCCTTACTGTGATAATCCTATTGTTCTGATGGGTCAGTTTTCAGGCTCTCTTAAGCCTGACTATGTAATTCCATTCAAGCAGGATAAAAAGGCGGCAATAGCAGGACTTAAGAAGCATTACGAAGGTAAAATCCTCCTTCCCAAGGTTTTCAAGGATCAGAATCATATTGAAGAAGTTAAAGGTGTTTATGTACCCTTCTGGCTTTTTGATGCAGATGCTACTGCATCCATACGTTATAAGGCTACAAAAGAAAGAAAGTGGAGCGATTCTAACTACGATTATACCGAAACAAGTTATTACTCTGTACAGCGTGGTGGATATATAGGCTTTAATACCGTGCCTGTAGATGGCTCAAGCAAAATGCCTGA
>JAZQHL010000136.1:0-4057 GCA_045540595.1 Ruminococcus sp.
GTCACTTCGTGACATCTCCCTCACACTGTGAGGGAGTCTTCCCTCAAAGAGGGAGCCCATACAAAAGAGCCATCCGTTTAATACGGATGGCTCTTTGCGTACAGATAACATTAAAAATGTGAAAAACCGCTGTAATTTTTAGGAAGATATTTCTTGTCAAAGAGAATATCGTCTTCAGGACACCACTGAAGACCAATATATACTATCCTGTATTCTTCCTCAAACAGCATTGCATACTCATAACTTTCACCTTCATAATATGCTGTAACATAAGCAGGATAGTTAAATCTTTCTTCGTCATAATATATTTGAAGGTCAGACCCAAAATTCTTTCCGTTGTCTGAATAGTAATTATACACTTCTATACTCTGTATCCGTTCCTTCTCTTTATAGAATTCTTCCCTATCATAGGTGCATTCTACAAATATCTGACAGCGATCATCAAGAATGCCTGTCTTGTATGTAAATGTATAATCATTACATTCTGCATTATATACATCTGACGGAAATACATCAAGCGGAATAGTGATTGCATAATCATCAGAGAAAATCTCATCATATCTTTCGACACTATGATTCTCATAAACAGTACAGCCTGTGAAAGCACCTAACAAAACAGCAACTATGGATAATACTGCGATAAGTTTTTTCATAATTTCACCTTCCTTAGAACTTATATTTCAAATACAGAATCGTTCTTTTCAGTTACATGGAATTCTATTCCCTCTACTTCTCCGAAATCGTGATACCCTATAGGCATTAAATCATCCGGAATATCCAACCTGTCATCGCTCATAAGCTGAACACATACATAATGAATAATGCCGTTGCTTTCATCCACAAGAGCGTAAACACTTGTGTTCAAATAACCCACAACCAAAGCATAGGCAGGATAATGGAAGTGCTCGGTATCGTACAATATACAACCATGGTATAGGTCTTTGATACGGTCAATCTCTGCGTTAAATTCCTCGTCTGAATACTGTATGCTCAGATACAACTCATAATCTGCACTGCCAACAAAACCTAATTCCCACTCGCTGTAAAAATCCTGCACATCAAGGTCTGAGATATCCTCAGGAAAAAGTTCCTGAATCTCTATTTTTTCTCTAAGCTCTGTAAGTTCAAAAATCTTGTAATAGTCTGCCACATCAGTATAGGTTTCGTGTCCGAACGAATCGGGAGCACAACCTGCAAAAGCACCTAACAAAACAGCAACAATAGATAATATTGCAATAAGTTTTTTCATAGCATCACCCCTTATTTTAATATTACATTACTACTCTAAAATAATAGCACAAAACACATAAAACAGTCAACAATCATTTTACTAGCTTAGACTATATAAATTTTCCGTCCATGCTACTCTCAATAAATAACAGAAAAAACGGCTTCATCGGAATTGATGAAGCCGTTAATGTATTTATTCTAATTTATCAGAACATCAGAATGAGGAACTGAGAAACCAATACAACTGCAATGAGTGCAATTGGGTATGTAGCGGCATAGGCTGCTGCTACGTCCTCTGTGCCTGCAGTGGAGATAAGTGTGCCAAGAGCAGGGGTAGATGTCATACCGCCTGTGATAGAGCCCAGATTGTTGAGAAGGCTCAGTTTCAGCACATACTTTGCAAAAAGATAGCCGATAATCATAGGAATGATTGTCATAATGATACCGTATACAAAGTACATACCGTTGAAGTATGCTACAAAGTCTGCACCACCGGGGATACCTGCACCAACAAGGAAAAGTACCAGACCCAGCTCACGGAAGAGCTTGAGGGTTGACTCTGCAGGCATAAGGCTAAGCTTGCCGATTCTGCCGAAGTGACCGAGGAGAAGAGAAACAAGTAAACAACCGCCTGTTGTGGTGAGAGAGAAGCAAGTGCCTGAAAGTCCCTGTGCGCTCATGGGAATCTTGATTTTACCTACTACTGTACCGAGGATTGCGGCAAGTGAGAACACACAGATACCCATATGGTCAAGATGGAGAAGTTTAACAACTTTCTTTGCCTTTGACTCGTCCTGCTTTACTGCAATCTTTGCGCGCTCTGCATCCATATCTGCCTTTGTAAGCTTGGGAATAAGCTGAACAAAGAGTACAACACCAACTACACCAAAGATGTATGCAATACCGTGACCAACAGACACAAGGCTCTGATACTCAGCAGCAACAGTTGCTTTTGCTGCTGAGAATGCAGGAGTAGATGTGAGTGAGCCTGAGAGAAGTCCTACAATCATTGCTACGAAGCCGTCGATATCGGTAACAGACTCTGCACCATAGCCGAGCACGTGCTCACCCAGCATAATGCAACCAAGAGCAGACAGACCGCCTGCAATGATGATTACAAGACCGATGAGAACATAGGACTTGAAGTTCTTCTTCATATTTGCGAAGAACTTGGGTCCTGCAATGAAACCAACGCTTGTAACAAACAGGATAAGACCTAAACTCTCTACAACATTGAGCCAGTCAGCGTCAAACTCAACAGGCTGAGCACCAAAAACGTTTGTCATAAAATCCGAACAGAACAGTGCACCGAAAAGCAGTGCTACAATGAACACACCTGCATCACCAAGTGACACGCCTTTGATTGTGATTCGTCCCAGTGCGTATCCTGCAAAAAGGATTGCAAACACACAGAACAGAAAGAATGATACTCCCGTAATGGGAATAACTCCGCCGAAAAGTTCCATTTTTATATACCCTTCCTTCTAAAAATTAAAACTTAATTTTTTCTTGCGTAGCTGGGAAGAAGTTTGGGAGATACTGCATCTGTTACAATGCCTGCATCTGCGATTTCCTGCTCAAACTTTGCAATGTGAGAAAGTGTGAGAGTTCCGACTTCTGTTTCCTTAGCCTTCTGAGCAGCATTCTTACCTGCGCTTCTGCCGAACACGATAATATCAAGGAGAGAGTTACCCATAAGACGGTTTCTGCCGTGGATACCGCCTACTGCCTCACCTGCAACATACAGGTTTTCAACGTTGGTGGTCATACCGTCTTCAGTGATATCAAGACCGCCGTTCTGATAGTGAAGTGTGGGATAAACAAGGATAGGCTCCTTACGGATATCGATACCGTACTTATCGAACATTCTCCACATAGCAGGGATTCTCTTCATAATAGTACCCTCGCCGCCTATCGCCTCAATCATAGGAGTATCAAGCCAAACACCTAAGCCTGAGCCTGTCTCTACTCCATTGCCGCGTTCGTTACACTCGCGGATAATGGAAGCAGCAGCAACGTCACGGGTTTCAAGGGGATGCATAAACACTTCACCGTTTGCGTTAACAAGCTTTGCACCAAGGGAACGGACCTTCTCGGTAACAAGAGCACCGAAAATCTGCTCGGGGAATGCAGCACCTGTGGGGTGATACTGCAAAGTTTCAGCATAAAGAAGCTTTGCACCTACTCTGTAACCCAGCACCAGACCATCAGCAGTTGCACCGTAGTGGTTTGATGTGGGGAATCCCTGATAATGCATACGACCTGCGCCGCCTGTTGCGATGATAACAGTCTTAGCCTTTGCTACCAGAAGTTCCTTTGTTTCCATATTCATAAGCACTGCGCCTGCAGCCTTGCCTTCATTATCAAGAATGAGTTCTACAGCAGCAGTGAAGTCAACAACGGGAATAGCGCGGTTGAGCACCTCGTCACGGAGTGTACGCATAATCTCTGCGCCTGAATAGTCCTTTGCAGCGTGCATACGCTTACGTGAAGTACCGCCGCCGTGAGTGGTAATCATATTACCCTCTGCGTCCTTATCAAACTCTACGCCCAGCTCGTTGAGCCACTGAATAGCCTCGGGAGCATCACAAACGAGTTTTCTCAGGAGTTCACGCTTTGCGGCAAAGTGACCGCCGCCAAAAGCATCTACAAAGTGGATTGCGGGAGAATCGTTGGGCTTGTCTGCAGCCTGAATACCGCCCTCTGCCATCATAGTGTTGGCATCACCGATACGAAGCTTTGTCATGAAACGCGTGGACATGCTGCCTGCTGCCATCAATGCCGGCTGCGACATGTTCCTGTTCTTCAACGATCCCGCTGAAGACTT
>JAZQHL010000137.1:0-4310 GCA_045540595.1 Ruminococcus sp.
ACCGCTTGGCCTCCGACTTCCTGCAGATAACTGGTGTAATCTGTAGCGTTGCCGCTGTAAAGTGCATAGAAGTTTTCACCGTCAAAACTTGAAACAGGGGAGAGTTTACCATTGGTCTGAGCATCAAAGAAAGTATTGAGCTCTGCTGTGGTGTTCTTATAATTGGGACCTTCGCCAATGATGAACTCGGAGTTGAGTCTGTTGGCGGTGTTAAGGTTTTCACCGATGATTTCAAGTGATGTAAGACCCTCAAACCATGAGTATGTCATAGTTGTGAGAATAAGGATAAGTTCAATAATCGAAATAACAGAGAGTATAATACTCTTGGTTTTTATTGATGTTTTCTTATTGCTTGTGAAACTATTGCCTTTCATATCATACTCTCCTTTCTTGAAAATCAGTGAATATTATTCAGGTGTGTAACTCCAAGTACCATAGATTACATTATCACCAGTCCATGGGGAGGTGGTAAAGCGGTTATTACTTCCGAAACTTTCAAGGTTTTTTGGTGTCTGGTTGTTACAGTTCTCCCAGCTTGGCATTGAACTACCATTAAATCTTGTAAATACAACGCCATTTGTCATGTTGTTGGGCACAACAGCTACATAGTAACCCGAAGGTGACTTGGAGTGCATACCGGTCCACTGGTTTCCAGCTGTACCGTAGAAGTAAGCACCGAAGGAGTCAGTACCCTTGAGGTTTTCTGCGTCATTGATGTAGATATATCTTGTACTCCAGTAACCTGTGCCGCTTGCTGTTATGTTGTAGAAGTAATTAGAACCTCTGTTAAGGTTATTCCAAGAGTTATGTGTAACTGTCTGATCGCTGTTCATTCTGTTAAAGCTCAGTGTTGTTACCTCAGAAGGAATAATAATACTGTATCTGTTGAGTTCTGTTTGGTAACTCATCTTATAGTCCATATTCTGAGTATTACCATTTCCGTCTGTTGTTGTGTACAGTACGTGGAATTCGCACTGGGCACTGCCACGGAGCCAACCATTGTTAGTACCGTCAAATACTGTGATTTGCTGTGCCTTGAAGCCGTCTTTCCAGATACCTGCACTGTGACCGATAGCGTTGTAGGTTGTGCAAGCACCCAGAGCTCCTGCATCCCAGTTGTTCCATTTTTCAGGATTACTGCTCTGGGAGAGGGGATTGTATCGGGCAAACTTAATATCCGTAACACCGCTTGGAACATATCCTGTCCAGGTGTAGTCGGTATCATAAGTTGCAGACTTGGTCATCATATGAGGAATGTTTTCATCATCAAGAATGAATACGAAACAATCATGGTCATCAACCCATTTTTCAAGGGTGTTGTCGATAAAGGTAATGGGTTTCATTTCCTCGTAAGATGTTGTAAGTTCAATGTAAATCTGAATATCATTGATTCCAAGTACAGGACTGTGACAATCGTCGTCTGTACCTTCAAGCCAGACAATCATTGCAGCCTTCAGAGTTTCACCTGCACTGATGTGGAAGAGTTTGTTATCCTCTTCGTTACCAAACATATACTCACTGAAAGCATGTGGTCTGTATGCTGTGTCATCGTCTGCTATACCTGTTGTGCTTATGCTTTCAACAGGGTAGTGATCTTCTGTGTAGGACTCTGCAAAAGAGTTATCGAATACTGTGGAAACACCATCAACGCTCTTGTCAACAAAAGCAACTCGGATTGCATTTGCGGCAGTATTATCCTGATTTGTACAGTAGATTCGGCTGGAAGTTGAAAGCCAGATGTCAGTTTCTCCCTGTGAAGAAAGAGTAAAGTCAACAGAGATGTAGTTTGTGTTCTTGTCGCTTGCTGTAGCTTCACGGAATAAGAGATCACCGGTTTCTACATCTTCCACATACTCTTTATCACTTGAAGAGTATTCGTAAGTGGGGAAGAAAATGTTTCTTCCGTCTGCACTTGAGCATTCCTGAAGTTCAAATCCTGTTTTAAGAACATTGTTGATTTTAATTGAACCGTCAGGTTGATTCTCTTCACCATAGTTCATCTGAAGTCCTGCGTCAGCATCAATGGTAATAAAATCATTACTTCCGATGTTGGAGGTGAAACTGTCTCCAAGCCACGAGAAGGTGATTGTGATCAGCATAATAAGCATCAGAGCAAGTGCAACAGATGAACGGATTAACTTGTTGAAACTGGGTGAATCAGATTTTAGTGAAGATAGTTTTGCCTTAGTTCTTTTGATAAAAGCAGGGATTTTTCTTACAGATCTTTCTGCTTTTTTCAAAATGGCAGATATCCGCATTGTCACACCTCCTTTGATTGTTTTTTTATGAATGTAAAAATCAGGTTTCAAATGCAATAAAATCAAGAACTATATTGTATTTTCCGCCTGAGAGAACACGTCTTGTTTCTGCGTCGCAACCCTCAAGCCATACATTCACAGTTGCAGAACCATAGTAATATCCATCATTATCAAGAGTTGTTTCTGCAATTTTTGTATTTCCACCGGGAGCTGGGCTTCCTTCAGTTGCAGGGAAACTCAGAAGGGGAGTCATAGTTTTAACTCCCTGTGAATACACCTTGGGATAATACTGATGTACTTGTGTGTCGGCAGGTAAGTTCTCTGTAATTACAGAGAAGGTATCGCCATTCTGAACAAGCTTAAGATTACTGCGGGGGATCATAACAAATAAGGGTTTTTCATAGTTGTTACTACTACTATCCTTGCTGCTATCGTTATAAGCAGAAATTCTCAGTGCACCGATAATACAGTCTCTTGAGAAGTCTCCGCCGTCACTTTTGTTTGTGGCGGTGGCACTTGCCAGTTTATCTTCAGCCTCTTTAGGAACAACAGCTGTACCCGAGCCCATATAAATATCAGCAGGGAAGGATGTTTTGAAATAAACTTCCTGAGTGATGTATGCAATATTCTTTGCTGCATATTCCCACTGCTGACTTGTGTCAGGAATACGGTTGTTATCTGTCTGAGAGAAAACAGGTCTCCAGAAAGTATAACCATCAGAAGTGATGTCCTGCATAGAAAGTTTGTCTTTGATCTTGTTGTTAGCGTGAATATACTTTTGTGTATCGTTGCTTAACAGATCAATGCCATTGTGGTATGTAGTACCATAGTCAAGAGAAATCTGCAGATTCTTGCTGGTTCCAAGTGACAAATTTACGCCGTTGACATCTGTTTCATCGCTGGTATTAAACCAGGCAAATACTGCAACAGATAACAGCATAATAGTGGCAAACAGAAGACATAACTGTCTGAGCAGGTATCTTTCTTTATTCAATTTTAGCTTTTTATTGATAAAACTAAAATTAATCATTTGTTATCTCACTTTTTCTTGAAATAGAAACCAAATCTCTTAGAGCCGATGTGTCTGGATTCAGCCTGTCTGAGTTCGTCTGATTCAGCACGTGCTACTGCTTTTGCCTCAGCTTCTTTTATCTGAGCCTGAGCCTTCTGAGCAGCATCACGGCGTGCTCTTTCAATCTCAGCCTTTGCATCACGGCGTGCTTTTTCAATTTCAGCTTTAGCCTGACGACGAATCTGGTCAATCTTCTTATCGTAGTCCTTCTGCTTCTTATCAAGCTCTTTTTCATAACGTGAATGCTCAGCGGCGATATCCTTATCGTGTCTGATGCGTTCATTTTCAAGGGCTTTCTTAGAAGCTGCAGACTGTTTGTCTAATGTTTCCTGATGTCTCTGCTCAGAAAGTGCTGTCTGAGCTTCAAATGCAGCAGCGGCAGAAGCAAGTTTAGCTTTGCTTTCTGCTTCCTGAGACTGGAGTCTGCCTTCATAATCTGAGCGGATTTCTGCTACTTCGCAGGTATGTCGCTCAACTTCTGCGGCATACTTTGCATCAAGGTCAGCTCTGAGAGTATCAACCTCATCCTTGTGTGCAGCCTTGAGTGCTGCTGTATCAGCATCAAACTTTGCTGTCATTTCAGCTTTGTCTGCTTCAAAGGTCTTTTTCATTTGTTCAGTGCTCTGAGCAAACTGAACCTTTGCAGTTTCAAGTTCACTTGTTATGGACTGAACTTTAGTTGAGAGGGAAGAAATCTCTCTGTCTTTATCAGCAATTGTTGCATCTCTTTCTTCAACTGTCTTCTTGAGAAGGCCGATTTCTTCAGCGTTCTTGTAAACAGTTTCACGCAGGCTTTCAACTTCTTCTGTAAGCTTTGCGATGGTAGCTGTGTGAGCTGCAACTGTGGCAGTAAGTGTAGCATTTTCGGAATTGAGACGTTCGCATTCTGCTTTGAGCTTTTCAACAGCCTCTTTTGCAGCAGCAATAGTCTCGAGGTGGCGGGCAATCTCAGCATCTTTAGCCTCAATAAGTCGGATCGT
>JAZQHL010000138.1:0-6260 GCA_045540595.1 Ruminococcus sp.
ACTCTGAAAGAAGCAGTTGATGCCGCTTTTGATGCATATAGCAAGGAATACAAGGATTCTATTTTCTGCATCGGCTCTGTTCTCGGCCCTCACCCCTTCCCTATGATGGTCAGAGATTTTCAGAGCGTTATCGGCATTGAAGCGAGAGAGCAGTTCCTTGATATGACAGGACATTTACCTGATGCGGTTGTTGCTTGTGTTGGAGGTGGCTCCAATGCCGCAGGTCTTTTCTCAGGCTTCCTTAATGATCACGTGGATATTTATGTTATTGAGCCTTTGGGCCGCGGACCAAAGATGGGCGAGCACGCAGCAAGACTTAAGTATGGTACCGAAGGTGTTATGCATGGTTTTAACAGCATTATGCTGAAGGACGAAAATGGCGAGCCTGCTCCTGTTTACTCTGTAGCAAGCGGTCTTGACTATCCTTCTTCAGGTCCTGAGCATGCATTCCTGCAGGATATCGGCAGAGTTAAGTATGATGTAATTGATGATGAAGAAACAATTGATGCATTCTTTACACTCTCTCGTCTTGAGGGTATTATCCCTGCAATTGAGAGTTCACATGCAGTTGCTTATGGTATGAAACTTGCAAAGAGAATGGATAAAGGCTCTATTCTGATTAACCTCTCCGGCAGAGGTGATAAGGATATGGATTATGTTATTGAGTAGTACGGTATCAGATAATTACAGATTTGAAATATCAAAAGCGGACAGTTTATAACTGTCCGCTTTGGTTACGCTCATACTTGACAATTAAGGATATTATAGTTAAAATTAATAACAGTTGTTTTTTCATTAAAACTTATATGGAGATGTATCGAAGTGGTCATAACGAGCACGACTCGAAATCGTTTTGTCCTTAATCGGGCACGTGGGTTCGAATCCCACCATCTCCGCCAGAAAACGTCGGCAATAGTCGGCGTTTTTTTTTGATGAATTTTCTTTAATCTATCCATTATAGATTAAATCTAAAGTATACATATTCATACTGTAAAAATGAATAATAAAACCTCTCATAAAATTTAAAATATATATTATTCGTAAATTCTGTTATTACCCTGTTGACAAAAGATTGTTAAAAATGTATCATATTCTTGTAATTTACATGACTGACGGAAACAGCGGAGTACCGCAAAGGAGTGTAAATGATATTGCCGACCGTCTGGGCGAATCAGTCTGATAAAGCTGATTTGCCTTTTTTTTATTTCTATGAGCAAAGGAGAATGAATTATGGAACACGCTAATTGGAAAGGTTTTAAAGAAGGAAAATGGATGGATGAAATTAACGTCCGTGATTTTATCCAGACTAACTATACAGAATATACAGGTAATGGCAGTTTCCTTGAGGGTGCTACAAAACGTACTAAAAAGCTTATGGATAAAGTAGAGTCTCTTTTTGAATTAGAGCGTCAGTTTGGCGGTGTACTTGATATTGATACCACAACTGCATCTTCCCTTACAAGCTATTCAACAGGTTATATTGATCATGAGAGTGAACTTATTGTTGGTATGCAGACCAACCGTCCTCTTAAGCGTGGTGTAAACCCCTTCGGTGGTATGAGAATGGTTAAGCAGGCTTGTGAAGCATACGGCTACACACTGAGCCAGAAGGTTCAGGAAGAGTTCAGATTCCGTACAACTCATAATGACGGTGTGTTCCGTGCTTACACAGATGAGATGCGTCTTGCCCGTAAGTGCCATGTAATCACAGGTCTTCCCGATGCATACGGCAGAGGAAGAATTATTGGTGACTACAGAAGAGTAGCTCTGTATGGTGTTGACAGACTTATTGAGGAAAAGAAAAAGGACAAGGCAATGCTTGCAAAAGCAAACTTCAACACAGACAGTATTCGTCTTGACGAGGAACTTTTCCAGCAGATTACATTCCTTGGTTTTATGAAGGAAATGGCTGCTGCATACGGTGTTGATATCAGCGAGCCCGCTGCAACAGCTCGTGAGGCTATTCAGTGGACTTACTTTGCGTATCTTGCTTCAATTAAAGAACAGAACGGTGCTGCTATGTCACTGGGTAGAGTTGCAACATTCTTTGATATTTATATTCAGCGTGATATTGAAAAAGGCATTCTTACAGAGCAGGGTGCTCAGGAACTTATTGATGACTTTGTTATCAAACTCCGAATTGCACGTCACTTGAGAACACCTGAATACAATGAACTTTTTGGCGGTGATCCCATGTGGATTACTGAGGCAGTCGGCGGTATGGGTGAAGACGGCAGAACACTGGTAACAAAATCCAGTTTCCGTATTCTTAATACACTTTATACTCTCGGCTCTGCCCCCGAGCCTAACCTGACTGTTCTCTGGTCAACTCAGCTTCCTGAAGGTTTCAAGAAGTTCTGCGCTAAAGTATCTTGTGACACTGACTCAATTCAGTACGAAAACGATGACCTTATGCGTCCTATCTATGGAGATGACTATGCTATCGCTTGCTGTGTTTCTGCTATGAAAGTCGGCAAACAGATGCAGTTCTTCGGTGCTCGTTGTAATCTTGCCAAGCTTCTTCTTATTGCTATCAACGGCGGTTACGATGCTTCAAGCGGTATTCACATTGGTCCCCAGATGCCTGTCCTCTCTGCTGATAAACTTGATTTTGACACTGTTATGGAGAGATATAAGATTTATATCGAGTGGCTTGCTAACTTGTATGTAAATACAATGAACGTAATCCACTATATGCACGATAAGTATGCATACGAGAAGACCCAGATGGCTCTTCACGATACTTATGTTGACAGATTTATGGCTTTCGGTATTGCAGGACTTTCTGTAGTTGCTGACTCTCTCAGTGCAATTAAATTTGCTAATGTAAAGACAGTAAAAAATGACAGAGGTTATGTTACAGACTTTGTTACTACAGGTGACTTCCCTAAGTATGGTAATGATGATGACAGAGTTGACCTTATTGCTAAGGATATGACTCATATTTTCATCGAGGAACTTCGTAAGACACCTACATACAGAAACGCTATCCATACTCTTTCTGTTCTTACAATCACATCAAATGTTATGTATGGTAAGAACACAGGTGCTACACCTGACGGCAGAAAAGCACACGAGCCCTTTGCCCCGGGTGCAAATCCCATGCACAATCGTGAAGAAAACGGTGCTCTGGCTTCCCTTAACTCTGTTGCAAAAATCAGCTACGATGATTGCCGTGATGGTATTTCCAACACCTTCTCTATCACACCTGAAGCACTCGGAAAAACTGATGATGAAAGAGTTGTAAATCTTGTTGGTATTCTTGACGGTTACTTTACAAAGATGGCTCATCATATCAACATCAATGTTCTTAACAGAGAAACCCTGATGAAGGCTTATGAGAATCCCGAGGCATATCCCAACCTTACTATCCGCGTATCCGGCTATGCTGTAAACTTCAATAAACTTTCCCGTGAACAGCAGAGAGAGGTTATCAGCCGTACTTTCCACGAGGCTATGTGATGTACAACACTGAAATAAAAGGTAATATTCATTCTTTGCAATCATTGGGTACAGTTGATGGTCCCGGTATCAGATTTGTTGTGTTTATGCAAGGCTGCAATCTTAGATGTGGATGTTGTCATAATCCTGATACCTGGGATATCAAAGGCGATACACAGTATACTCCTGCAGAGTTGCTTGATAAAGTTAAAAGATACAAGACCTATTTTGGTAAAGATGGCGGTATTACTGTTTCAGGTGGAGAGCCACTTCTTCAAAGCAGGTTTGTTGCAGAATTATTCAGACTTTGCAAAGAAGAAGGTATTAATACTTGCCTTGATACATCAGGAAGTATTCTGAACGGTTCAGTAAAAGAACTCCTGAAGTACACAGACAGAGTTTTACTTGATATTAAATACACTTCTGATGTAATGTATAAAGAGTATGTCGGTTGTAGCATTGATACTCCCCTGCTATTTCTCAGTTATCTGAATGAGTGTAATATTCCTGTCACACTTCGCCAGGTTATTATTCCTACACTTAACGATAACGAAGAGAATATTCTTGAACTGAAAAGTATTGCAGCAAACAATCCTTGTGTGGATAAGGTTGAGCTACTTCCTTTCAAGAAAGTATGCAAAGTCAAGTATGATAATATGGGATTGGAATTTCCTTTTGAAAAATACCCTGTTCCCGACAACGACCTGATGGTTAAACTTAATATGCTGTTAAATGAATAAAAGAACGCCCTGAAGTATTTAGTGTACTTCAGGGCTGATTTATTATGTCCGATTACTCGGTTGTATCGCAAGAATCTGTGGTTTCTGTTGATTCTGCTGGTGTTTCGGTATCTTCGGTTTTCTTAGGGGTGTCATCGCTTGCCCATCTGTCTACAGCATCTACGCCTTTCTTTACGGAACGGACAAGGGATTTACCCAGGTCTGAGCCAAGTTTTCCGAAATCCTTACCAACTGATTTCCAATCGTCTTTAAGTGACATTTTCATATCCTCCTATCAGGTTAATTAATAATAAAACCTCCACGGAATATCCCTGTATTCCTGTGTGGCATAGTCTATACCGATTCGTGGTGAAGTATGAATGTTTTCTGGTATGAAACCATCATCTTCAATCCAGATTACTTCTGATGTAATTATATCAATTCCATTGTGTGCACAGGTTATTCCAAGATGCTTTGTGAGTTTACCCGGACCGTTTATACCTTCAACACCTCTGATGAGAACACCCTGAGGATGCTCTGCAGGACCTGAGATAACATTCATCAGAGCGTGGATTCCGTAACACAGATAAACATACACTTTGCCGCCTTCGCTGTATAATATTTCAGTTCGTTTTGTTCTGCCTTTGTGTGCGTGACATGCAGTATCTTCTTCACCAAAATACGCTTCAGTTTCTGTAATACGTGTTTTCAGGACTTCTCCTGTTTCTGTACGTACACAGAGCAGTTTCCCTAAAAGGAAAGGTGCAAGCTGCGGTGAATTCATTTTATAAACGGATTTATTAATTCTGCTCATTGTTATAATTATATCTGCTGAGCATTCCGGCGTGTGCATTTTCGATTCGGTCTGTGTATACAAAAGATGGTGTTGTCAGACCGTTTTCACTGAATTTTATAACATCGGTTACACCCATATGAGATATATCTTTGATTGCATTTTTGACATCTGAGGTAAGAATATCAGTTGATTCATTGTTTTCTGTTGCTTCTGTTGTCTGGAAAATAGAAGACTGATTCTTATTCATACTTACAAGAGAATCGTAAATGGTCATATATACATCATATCCGTAAGCAATGTTAGCGGTTACATCTGATACACTGACGTTATTGTATTTTGCATAAGTGTTAATAAAATCTGTTCCGATATAGTTGTTGTCGTCAGATTCAAACTTACTAAGGAATACTATGTCGTTGTATTCAGAGTACTCAAGAGAGTTTTTATCAGCAACTTCTGAGAAAATATAAGAAGAAGTAACTCCTGCTGAAATCAGATCTGTGTGAATCTTGATTTTGTTTTCTGTATTACCAATAACAAACACAAATTCGTAAGCTGCTGATGCAATAGTGTTTGCGTTGAAATTGGCCTCTTCCCCACTATAATAATATGTTGCTACAGAGTTAGTGCCCGAAGAAAAGGTTTTCTGAAAAATATCTGCAAAGTTTTTATAATAATCGTTATCATCAAAGCAGACTACGGCACCTTTTGTTTTACCTTCTGAAATAAGATGTGAGGCCACAGCAGATGCCTGATAAGAATACGGAATGCTGATAGAAAAAGCATTATCCGTTTTGTAAACTGCATCACTGAAGCAGTCAACAAATATAAGAGGAACACTGTTATTATCTGATGTTGCATTGATTATAAAATCGGTTATTTCTTTGTTTTGTCCTTCGCAGATAATGGCTGCAACATTTTTTGAAATAAGGTCTGAAACAGCCTGGTTGATATCCTCTTCAGTATCAGCATTATATGAAATCACTTCTAATTCATATGGTTTATCTATATTTACTGTATGAGCAAGTTCGGCAGCATAATTCACACCTGACATTACTTCTTCTGACACATTAATTGTACCTATGGTAATGGTATCATTGCTGTTGATTATATAGTCATTCTTATTCTCACTGCAGGCGGTAAGAACTGACAGAAATATAACAACAGTAAGGAAAAGGGCTGAAATTCTTTTCATTGTTTTTGCCTCCGAATGATTAATACATTTATTTTACAACAATATCTATATTTTTTCAATATTAACATTATAAGTTTGATATTATCAGAAAAATATATTATAATTCAGATAT
>JAZQHL010000139.1:0-30884 GCA_045540595.1 Ruminococcus sp.
TGCTATCGGCGCAGCACTTCAGGCAGGTGTTCTCGGCGGTGAGGTTGAGGGTCTTCTCCTTCTGGACGTTACTCCCCTCTCCCTGGGTGTTGAGACAATGGGCGGTGTAATGACAAAGATCATCGAAAGAAACACAACTATCCCCACAAAGAAGAGCCAGATCTTCTCTACTGCTGCTGACAATCAGACACAGGTTGAGATTAACGTCCTCCAGGGTGAAAGAGAGTTTGCAAGAGACAACAAACAGCTTGGTCTGTTTGCTCTCACAGGCATTGCTCCCGCTCCCAGAGGAATCCCCCAGATCGAGGTTACCTTTGATATCGACGCTAACGGTATCGTTAACGTAAGCGCTAAGGACCTTGGCACAGGCAAGGAGCAGAACATCACAATCTCCTCCTCCACAAATATGTCCAAGGAAGACATCGACAAGGCTGTTAAGGAAGCAGAGCAGTTTGCTGCTGAGGATAAGGCACGCCGCGAGGCAGTTGATGCTAAGAACGAAGCAGAGAACCTTGCTTACCAGGCAGAGAAGCTCGTTTCCGAAAACGGCGACAAGCTTGATGAGGCTGACAAGACAGCTCTCACAACAAAGGCTCAGGCTGTAAAGGACGCTATCCAGAAGGACGACAAGGCTCTCATTGACGCAGCTAAGGAAGACCTGCAGAAGACTCTGTATGAAATCTCCACAAAGCTTTATCAGGCTGCTCAGGCAGCAGGCGCAGCTCCTCAGGGTGACCCTGCAGGCAACCCCCAGGGTCCTGACAGCAACGTATACGATGCTGACTTCACAGACGTTGACGACAACCAGTAATATAAACTGTTGACGAACTGCTTGTCTGCAGAGTATAATATTTCAGTATAAACATTAAATAAGCGGTGCTGTTCCGGGTAAGCCCTCCTCACGGAGGAGGGTGGCATTTGCACAGCAAATGACGGGAGGAGTAAAAGGAAAAGTTTCCACAACTCCCTCAGTCTTTGCCTTCGGCAAATCCTACTCCCTCAAGGAGGGAGCCTGTTACCTATTTCCGGAGCAGCACTTGCAGTGTTTTTATAATCATCTTATATACCAACTCCTGTCTCCCCTCACCAAAGGGTGGCAGATTGTAGTTACGTTTCATTATTTATCATTAAAGAGGGTGAGAACTTGGCTGATAAAAGGGACTATTATGAGGTCATGGGTGTATCAAAAGGTGCATCTGACGAAGAAATCAAGAAAGCTTACAGACAGCTTGCAAAGAAATATCATCCCGACCTGAACCCGGGCAACGCAGAAGCCGAGGCAAAATTCAAGGAAGTTAACGAAGCATACGAGGTGCTCTCCGATAAGGATAAGCGCGCCAGATATGACCAGTTCGGCCACGCAGGCGTAGACCCCAACTACGGTGCAGGCGGTTACGGCGGCAGCCCCTTCGGTCAGGAAGTAGACTTCGGTGACATATTCAACAGCGTTTTCGGCGGATTCGGCGGTTTTGGCGGCAGACGTTCATCAAACCCCAACGCACCCAGACGCGGTGCAGATGTTGAAACCACTGTTACAATCTCTTTTGACGAAGCCGCAAAGGGCTGTCGCAAAGAGGTAGTATATAACTGTGTATCTACCTGTGAGGAATGCTCAGGCACAGGTGCACAGAAGGGCACTTCTCCCAAGACCTGTCCCACCTGCCACGGCAGAGGTCAGGTAACCGTTCAGCAGCGTACTCCTTTTGGCGTAGTTCAGACCGCCAGAGTATGTGACGCCTGCCGCGGCACAGGTAAAATCATTGAAAACCCCTGTAAATCCTGCGGCGGTAACGGCAGAAAAAAGAAACAGAGAAAAATCGAAATCAATATCCCTGCAGGTGTGAACAACGACCAGGTGCTCAACGTATCAGGTCAGGGCTCAAGCGGTACAAACGGCGGACCCGCAGGTGATTTACGCGTATATATCAGCGTCCGTCCCCACCCCATTTTTGAGCGTAGGGGTGACGACGTATGGTGCGAACTTCCCCTTACCTTCACTCAGGCTGCTCTGGGTGCCGAGGTAGTTGTTCCTACCATTGACGGCAAGGTAAGTTACTCAGTTCACGACGGAACTCAGCCCGGTGATGTGTTCAAACTCAAGGGCAAGGGTATTCCCCATATAAACGGCAGAGGCCGCGGCGACCAGTATGTAAGAGTTACCATTGAGGTTCCCAGAAACTTAAGTTCCAAACAGAAAGAAGCTCTCAAGCAGTTTGAATCTTCCACTTCTGAGAAAAACTACGCAAAGCGCAAAAGTTTTGTTGACGTAATAAAGAGTCTTTTTGACTGATAGAAAAGCAAAACCTGCCCTGCACAACGAAGAGGTATTATTATGGAATGGACCGAAATTATAATTTCAATAAACCGCAAAGACCTTGAAACAGCCGAGGCAATCGCACATATGATTGTCCCCTACGGTTTCTATGTTGAGGACTATGCCACAATGATGGAAGAAGTGCTGGAGATTGCCCACATCGACCTTATCGTCGAGGAACTTCTGAGTAAAGACAAGGACAAAGCACTTATCCATGTATACATCAGCCCCGAGGAAAACCCTGCAGAAAGCATTGCCTTCCTGCGTGAAAGATTCTCTGCTGAGGGTATTGCCAATGAAATCGACACCACAGGCTGTGACGAGATGGACTGGAGAAACAACTGGAAAAAGTTCTTCTTCCCCATTCCCGTTGGCGAAAAGCTCCTTATCCGTCCTACCTGGCGTGATGAATACGACGCAGGGGAGCGAAAGGTTATTAACATTGACCCCGGTATGGCCTTCGGTACAGGCAACCACGAAACCACAAGACTGTGCCTTAAGTGCCTTGAAAAATACGTAAAAGAGGGCGACAAGGTCCTTGATGTAGGCTGTGGAAGCGGTATTCTTTCCATTGCTTCAATTCTTCTGGGTGCAGATAGTGCTTTTGGTGTGGATATTGACCCCACTGCAGTCCGCACAGCAGATGAAAACGCACAGATGAACTCTGTTCAGGACAAATGTACTTTCGTTGCAGGCAACCTGACCGACAAGGTTGAGGGTGTTTACGAAGTTGTAGTTGCAAATATTGTAGCAGATGCTATAATTATGCTGTCAGCAGATGTGAAGCAGTTTATGTGTGATGACTCCGTTTACATTATGAGCGGTATCATCGACAAGCGCCACGACGACGTGCTTGCCGCCATCAACAAGGATTTTGAAGTTGTCGAAACCTTTGAGGAAGCAGGCTGGGTATGCATTGCCGCAAAGGTGAAAAAAGCATAAGCAAAACACTCAGGCATCACATTCACCTGTTATGCTGATAAAACTCAAATCTTAACTTCGGAGGTTATACTATGAATAAACCCAATAAAAGAGACGGTCTTAATCTTATTTTCTCTGCATTCCTGATTCTCGGCTACATTGTCTGTGCATACTTTTTCCTGACAATGTCTGCCACTACAGGCGCACTTGCTCCTTACCTCAACGCACTGGTTTTTGTTATGTTCGGTCTTGTTGTATTCTATGCAACAAGAGTCGGCGAAGGTAAGCCTGTCAAGCGCTTCAGCCTTGCAACTCTGCTTATTCTTGATGTTCCCGCTCTGTATGTAATTCTGGCACAGCTTATTCCTGCCCTGCCCTTACATACTGCTATTGCAAACTTAGGCGGTACAACACCCCTGCAGTTCAGCCCCCTGTTTATCCTTGCTTGTGTAGCATTGGGTTACGGACTTCCCTACACCTTCCTGAGCGGCTTTGAAATGACAGAGGAAAAAGCAGAAACCACAGAGGAAGCTGAGGAAGAAACAGAAATCATTGAATTAAGCGGTGAGTTTGTTCTTTGCGAAGAAGGCGTTGAAGGTGCACTCCTTGTAGTTGATGACTACGACCTGGAGTTTGATGCAGAAAAGGAAATCAGACTTTCAGACGTTACACCCACAAACGACGAAATCAAAGCAGGTTCTTATGTAATCTTCGTTGCAACCGAGGTTGACATTGAAGATGAAGAGGAAAGCTCTGAGACCGAAGCAGTAGAAACTGCAGACGCAGAATAAAATTTTACTTGATGATTTTCCCCTTTAGGGGTACAATATAAACAGCACAGGGTGTACTTCGCTGTACACCCTATTCATTTGGAAAAGAGGTATGTATTATGGGTTGCACACATAATTGTGAAACCTGCGGAGCAAACTGTGGTTCCAAAGGAGAAAACACTATTCCCAAGGAAGCTCTCAACGCTCACAGCAGTGTTAAGAAAGTTATCGGCATTGTATCAGGCAAAGGCGGCGTAGGCAAAAGCCTTGTGACCTCTGCCATGGCAGTTATGATGAACCGCCGCGGATACAAGAGTGCAGTGCTTGACGCAGACATCACAGGTCCTTCTATCCCCAAGGCATTCGGTCTCACCGAAAAATGCATGGGCTCTGAGTTCGGTATTCTTCCTGTTACAACAAAGACAGGCATTGATGTAGTTTCCATCAACCTGCTTCTTGAAAACGATACCGACCCTGTTGTATGGCGCGGTCCTGTTATTGCAGGCACTGTAAAGCAGTTCTGGACAGAGGTTGTATGGAACGATGTAGATTATATGTTCATTGATATGCCTCCCGGAACAGGTGATGTTCCCCTGACAGTATTCCAGAGTCTGCCCATTGACGGCATCATTGTTGTTGCATCTGTTCAGGAGCTGGTAGGAATGATTGTTGAGAAAGCCGCAAAGATGGCAAACCTCATGAACGTTCCCATCATCGGTCTTGTCGAGAATATGAGCTACTTCAAATGCCCTGACTGCGGCAAGGAGCACAAAATCTTCGGCGAAAGCCACATCGAGGACATTGCAAAGAAATACGGCACTCAGGTGCTTGCAAAGCTCCCCATTGACCCCGACCTTGCAAAATGCACAGACACAGGCACAATGGAACTGTTTGTAGGCGATTACTTTGAGGCTGCCGCTGACGCAGTGGAAAAGCTCTGATCATATTGAAACTTTAACCTCCGATTTTGTCGGAGGTTTTATTTTGCCAAAAAGGCACATACTACCTTTGAATGTTCATTGGCGGTGGCTGTATGGGTTTGAGCAAAAAGGTTTTGCTGTTATGGAATATACGTGCTTTTCTGTTTTCATTACTGTTTTTTCTCTTTATGGATTGTTTCCTTTCAGACAGGCTGTGGGCTGTGCTTTCTTCCCTTTTTCTGATGCTGATTTCTTCTGCGGTTTTATATCTTCGATTCAGATTCTGCACCTTTGAAGTAACAGAAGAAGGTATAATAATCCGCAAAGGCATACTCATTCGGAAAAACCTGTATATAAAATACCGCTTTGTCATTGCTGTGAACAGAATCCGTTCTCCCCTGTCAGCATATATGGGGCTTTCAATCCTTATTATTTACTGCGAGGGCAGTACCTTTTTATTACCGCCCCTTGAAAACTCCCTGACACAACAGATTGAAAAACACATAAAAGCCGAGGGATAAAAATGAATCGTAAAACCTCACCCGTATATATCGCGGTTTTTCTGTACCGCTTTGCTTTTCTGCTCATTGCAGTTCCTTTGCAGGCTGTGTTTTTCAGGGGTCTTGCACCGCAGACAGCAGTATACATTTACCGCACAGATATCGCTCTTATATTTATCATCACTCTGTGGGCTGTGATAAGCCACAGACATATATTCTTCTGCACAGATAAGAGCGCACTTCTTACAAGAAAAGGTCTGATAATTTCTCAGAAAAACAGAATTTTCACCGCAACCTTTGATACTCTCAGTTTATCCCAAGGGCTGATTTTCCGCCTGCTGAAAGTATGCAAGTCAGAAGTGCAGGCATCACACAGCAAGACCACTCTTTATCTGAGCGTTAAAGATAGTTTCCGCCTGCTTCAGAACTTCACTGATGAAACCTCTGACGGCAAGGGATTCCTGCACCGCTCCTCTGCTTTTTCTGCCTTTGTTTTCTCCATAGGTTTTTCGGGAGCACTCACAGGACTTCTGTCAACAATTCCGCTTTTACGCAACATCGCAGGAATTATAGGAGAAACCCAAACCCAGAGTATACTTGCCGGAGCAGATTTATGGTACTACTTGGGCTACACCGCCCTCCCCCCTTTTCTGCGGACTTTGTCTACACTTTTTCTTATATTCTGGGCGGTGGGTGCCCTTGCCGAATTCTGCCGTTTCTACAATCTGCAGACAAAAATCCGCAAAGACCACATCATTACCTGCCACGGGCTCATAGGAAAACACTGCAACGTACTGAGAAAAGAGGCAATCTCTGCCCTTTGCTTCCGTCAAAGCATCTTCTTTGCTTTACTGGGAGTTTTTACAGCAGAAGTCTATATTCCCTCTGCCGGCAGAGAAAACAAACTCCCCTTACTGCTTGCAAGCAGAAAAAACAAATGCAAAGCCCTGCTTTCTTCACTGTATTTTCCACAAAAACGCAAGCCTTCCTTCAACCTTACTCCTCCTTCAAACACTCTTTGGGGATATGTGTGGAAGCCTTTTCTGTTTCTTCTGTTTTTCTGTGTTCTACGCATAGGTACTGATTCTCTTTCTCTCTACAAAACAGAAATCCACCTTGCACTGTTTTTTGTAACCTGGGGAATAAGCTGGTTTGTTTTCTGTGCTGTTTCTCACAGATATTCCGAACTATGCTGTGAAGAATCGGGGCTTATAATCCGCACGTCAAAAGCCCTTAGTTTCATTGAAGTTCACATTCCCAAAGAAAAAATCAGAGTGGTAAAAATCACACAGAGCATTTTTCAGAAAAGAAAAGGTGTGTGCAATCTTCGTGTGTATGTAAGGTCACGGAGCAGGCAAAGTTTTCTTATCAGACACATCGACAAAAACAAAACCGCACAGCTTACCAATCTGTAAACTGTGCGGTATATTATTGTGATTTATGAAATTTTACACCTGAACCTCGTCTTCAATGTAAACTTCCTCGGCAAAAGGCTTAATGTTGCGTTTTTCAAACACAGCCTGAGCGTTGCTTTCGGGCAGATTCATACTGATGAAGCCGTTGTCGTATGAAGCAAGGTACTGATAGAACTCCTTGACCTGCTCGCCTACGGTTTCATAGTAATCGGCATAATCATCTTCGTCTTCTTCCACATACCAGGTTTCATAATAATACTGATACTCGGGGTCAATTTCATTCACTGCCTTAGTGTCATCTGCAAAGAGTTCATCAAGATAAGGCACTGCGCTGTGGTCAAGCTCGTAGAGAGCCTCTTCGCCCATCCAGCCAATCTTGCCTTCTTTGTACCACTGAACATTGTACTTTGCAATGAGAGCATCAACGTTTGATACACTCAGAAGCAGGAACATCACAAGGAAAATGCATACGGCACTTGTCCAGAAACTTACCTTGGGTGCCAGAATCTTCACAAAAAGAACTGCAACCAGAAGGAACATAATTGCTGTGAGCCACAGAGTGTAAATTCTCAGGTGTGTGAGTCCGTAAGCAGATGTATACATAATCATCTTTGCAACTGTGATTGCCACCAGCACCACAGAGCACAGACACAGCACGCAGACCACAATCTTCACGCCTGCACTGTAGTGGCCTTTTTCGTTTTTCTTGCACAGAAGCATTGTGAGCAGTACCATCAGAATATTGATGGCAACAACTCCGCAAAGTTCAAAGAAACCCTGACGGGCATACTGTGCATAAGTAAATTCCTCAGGCAGAATATTCTGAAAAGCACTTGTAAAGTATGCAAACTGAGAAACAAAGAAAGTTATGTAAAGCAGAATCACAGGCACAAAAGCGGTCACAAAAACAATGTGATTCATTCTGCCGCTCTTTTTGCCGCCCTTTGCGTTCTTCACATAATCCTTATCGCGGATTGATGTGATAAGCACGCTGAAGAATATCATTGCAACAGGAATTGCAACAATAAGTCTCAGAGCAAACTCACCGATTTTTTCTGCAAGGTTATCAATGCCGATAAGATTGCGGAAGGCTTCGTCTGAAGAAAGAAGCAGTGCTGCAATAACTGCTGTGAAGGGAACAGTAACAAGAAGTCCCATAAGTACATAACGGAGAACCTTGCTCTTTGAATCCTTGGCAGGCTTGAATATTGCCACAGGCAGAGAAACGAATCCCTTGAAAGGATTCACAAAAACTGCGCGCATAGCATCAGAGATAAATCTCTGTCTGCAGCCCTTGATTTCCGCACAAGCAGAGTAAATCCAGTACATATAGAACAAAGTCAGGAACAGAGCACCGAAGCCCTTGATGGTTTCATTATCACTGAGGATAAAACTCACAGGGAAACAGGCGATGAACGCACTGTATAAAGCGGTGGTGCCGTTGAATTTTACTCCCTGTCTGAGCAGGAACACAATACCGCAGACAAGAGCAAGCTCAAAGAAGATAAGCGCGCCAAGTCCGGGAGCAAAATCAGTAAACAAAAAGCGGTTGAAAAGATATCCCAGTGCCAGAGCTACAAAAGCAAATACCTTCTCAAAGGTTGTGAACTCAAATCTGCCTGATGTTTTCACAGGAGGAGTCACAGGATACACAGGGGTATGCTGAGCCTTGTAAGGGTCAACAGGTACCTCGTAGGGAGAGTTGGAAGTCTGCACAGGTGCAGCTTTCACAGGCTGTGGTGTGTAAGGGTTATTGCCCTCAGCGCCGTTTACCACAGGGTTGTCAGTCATAAAAATCACTCCTTGTATTCAAGAATGTCTGACGGTTGACAGTCGAGAGCCTTGCACAGCTTCTCGAGAGTGGAAAAGCGGATAGCCTTTGCTTTTCCTGTTTTAAGAATTGACAGATTGGGCGGAGTGATGTCAATCATTTCAGCAAGTTCGTTAGAGGAAATCTTGCGTTTTGCCATCATTACGTCCAGGTTTACGATTATTGGCATCTTTTGTGTTTCCTCCTTATTAAATTGTGTAGTCGTTTTCTTCTTTGATGTCGATAACACGCAGAAGAAGATGCTTCATTACCTTGCAGAAGCCAAAGAGCATCAGACACACAAAGGCAACAAGGAAGAGTATAAACACAAAGCTGGGGTGGGCTTCCATCAGCCAGATTGCCAGAACAACAAAACCTATCATATAAGCAATGAGTTCGCCCATTGCCATCAGCGCAATAGTATCAAAGAGTTTTACTGTACTGAGGGTAAAAGCTTTGTCTGACTGAACATTACTGCAAATATTGAAAATAAGAATAATAATGTAGTAAAAACCAATCAGCGTTGCCCACACGAAAATAAGCATTGGATACTGAAGATAAGCAATCTCCGGAAAACGCCATGCAGCCCAACTGGCCATCTCGGGCAGAAGCGTAACGGAGAGGACAAAGGTACTGCCGCCGATAATAAGCAACAGCCATTTGAACATCCGGATGTATTTGTCCATAAATTATTCACCTCGTAAGGGATAATACCACCGTCAAAACCAAAAGTCAAGAAAAATTTTCCGAAAAACGATAATTTATTTTTGAATTTTGAAAAATCAATGCCGATCTTCATATAAAAACTACCCTTTATTGTATAAACAATTCTATCCAAATCAAATTTTTTCTTTTGTGAGATGTTTCTGACGGTTGAATTGTATTATATACAGAGGGCTGTAAATTGATTGTTATCTACAAAAACAATCTTCTGATTTTGTAGACAGTCACAGTATCAATATTAATTACAGTTATGATATAATCAAAACAAGAAAGGAGTTTTGCTTTATGAAAAATATCCTGTCAACAATTCTGATTTTCGCCCTGCTTTTTTCTGTGTGTGCCACATCAGGAGCACTCAGTCTCACTATCAAAGAAGAGGATATTATCACCTCAGGAGACCTGAAATATGTTATCCTTGAGGACGGTACCGCTTCTGTAGTAGCACTGAACAACGAAAACCTTACTCACTTAACCATTCCATCAACCATAGACGAGCACCCTGTATCTGAAATCGGTTGGGAGGCTTTCAGAAATAACCGCAAACTTGAAAGCGTTACCATAGAAGAAGGCATCCACACCATCGGATACCGTGCTTTTCAGGGGTGTGCTAACCTTCTTTACATCGATCTGCCCCACAGTCTTCGTCAGTTCGGGGCAAATGCATTTATGGACACTGCCGCTTATAACAGCAAAGAAAACAGAGACGGTTATGTGCGATACATAGACAACTTCCTTATTTATTCAACAGACAACACCCTTGCCCGTCCTGCTACAGAATATACCGTACGGGAAGGCACAATAGGAATTGCGGCGTGTGCTTTTCAGAATCACACCGCACTTGAAACAGTAAACTTCCCCGATTCCCTGATAAGCATTGACGACAGTGCTTTTGACCGCTGCACTTCCCTTACAAAAGCAGACCTGCCAAAGAATCTTGAGCATCTCGGCTGGGGTGCATTCAACGGCTGTGCTCTGAAAGAAGTGGTTATCCCTGAGAAAATCACAAAAATTGACAGCTACACCTTCAGAGGAAACGCATTCAGCTCCATAAATCTCCACGAAGGTATCACCTATATGGGTTGGGATGCTTTTGCAAGCTGCGAAAACCTTACCGAAGTTACCATTCCTCAGAGCGTGACTGAATTAAGCGACAGTTTATTCTTATATTGCGATTCTCTGGAAACTATCAATCTTCACGACAATCTTACATCTGTAGGTTATTCTGTAGTATACGGAACTGCCTTCTATAACAATCCCGACAACTGGGCGGAAGGCTGCCTTTACATCGGTGACTACCTTATGGCAACTGACCCCACACTAAAAGGTGCTGTTGAGGTTAAGGAAGGCACCCGACTTATGGAAAAAAACGCTTTTTATAACAACGCAGGCATAACCGCAGTACATCTGCCCGAAAGCCTTGAGTTCATTAACACCCAGACCTTCGACGGCTGCAAAAACCTTGCTTACGTAAACATTCCCGAAGGAGTCTCAGTTATAGGCGGTCACGCCTTCTATGGATGTACTTCTCTTGAAAACATCTACATCCCCGAAAGCGTAACAGGCATAGGCTATCAGGCTTTTACAGACTGCACAAATCTTAAAACCATCACCGTTGCAAACCCCGAAACCGAATTTGGAGAAAAGGCTGTGGGCTACTATCCGGTATACGATATGGCAGGAGATCTGATTGATTATTATGCAACTACCGATGAAATTACAATCCGCGGACTCTCAGGCTCTACTGCTGAAATCTACGCAACTGAAAACGGATTGAACTTTGAAGAAATAAAAATCCCCACTGTAATCGGTGATACAGACGGTGACGGTACCGTTACCATCAAAGATGCAACTTACGTTCAGAAAGCACTGGCAAACCTTATCCCTCTGCTCAGAGAGCAGAAGTCCTTTGCCGATGCAGATTCTGACGGAAAGATTACTATCAAAGACGCCACCGCCATACAGAAAACAGTTGCAAAACTGAGTTGATAGAATAACCCATATACAAAGAACGCACTCTGATAAAACAGAGTGCGTTCTTACTTTTTATTAATTTATGCTGTGCTCTTCGTTTTTCTGAGCACTTTCTTTTTCTTCCATATCGGATTTTGGCAGACTCCAGTGAAAACGTGCTGCCAGTAGTCTTAGCACAATGGTGACTACGGTGCCCCCTGCAATGGCCGCCATACTGCCTGCATAGCGCCACAGCAGTATGCAGGCTGCCGCACCAATAATAGACGCACTCGCATAAAAGTGCTTTACAAGTATATAGGGAGTGTTTCCCGCCAGCAAATCACGGATAACTCCGCCGCCGACACCTGTGATAACACCAACAAACATCAGCAGGAAAGCATTGTACTCTGCCTCTGATGTATATGCTGTCTGTATACCAACAACAGTGAAAATTCCAAGACCCAGAGAATCCATAATCAGCATTGAAATCTCATAGACTCTGGGTTTGTGAAAAAGCACCTTTCTCACAGCAGGAATAAAAAGAATCACAGAAACACCGATTGCCACCAGCGCATACAAAGGATTTCGGAAGGTTGCAGGAGGTGTGTGCCCCAGTATCAGGTCGCGGATAACTCCGCCGCCTACTGCGGTTACCACACCAAGGGTTGCAACGCCCAGAATATCCATCTTCTTGGAAAGCGCCACAATTGCACCAGATGCCGCAAAGGCTATTGTTCCTATGAGTTCAAAGATAAGCATTATTGCAGAGGACATAATATCACTCCTGAAATCTTCAGATTACAGCTTGTGTATTGATTCTTAATTACTTAAGCACCTGAGCCAGCACATCAACGGTTTTCTTTGCAGCCATAACCTTGAACTCGTCAAAACTCATAGATGTGTTATTTGTCAGGTCATCGGAAATAGAGCGGAGAATGCAAAAAGGAGTCTTTGCTCTGTAGCACACCTGTGCAATGGCACCGCCTTCCATCTCGCAGGCAAGGGCTGAAAAAGCCTCTCCGATTGCAAGGCGTCTTTCCGTAGCATGTACAAACTCGTCACCTGTAGCAATTACTCCGCGGAAAACTTTTGTATCAGGCAGATTCTTTGCCGCCTCATAAAGTTTCAGAGAAAGGTCCTCGTCTGCAGGGAAATTGATTATGTTTTCACCACTGCAGGTAATCATTCCACGGGGCTCACCCAGACCTGTTGTGTCATAATCGTGCTGCACTGCAGAAGTAGCAATTACCACATCACCCACAGAAACCTCTGTAGAAAGTGCACCTGCAACGCCGCTGTTGATGATACTGTCAGGCTTGAACATATCAATCATCATTCTGGTACAGATTGCGGCATTCACCTTACCTACACCGCACTCAACAGCAACAATCTCTGTATTCCCCAGATCACCTTTAAAGAAGGTGACTCCATCACAGCTTACTTCCTGCACATTTTCCATAAGGGCGATAATACCCTCAACCTCCAGATTCATTGCACAAATAACACCTGTCATTTTTATATCTCCTCTTCCTCTGATTTCTGCTCCTTGCCTCCCTTTGTCAGGGGAGGTGAATTTTGTATAACAAAATTCGGAGGGGTAGTAAATTTTCTCTCCCTCAGTCACCTTTGGTGACAGCTCCCTCATCAGAGGGAGCCACGTGCTATCTTCTCTGTATTCATCAATCAAAATTTCCGCTGAGGCACATAATTGCAGAAATACCTGCCAGAGGTGCTGTTTCTGCACGGAGGATTCTTCTGCCCAGAGTAGCAGGGATAACTCCTGCCGCCTTTGCTGCCTCCACCTCTTCTGCCTCAAATCCCCCTTCGGGACCTACAAAGATTGCAACGGATTCTATATCCTTATTTATAAGAGCAGACAGAGCCTCTCCGCCACCCTCATAAAAAATTATGCCAAGGTCGTTTTCAGCAGCTTCCTTTAAAGCATTGTCAAAACTCATCGCATCACTCACCTGAGGAATAATTCCTCTGCAGGACTGCTGAGCCGCACCTGTGGCAATTTTCTGCCAACGCTCGGTTTTCTTTCTAAGTGACTTTTCGTCTGGACGGGAAACACAGCGAGCTGTCTCCACAGGGACTATCCTGTGCACACCAAGCTCCACTGCCTTCTGCACAATCATATCCATCTTGTCACCCTTTGCAAGGGACTGATACAAAGTAACCTTAACCGTTGCCTCCTGCCTGCAGGGAAAAGTTTCTGTTACAGACACCAGCACTCCCTCGCCGCTAAAATCCGCAATCTCGCATTTATGCTGTGAAAGGTCGGGAGAAACCAGAGTCAGCTCCTCTCCCTTTTTCATTCGCAGGGACTTTTCTATATGCTTTGCGTCCTCACCAGTAATCAGGTATTCACCGCCGCTGATATTTTCGTGTGAAAAAAACCAGGCCATAACCAGCCTCCTTGGAGTTTGTATATATAAAATATATCAAAAATCCCACTCCATTGCAATAATCAACTTACAATGTTAGAATATAAAATGTATGGAAATATTTATTCCGCCAATAATCTCATAAAAGAAAACCTTTCAAAGGCACAATCATATATACAAGAGGTAATGATATGAACTACACTGTAATAACCGAAGAGGATTTCTATGAAATTCTGAAAAACGAAAACATTGAAGAAAATCAACTTCCCCGACTTCTTATCAGCAGACTTGAGAAAAACGGAATCAAAGTCTCTGTTGCAGAGAGTTGCACAGGAGGGCTCATCAGCAAGCTTCTCACCGATGAACCGGGAGTATCTGAGGTTTACGATTGCGGAGTATGCTCCTATGCAAACTGCATCAAAGAAAAAGTTCTGGGTGTAAAGGCTGAAACTCTTGAGTCCTATGGGGCTGTTTCTCCTCAGACCGCTGCACAGATGGCACAAGGCATCAGAATGCTTGCGAATGCTCACATAGGCATCAGTACCACAGGCATCGCAGGGCCCTCAGGAGGAAGTGCCCAAAAGCCGGTAGGCACCGTGTTTATAGGTATTTCAACAGAAGGTGAAACAAAGGTAATAAAAGCCGATTTTACTGCAAAAAAGAACAATCGGGATAAGAATCGCCAACTCGCTGCTTGTTTAGCCATTTATTGTGCATTTACCAGTATTTAAGCCCCTTCTGCCCTGTAAAGGCTTGCCAAAACTTTTTATTTGTGCTACAATCTTAATATCTATTGTAGTCAAATTATGAGTTTTTTCGCATATATCTGAACTACAACCACCGAATGTTGTCGGTGGGTTACAGACCACACACAATATATCGTAAGATATCAAATAAAACATAATATTTGCAGGAGATGATTTTATGTCAAGAGCAGCAGGTATCCTTATGCCTATCACTTCTCTGCCCTCTCCTTATGGAATCGGCACCATCGGCAAAGAAGCTTACAAGTTCGCAGACTTTCTGAAAAAAGCAGGTCAGACTATCTGGCAGATTCTTCCCGTAGGTCCCACAAGCTACGGCGATTCTCCTTATCAGTCATTCTCCACCTACGCAGGCAATCCTTATATGATTGACCTTGATATGCTTATCGAAGATGGTCTCCTTGAGGCAGCCGACATTGAAGGCTACGAGTATGGCTCAAACCCCGGTTATGTAGATTACGAGAAAATCTACAACTACCGTTTTGAGGTTCTGCGTAAGGCTTATGATAATTTCAAGGCTACAGATAAAGACTCTGCAGGTCAGAAGGCTTTCCGTTCTTTCAAGCGTAAAAACAGCGCTTGGCTCAAGAACTACGCCCTCTATATGTCCGTTAAGAAAGCTAACGGTATGAAGGCATGGACTGAGTGGGAAGACGCTGAAATCCGTGTAAGAGATGAAAAGGCTGTAGCACGCTACACCAGAAAGTTCTCTGATGAGATCGGTTTCTGGAGTTTTGTTCAGTTCAAGTTCTATGAGCAGTGGGAGAAATTCCGCGCTTATGTTAACTCCCTCGGCATCAAGATTCTCGGCGATATGCCCATCTATGTTGCTATGGACTCTGCAGACACATGGGCTAACCCCGAAGTGTTCTGGCTCGACGAGGATAGAAACCCTGTTTGCGTAGCAGGCTGTCCCCCCGACTACTTCTCCGCTACAGGTCAGCTTTGGGGCAACCCCCTCTACAACTGGGAGTACCTCAAGAGCACAGGCTACACATGGTGGTTTGAGCGTATCAAGGCAGCAACCGCTCTCTTCGATATCACTCGTATTGACCACTTCCGTGCATTTGACAGCTACTATGCAATTCCCTTCCCTGCTGAGAACGCTATCGGCGGCAGCTGGATGGTAGGCCCCGGCATTGAGTTCTTCAACCTGATGAACGAGCAGATTGAGGACGTTGAGATTGTTGCTGAGGACCTCGGCGACCTGACACCCGGTGTTAAGCAGCTTCTTCTTGACTGCGGTTACCCCGGCATGAAGGTTCTTGAGTTCGCATTTGACAGCGGCGAGGCTAACGATTATCTGCCCCACAACTATCCCGAAAACTGCGTAGTATACTCAGGCACACACGATAATGACACCCTCATGGGCTGGAAGGCTCAGGCTAAGGAAAGCGATATCCAGTATGCAATCAATTACTGTAACATCGGCTGGGACGAAGGCTTCAACTGGGGTATTATCCGCACTGCTTATGCAAGTGTTGCAAAGTACGCCATCATCCAGATGCAGGATATTCTGGGTCTTGGCACAGAAGCAAGAATCAACACACCCTCTACCCTCGGCGGTAACTGGGAGTGGAGAATAGATGCTGCTGCTCTTACTGATGAGCTGGCTGCAAAACTTAACGATATGGTAATAAACCACAACAGACAGAATGGTTAACACCTACAATAGACTGGAGGACTAAATAATGAGTACCATTATGGAAAATCTTGAGCTTATTGCTAAAAGTGCTTACTGTAAAAAACCTAAGGAATTAACAAAGGAGCAGCTTCACCAGGTTCTGGGCAAAGCCGTTATGGGCGACATCGCAGAGCGTTGGGATAAATCTAAGAAAGCTCACGCAAAGAAGCGCAGAGCATACTACTTCTCTGCTGAGTTCCTTATGGGTAGAATGATCTACAACAACCTGTACTGCCTTGGCGCACTTGATGAGGTTAAAGAACTTCTCAAGGCAAAGGGTATGAACATCAACCAGTTCGAGGACATCGACGATGCAGCTCTGGGTAACGGCGGTCTGGGCAGACTTGCTGCTTGCTTCCTTGATTCTGCTGCAACACAGGAAGTTCCCCTGGACGGTTATGGCATCCGCTACAAGTACGGCCTTTTCAAGCAGATTATTGACAACGGCTATCAGGTAGAGGTTGCAGACGATTGGCAGAAATTCGGCGATCCCTGGAGCATCCGCTGCATTGAGGACGCTGTTACAGTTAAGTTTGCTGACCAGACAGTAGTTGCTGTTCCCTACGATATGGCTATCATCGGCTATGGCACAAAGAACATAAACACTCTCCGTCTGTGGCAGGCAGAGGCTCTGGACGAGTTCAACTTCCTCCAGTTCAACGAGGGCAGATATGACGAGTCCATCAAGGCTAAGAACGACGCAGAGAACATCTCCAAGGTTCTCTATCCCAACGACAACTCCCGTGAGGGTAAGGTTCTCAGACTGAAGCAGCAGTATTTCTTCTGCTCCGCTTCTCTGCAGGATATCCTCAGGAAGTATAAGGCTAAGTACGGAGCGGACTTCTCTCACTTTGCAGAGATGAACGCTTGCCAGCTTAACGATACTCACCCCATCTGCTGTATCCCCGAGCTTATCCGTCTTCTCGCTCTTGAGGGTGTAGGCTTTGACGAGGCATTCGCAATTGCTCAGAAGACATTTGCATACACTAACCACACAGTTATGGCAGAGGCTCTTGAAAAGTGGAGCATCTCCCTTATGCGTGAAGTTATTCCCGAGATTTACTCCATCATTGAGAGAATCAACGAGAAAGAAATCTGCGACCTGAGAGGCATGGGCCTTGAGGAGTGGAAGGTTAACGAGATGCGCATCATTGATGGCGAGAGAGTTCATATGGCTCGTCTCGGTATCTATGCTTCAAGCTACGTAAACGGTGTTGCATGGATTCACACAGAAATCCTCAAGAACGACGTTCTCAAGGATTGGTATGCAATCTATCCCGACCGTTTCCAGAACAAGACAAACGGTATCACTCAGAGACGTTGGCTGGGTCTTTGTAACCCCGAACTCTCCGAGTTTATTACAGCAAAAGTTGGCGACGGCTGGCAGAGAGACCTCAGTAAGCTTTCCGCTCTTAACGATATGCTGGACGACAAGACAGTCAAAGAGTTCAACAAGATCAAGGCTAAGAAGAAGAAGCAGCTTGCTGCTTACGTAAAGAAGATGGACAACTTCGACCTTAACCCCGATTTCATCTTTGATATTCAGGTTAAGCGTCTCCACGAGTACAAGAGACAGCTCCTCAACGCTTTCTCCATTCTTTACATCTACTTCCTTATCAAGGACGGCAAACTCCCCAACTGGAACCCCACAGCTTACGTCTTCGGCGCTAAGGCTGCTCCCGGTTACCGCCGTGCAAAGGCAATCATCAAGTACATCAACGAGATTGCAAACCTTGTAAACAACGATCCCGATACAAAGGACAAGCTCCAGGTTGTATTCATTTCCAACTATAACGTTTCCTACGCAGAGAAGATCGTAGTTGCTGCTGATTTCTCAGAGCAGATTTCCACAGCAGGTACTGAGGCTTCCGGTACAGGTAATATGAAGTTTATGCTCAACGGTGCAGTAACTCTCGGTACTTACGACGGTGCTAACGTTGAGATTGCACAGAAGGCAGGCGAAGAGAACGAGTACATCTTCGGCGCAAGAGTTGAAGAAATCGACAGACTCAAGAGAGAGGGTTACTGGCCCCGCGGTATCTACGAGAGCAACGAGTACATCAGACGCGTTGTTGACACACTGGTTAACGGTATGTTCAACGATGACGGTGCTCAGGGCGAGGGTAGCTTCCGTGAACTCTGGGAGGGTATCCTTGACGGCAAGTGCTGGCATGCACCCGACCACTACTTCCTCCTCCTTGACCTTCAGGATTATGTTGATACAAAGATCCGTGCAAATGCTGAGTACGCAGACCGCGTAACCTTCGGCAGAAAGTGCCTCAAGAACGTAGCAAACGCAGGCGAGTTCTCCTCTGACAGAACTATCCTCCAGTACGCTACAGAGCTCTGGCACGTTAAGTAATTCATTACTTGCTAAGATATAATAAGGACACATCCAATGGATGTGTCCTTTTTCTTTTATACATCAAAAATCAGGTGTGAGGTTTTTGGATTTTTAACGTCTAAAGTTATGAAAAGCAAAACTCATTATTGACATCGCAATTCTATTAAGTTAGAATGTAAATATAAGGTATTGCTTACCAAGGACATCACACCGAGTTCATCGGTGTTCGGCATATAAAATATTAATTACGAGGTGAATTACTATGAAAAAGATTCTGTCCTTTATTCTGGCACTGCTTATTTTGTCCTCAATTGCCGTGCTCCCTGCCTTTGCAGAAGATTCAGACACAGGAATGCACATCTCCTCAGGGGACTTTGAGTTTGAGTATCTGGGCAACAGTCAGTATTCTCTATTTCAGTATCACGGCAATGATACCGAGGTTACTGTCCCTGCAACATTTGAGGGCGGTCAGGTTGTCAGCATCGGCTCAGAAGCATTTAAGAATAACATTTCAATTAAGAAAATTATCATTTCTGAGGGTATCAGGGAAATCGGAGATTCTGCCTTTGCACACTGCAGAAGACTCTCAAGTGTTACTATACCCGAAAGCATCACAGCCATCGGCAACAGTGCGTTTATAGACTGCAAAAATATGCGTTCTATAAACCTTCCTGATTCTACCACAAGCATAGGTGATATGGCATTGGGATATTGCAGAAAAGGTTTTGACCTTGAAACTCTTACATACACCTACAGAGTAGACTTTGATTTTGCTATCTATGCTTCAAAAGGCTCTACAGCAGCAGAGTATGCCACCGCAAACGGCACGAAACTTAATGAGTACGGCGAGTATGACCCGTGGATGTTTGAGCTTTATTTTGTTGTTCCCGAACAGTGGGAGAACGCTGAAACCGTTTACTGTCACATCACAGAGCTTGGCGAAAACCAGCGCACTTTTACAAACTGGCAGACAGAAGCAGAGAAATGCACTCTGTCTGAGATAAGAGGACAGAACAAACAACTTGCAACCTACAGGGTTGAGAAAATGGGAGGTATCGATGAGGGCACTGTTTACTCTGTTGTTATGAGTGCAGAGGGCTATGACCCTACTTACCCTGCAATCCTTACAGCTCATTGTGAATCATACAGGCTTTATACTGATGATACCTATGTGCGCACACCTGCTGACCATGTGCCTCTGCTTTATGCCAGATGGCAGGACACCTATGACTGGAAGGACGTAGACTTCTCCGACTACGAAGAAGCATTCGGACTTTATGATAATGCTGACTTCATTACTCAGGAATACATCAAAGACGAGTCAACCTACGACCAGGTACCTCCCATAACTGCTCTGCCCTATGGTGACGCAGACACGGACGGCGTTGTAACTATCAAGGACGCCACTGCTATTCAGAAGCACCTTGCAGAACTGGAGGCTCTGTCTGAGACAGGCTATATACTTGGCAATTTCCTTACACACTCAGGCTATGACCTGACTATTTCAAACGCCACCTTCATTCAGAAGTACTGTGCAGGTCTGCAGACAATGGATAACATAGGCAAGCCCGCGTACACAGAAGTAACATTGATACGTCCCGAGGAATGGTCTGACGACTTAACAATCTTCATTAAAAGCTGGAACGACGACACCTCCGACGAAAAAAGCAAATATCAAACTTGGGCTACTCCCTCTGAACCCGACAATTACTTATGTATGGAATTTTACATCCCTGTTTACAACCCCTATCTTGTTATTTATACCGATGTCAGTTCCTCCGATGTACTGACCCTGAATCTCCCTGAGGGCAGCGATGAGTATAACAGATACTATTCTATTGCAGAATCATGGGGCGGATACGACGAAAACGGCTTCTTAAAATTCTTCTTTACCGAACCTGCATAATCAAAAGCAAACGTATAAAACACAACCCCCGCTGTAAAAACAGCGGGGGCTCGTTATTATTGCAGATTATCTCATATAAAGTCCGCAGATTTTGCTTTCCTTATCAAGGCAGATTGTAAAGGTTGCGGAACCTTTCTCGCATTTACACACCAGCACAACCACTGCGTATTCTCCTGCTTCGTCATCAGAAGCACCTCTCATTGACCAAGAGAGAAATTTTGTAACGGCACCGCGTTTTTCAACCTCGTCCTCCAGTGCATCACGTAAATCCTGCACTGTAAGCTCAGCCTTCATATTATCGCTGAACTGCTCTGCCACCTTGTCATACTCACCCTTTGACAAGCTCATTGCAATGCCTTGTGCCTGAGAAAGAGCCTTGTCAGGGTCCATTCCCTTGGGCAAATTTGTGCTTGACATATTACATCCGCAAAGGGTTGCCATTACCAACAGCATACACAGTGTTATAAGAACACCTTTAGACATAATTCTTTTCATATTACTTTTCCTCCATACAACTCTTTTTAAAAGCTCTGCAAAGAAAAATTCCTACAAACAGCAGAATAATTCCAAACAAAGCAATAACAGCTTCAACAATATATGCATTTACTCCAAGCGACTGCAAATATACAGCCGAAAAATTGAAGACTCCGTGGAGCATTATACAAAGCGGAACGAAAATTATGCTTTTGCTTCGGTTTACTCCGTACCACATTATAAGGGATAAGCCTATGTGTGCACATATCGCAAAAATCCGCTCTGCACCTGACAACAAGAAATCACCTGCACAGTAGCCTGCAAGGCTTCCTCCTGTCAAGAATACCAGCACAAGCTGGGATAACCCCACAAGAAGCACAGCTTCTATCCCTCCGTGACCTGCACCAAAAGCAAAAGCGTCAGCACAGCTACTCTTTTTCATAAAAAACTTTATGAATACATATCTGCCGAACTCCTCAAATATTCCTGCAGAAAGACCGAGTAAAGCCAGATAAGCCACAGGATACAAGGACTGGAACACTATGTAATCTGCCCAAAGGCTCAGCAGAGAAAGCAGAGGTATTCTCAACAGAATCTGAGTTGCAGTAAAGCACCCCATACCAAGGAGGACACCCTTTGCACTGCCCGACTTTTTAGCAAGGAACACAGACAGAAGCACAGGAAAAACCACCGAGCACAAAAGCGAAAAAATCCAGCTTAAGTATACCATAACAACACCTGATTTGTTTATCCAACATTATTTACTATTCCCATAAACACAGGGATGTTTGACTCGTTATCGTAAATCACAAACACAAAAGGTCTGTCAAATGTAAGCTTAATATCAGGAAGCACAAGCTCTTCTGATGAGCCGTATTTAAGGTCGGTAACAGATGCGGCACCTGCCTTTGCACCCAGAGGACCTACCTGTATGAATGCCTTCTGTGTAACCTTGTCAAGATACACCTGTCCTGCATTACTCAGGTTTGAAAAATCAGCCTTTACACTGTCAAAGGCAGTCTTTATGCCCATTGCCTGCAGAGTCTGCGCAAGTTCAAGCTCTGATTCCACAGAAAACTCGGGAAGACTTGCAAGGCAGGTTGTCATAGGTGACTGAGAATCCAGAAGCGCTGTCAGGCGGTTGCCTGTCAGATTCTTTACAAACTCATTGATATCCTGTCCTTCTTTGGGAAGCAATGCTGCAAACTTGCAGGGTACATTCTCAAAGCCTTTGATAAATCCCTCTGCGTAAGATGAACTGATGTAGTATTCCTCTGAAGGCATAAACTCAACCTGAGTGTCACCCTTTGCTCCGTGGAAAGTACCCTTATGAGTGGACTCGTAAGGTGTAGCCCAGGCATCATTCAGAAGTGCTGTGTTAATTACAAGAGCACAATCACCCTCAACGCTTTCCAGCACTTTTTCAATCTCACCCTCTGTGTTTTCAGACACCCAGCCGTTTACTTTATCTGCAGCATCTGCCTGTGTAAAGTCAATGCGGAAGATTCCTGCGTCGTAGTAATTCACTGCAGTCTGCAAAAAAGAGGATTTCACATCAAACTTGTCATTGAACCACAGGGAATCTGCGGTTTTGTAGTATCCTGTCTCACTGTTGAAGGCAGTGAGTCTGCTGTTAAGATAGTAAGTGCCTGTGTTTATCAGGTCTTTGCCTGCACCTGCACCAATGACGTTTCTGATTTCATTGGCGGTTTTATCCGATGCTCCGTTCAGAAGCATAGCCATAACCGTTGAAACAGAAACAGGAGAAACCACGGTGTTTTCTCCTTCTTCAGCACATTCTGCCAGAAGTGCCGCACCGAAGTCTATTGCACCCTGAGAATACTTTTCATAGTCTTCGGGGGTTGTGTGCTCCTCAGAAAGAAAATCATACACAGGTATGTCTTCAGAACGGTTAAAATCTTTTCTTAACTTTTCATCTGATGAAAGCAGAGAGTCTCCTGTGCAGGCAAACAAAGACATCACCAGCACCAGAGCCATTAGAATACAAATTGTTCGTTTCATTATTATCCTCCTGACACAAACTATATATATAATAAGGTTTTTTTCAGCAAATTTCAACCCGCTTGTCATTTTTTTACCCGCTGTGATAATTGAATCCAAAAAAACGCCAATCACAGCCTGTAAGTTTGGCAGATATTACATAGGAAAAATGCTGATTTTATCTTTCTTTTTCCGAAATTTTATAGTATTATATATATCGAATATGATGACAATGTGAAAATATATCTTTTTGTGAAAAAGAGGTTATTATATGAGCAGAAATCAGAGAAGATACCGTAAGAATGAAAACGGTGTCACAAAGAAACAATTTACAATTATCCTGTCAGTTGTTGCAGTAGTGTGCCTTTGCGTTATATTACTGGCAACTTCTCTTACCGCTTGTTCAAAGGAACCTGCAGATGTAAGCACTCCTGACTCTGTAGTAAACACCATCGACGAAACCACCTACAAGTTTGCTCAGGGTATCTACGCTGACAGCGTGCATCTCGGCGACCTTACCTACAAAGAGGCAAGAGAGAAAATCAACGCACATTGCGAAAGCCTTGTGAAAGACTTCGAGGTTATAGTTACCGCTTCCAACAAAGAGTTCAAATACACCAATGCAGATTTCTCCTTCACAAACAACACCGAGGAAGTTCTGCTTGATGCAAAGAACTACAACGACACTCTCCTTGCAAAGAATGAGACCAAAAGCAAAACAGACAAAACCTTCAAGTGCACTGTTTCAGTCAGTGAAGAGTCTGTAAATGCAAAGGTATCAGAAATTGCCAAGGAAGTTGACAAAGAAGCAAAGAACGCTACCATCGGCAGTGCAGAGAATAACGATGTTTCCTTTGTAAAGGACAGCACAGGTCTCAAGGTTGACCAGACTGCTCTTTCAAAGAATATGGTAAAGGAAATCAACAAACTCCTTACAGGCAATAAAAACTATGTGACAATTGAAGCAAAGGTTGAAGAAATCCAGCCTTCTCTCACATACAATGACCTGAACGGCAAGATTGAACTGCTTTCTTCCTTTACAACCTACTCCACCAACACAGCAGACGGCAACCACAATATGGCTCTTGCTCTTGCTGCTTGTAACGGCTCTGTTATCGAACCTGGTGAAACCTGGTCCTTTAACGCCTGCACAGGTAACAGTAACCTGACTTCTTTAGGTTATCGCTATGCAACTGTTCTCGTTGGCGGTGAGCGTGTACCCGGTGTAGGCGGCGGTCTGTGCCAGTCCTCCACAACCATCTACAATGCGGCTATCCGCACAAATATGGAGATTGTAGAAAGATACTGTCACTACTTCCAGTCCACATACGCAGACGCAGGTCTTGACGCAACTATCGACTATCCTTATCTGGATTTAAAACTCAAGAACCCCACTGATTATCCTATGTATTTCCAATGCTATATGTCTGGCAGAACACTTTACTGCAACATCTACGGATATCAGGACCCCTCTTTTGACGAAGTAAAGGTTTCTTCTTCCATCTACGAGGCAAACCGCAAGGAAAACTACTACAAGGCAGAGGCTGAGCGTGTATTCCTTAAAAACGGCAAAGAGGTATGGCGTGAGCAGTTACCCTACTCCACATACCACTATGTATCCCCCAGCGAGGAAACAACCACAACAGCACCTACAGAGAAACCTACAAAACCTGCAGTAAAGCCCACAAAACCGGCAACAAAACCTGCTCCTACAGAAAAACCCACAACTCCTGTAGAGACCACACCACCTGTGACAACCCTGCCCGCAGACCCTGTGGAGCCCTCAAGTCCTGTTGAAACACCAATTGTTACAACACCAATTGAGTATTAAGACTTGATATTACAATGAATTTTAAAACTCCTTTTGCAAATGCTATTAAAAATTGCAAAGGGAGTTTTCTTTTTATGATAAACCGAAAAGGCAGATACACCCTTGTGTTTTCAGACGGGCCGAAAATCCTGAGTTTTGCCTCTGTGGCAGGCCCTAAGGAAGCACAAGGTCCTCTTGGAAATAAGTTTGATAAAATATTCTATGACCCGAAAGCAGGCAAGGGAACCTGGGAACAGGCAGAAAGCCAGTTGCAGAAAGAATCATTGGGGCTTGCAATCTCAAAGGCACAGCTTCACTCCACAGACATAGACTTCATATTTTCAGGAGATTTGCTGAATCAGTGCATTTCTTCCAGTTACGGACTCAAGGATTTTTCAATTCCATATCTCGGTCAGTACGGAGCCTGCTCCACTATGGCTCAGACCCTTATTATGGGGGCAATAACTCTGGAATCAAAAGCCGCCCGGCTGTGTGCCTGTGTGACTTCCTCCCACTTCTGCTCTGCAGAGCGCCAGTATCGATTTCCCCTCGAATACGGCGGACAGCGCACCCCCACCGCTCAGTGGACAGTCACAGGCTCAGGCTGCTGTATACTCGGAAGCGATAAAAGTGCTCACCTGAGAATCAGCGGTGCCACAGTAGGCAGAATTACAGACCTTGGCGTAACCGATGCCAACAATATGGGAGCCGCCATGGCACCCTCGGCAGCACAGACTCTGTTGGACTTTTTCTCCGACACAGGAAAAAGCCCTGAGGATTTTGACCGTATTTTCACAGGGGACCTGGGCTATGTTGGCTCAAAACTTCTTTATGCCCTGACAGAAAAACAGGGTCTCAACATCAGAGAGAAGCACAGGGATTGCGGACTGCTTATCTTTGACAGAGATTTGCAGGACGTACACGCAGGAGGCTCGGGTTGCGGCTGTGCCGCCTCAGTTCTGTGCTCTCATATTCTAAGAAAACTCAAAGAAGGCAAATACAAAAATGTTCTCTTTGTTGCCACAGGTGCCCTTATGAGCCCTACCTCCTGTCAACAGGGACAGAGCATCCCTTGTGTTGCCCATCTTGTGCATCTGTCCTCAGATAAATAAAAGTCACACAAACCCGTAAAAAAAGCCGAACTTTGTTAACAAAAGGTATTTTCAAAGGGAATCTTTTGTGGTAATATTATTATGTATCACTATCCGTGTGATAACATCATATACTATCATTACCACATTATGAGGGTTTGTTATGTTCAAAAAGCTCCAGGAGCTTGACAGATGGGTGCTTAAATCCATTAAGAAGCTTCACAATCACACCAACAATAAAATAATGGCGGTAATTACCCATCTGGGCTCAGGCGGTACTGTGTGGTTTGCAATGTGCATTCCCCTGATTATCTCCAGACAAATGCGTAACGCAGGACTCAACATTCTGCTCAGCCTGTTTATTACCTGGCTTATTGGTGAAATCACAATTAAACGCATTGTTGGAAGAGTCCGACCTTCTGAGGAATTGCCCGAAGACGAGCAGATTATCAAACGTCCCAAGTATTATTCCTTCCCCTCGGGTCACTCTGCATCTTCCTTCTCTGTAGCCGCAGTAACAATGCTAAGGTGTCCTGTGTGGATTGTGATACCTGTGTTTGTTCTGGCATCTCTCATTGCCTTCAGCCGATTGTATCTGCGGGTGCACTATCTGACAGACGTTGCGGCAGGTGTCATACTGGGCCTTGGCTGCGGATTCTCTTCTGTTGCTCTGTACAACGTTATAGCCGCAAGTATAATATAAATTATCCGACACAAAACGGTTTCTGCCCGGAGCAGAAACCGTTTTTCTTTTTTATCAAAATAAAAAATTTTTGAAAATTCTCTTTTATGCGTTGACTTTGTCAATAATACAATTTGTAAAACAAAACTCGTTAAAATCCTAAAAAAGAATATTTTTCAACACATTGAAGTTTAATTCAAAAAAGGAAAATTCACATCAATTTAGTTAAAATCAAGGCTCAGACCCATAGTTATTCACATTTTCCACATAGTTTTCAACATTTTTGTTGATAAATACGAATAATACAATTTGTATAGTTCTAATAGGAAATTATTAATGATTTTCTGAAAGAATTAAAAAATATCAGTCTTTAACCCAATTGTTCAGAAAACCTACCAAAAGACAAAATCCAACGATACAGCAGTTGAATATCTCACCCTTATCCTGTCAAAGATACTAACAGAGAAGTCAGAGAAAAAAGACAAGGAGAGATTTAATTGATAAAAGGCGTAAACCGACAGGTTATTGAAATTTCCGACCCCAACAGCATCTATTATGAAAAAGCGTGGCTGGTTGTCCGCCCCGAATATGTGAAAATTCAGCAGAACATACTGGAAAAAGAAGCAAGAAATCTTATGAAAGACATAAGCAACCCTTCCTGTATGGGAGTAAAAAGGAATTTCGGTTTCTGGCTTATAAGACTTGGAGCCTCTGCTTTATTGGGGGCGGGAATCTCAACCCTGATTCACTGCTTTCTGCTTTGAACAACAAAAACATAAACACCAATTACCGTGCATATACTGTACGGGTGAGGTTATGAACGAAAAAACATTCAAAAAACTTGAAACATCAGGAGGTCTTGTGGTCTTTGCCATAGCCTCCTTTTTGCATTTCTTCTACGATATTACAGGAAGATCTGTGCTGGGGGCACTTCTGGGTGCAGTAAACGAAAGCGTCTGGGAACATCTGAAAATCTTTGCCCTTTCATACCTTATATGGGCAATTGTGGAACTTCTTTGCACACAACCTCCCTTCAAAGCCTTTATATGGGCAAAGGCAGTGGGAGTATATTATTTATGTATTTCCATCTCTCTGTTTTTCTATCTGTATACAGGAGTTTTCGGCAAGAGATTCTTAGTTGCAGACATGATATCAGCCCTCTTCTTCTCCTTTGTTTCCCATTTCATCTCTTACAAACTCACCACAAGTCAAAGAAACCACGGTCAGTTTTTCTATACAGGAGTTATGCTTTTATTCCTTATGCTTGTAATGATCCTTTGTTTTTCCTATTATCCACCCAAAACACCCCTTTTCAAAGACCCTGTCACGGGCACATACGGAGTACCTGCAGAAAGTTACCATCAAGGAGACTGTACTCTTGATACCCTTCATACCCTCAGACAAACACCTGCAAAAATCACCACAAAAATTTGACAAATACTATTCTCAAACAAATTCTTTTGTGATACAATATAATATGTATAGGTATTTCTAAAACAACAGAAAACAGAGTTGTTAAAATCACAAAGAACACAGAAAAAGGAAAAGATATATATGGCAGAAAACCAGAAAGACAACAAAAACTCCGCACAGCAACGCGGTGACATTATATTCGGCAGAAACCCTGTCAGCGAAGCTATCCGTTCAGGCAGAGCCATTGACTCTGTGCTTGTGGCAAAGGGTGCTAAAACAGGTGCCATTGTGGGAATCCTTGCAAAGGCCAAGGAGAAGAAACTCCGCATTAAGGAAGTCGACCCAAAAAAACTTGACTATATGTGCTCAGGAGGTTCCCACCAGGGCATTGCCGCCATTGCCGCTGTCTGCGAATACAAAGAACTTGAGGATATTTTCTCACTGGCGCAGGAGCGCGGGGAGGACCCCTTTGTCATCATTCTTGACGAAATCGAAGACCCCCACAACTTAGGCGCAATTATCCGTACCGCAGAGTGCGCAGGCGCTCACGGCATAATTATTCCTAACCGCAGAAGTGCAGGGCTCAGCTTCACAGTAGGCAAGACCGCTGCAGGTGCCGTTGAGTATGTACCCGTTGTGCGCGTGCCCAACATTCCCTCCGTAATCGACACTCTGAAGGAAAAAGGTCTGTGGATTTACGGTGCAGATATGAACGGTGAGGACTACCGCAAATGCGATATGAAGGGTGCAATTGCACTTGTAATCGGCAATGAGGGTAAGGGAATCGGCAGACTTGTCAGAGAAAAATGCGATGTCATCGTATCTCTTCCTATGAAGGGCAAAATCAATTCCCTGAACGCATCTGTTGCCGCAGGCATACTCATGTACAGAGTTGCCGAAGACAGATAAATCCGTAAATAACACCTACTTTATATAAATTGCAAGGAAGTGAAAAGTATGAGTAACGACCCCAAGGGCACACCCACAGGTGCAACCGATGATACCATCGACTCCATTATCGAAGAAACCAGATTTCTCTCTGAACAGGAAAAAATGGAGAGAGAGGCTGCACGACTCAGCGGCGGCCCCAAAATGGAGGAAATATACAGCAATAAAAGCAAAGAGGTAAGACTCACAAACCAGAGCCCCCTCGATGTTGAAACGGACGAAGCCCCCGAAGATGCTGCATCAGAAAGCACAGAAGAGGCAGAGGGCGAGCTCACAGAAGCAGAAGAGACTCCTGACAGTGATGCAGAGCCCGAAGCAGACACAGTTGTCACTCTTTCTCCCGAATATGACGAAGGTACAACCATCTCTGACGAGATAATCGACGAGGTGGACAGTTTCAAAGTCCGCTCCATACATATGAAGGACGTAGATACCATCGACATAGACCTGTCTGACGAAGAGGATTCAGCCGAGTCCGACGACACACAGGAGGAAGGGGACAAGTCACCCGACACAGACAAAGACGCCGCTTCAGGTGATTGGGACTCCGACAACGGACAGAGCAATTTTGAGCGTCTTTTCGGTAAACCCAAGCCTGTAAGTGCTGTGCAGACCGTTGTTTCCAGAGTTCCCGTGTATCAGCACGAAAGCAAGGTTGAAAAAGTACACGTCCGTGCAGGAAAATTCTCTGCAGTTGTAGAAAACGAGTACAAAAAATACATTGCTTCTCCCAATCCTGTTATCTCACAGAATCTCAAGCCCGAAAAAGAAACACCCTCTGACAGTGAAGAGGAAAAACCCACACCAAAGAAAATTGCCGCAGGCATTGTTGGCAGGATTGTCGGTTTCTTCTCTTCTCAGGAAGATGACACAAACGACGATTTCAAAGAAAAAACCATTCAGATTGAGGATTTCCGCAGCCATCAGGACGCAAAGTCCATTATGCAGGAGGTAAACTCAAATATCCGTAAGATGTTTGTAAACAGCATCTTTACAGGTGCACTTTTCCTTTTATCTCTTGCACTTACCATAGTAACCCGTGTATTGGCGCAGACGCTTTCTCAGAATTACCTTGCATCAATTCTTCTGTCAATTTTCAGTTTTCTGATGCTTGTTCTTTCCTGTTGGATAAACCGTGTGACAATTATCAACGGAATAACTTCACTCAGAAAGTTCAAAGGCAACTCTGACACAGGTGCCGCCATTGCCGCCATTGCCGCCACCCTTCAGGGCATAGTGGCAATCATAATCCCCACAGATTTCTTCGGCGGTAATCAGTATCTGTATTCCTGCCTTGCAATTCTTGCTCTCGGCCTTAATTGCCTTGGAAAACTCTTTATGGTACTGAGAGTAAAGGACAACTTCAGATTCATTACAAACAAAACAACCTCAACTTATGCCGCAAAGATTTACACCAACGAAGACGTTGCACGTCAGCTTGTAAGCGGCACAACTCAGGACAAGCCAATCATCGCATATCAGCACGAAACCGACTTTATGAGCGACTTCCTGAGACTTTCCTACTCACCTGACCCATGTGAGGATATGGCAAGTAAGATTGCTCCCGTCACCATTCTCTGCTCGCTCTTTGTAGCAGTCCTTTACGGAATAGTTGCAAAGGACGTGTGGGGTGCATTCTCAGCCCTTGCAGTTATGGCTTGCGTGTCCGCCCCTGTGTGCGACCTGCTTGCAGTGAATCTGCCTCTGAGACTCCTTTGCAAAGACACTCTTTCAAAGAATGCTATGATAAGCGGATATCCTGCTGTTCGTCAGTTCTGTGACACAAAGGCTGTTATCTGCGAAGCCCGTGACCTTTATCCTGTAGACAGCATTACCTTAAACGGTGTAAAGGCATTTACAAACGTAAGAATAGAAGAGGGTATGCTTGCTGCCGCCGCAGTGCTCAAAGAAGCACAAAGCCCCATGGCGAGTGTCTTTGACCACGTAGCACAGAACAGCAAGGGTTCTCTTCCCAAGGTTGAAAGCGTACTCTATGAAGATGGTCTCGGCCTTGTTGGTTGGGTAGGGGGAGAGCGCATTCTTGTAGGCTGCAGAGC
>JAZQHL010000140.1:0-12705 GCA_045540595.1 Ruminococcus sp.
TTTATTGATGAGATTGACGCAGTAGGCAGACAGAGAGGTACAGGTCTCGGCGGCGGTCATGATGAGCGTGAGCAGACCCTGAACCAGATGCTGGTTGAGATGGACGGCTTCGGTGCAAACGAAGGCGTAATCGTTATTGCAGCTACCAACCGTCCCGATATTCTTGGCCCTGCACTTCTCCGTCCCGGTCGATTTGACCGCCAGGTAATGGTAGGTTATCCCGATGTTCAGGGCAGAGAAGCAATCCTCAAAGTTCACGCAAGAAAGAAACCTCTTGCTCCTGATGTAAAACTCAGAACTATTGCAAAGACCACTGCAGGCTTCACAGGTGCAGACCTTGCGAACCTGCTGAATGAGGCTGCTCTCCTTGCTGCAAGAAAAGGCAAGAAGGCAATCACTATGGCAGAGATTGAAGAAGCAACCATCAAGGTTGTTGTAGGTACTGAGAAGAAGTCCAAGGTTATGTCTGATAAGGAAAAGAAGCTTACAGCATACCACGAGGCAGGTCACGCAATCGCCTTCCATGTTTGCGAGACTCAGGACCCTGTTCATCAGATTTCAATTATCCCCAGAGGTATGGCAGGCGGTTACACAATGCCTCTGCCCTCAGAGGATAAATCCTATAGTTCCAGAAACGAAATGCTTGAGAATATCGTTGTTTGTCTTGGCGGTAGAGTTGCCGAGGCTCTGGTGCTGGGTGATATCTCCACAGGCGCTTCCAACGATATCGAACGTGCAACTTCCACAGCCCGTGCTATGGTTACAAAGTACGGTATGTCAGACCTTTTGGGTTGTATCAACTACGCTTCAGGCGGTACAGAAGTGTTCATCGGCAGAGATATGGGTCAGGTGAAGGATTATTCTGACGATACTGCTGCAAAGATTGACGCTGAGATTCACCGCATTGTATCCGAGTGCTACGATAAGTGCACAAAGATTCTGAATGCAAATATGGATAAGCTCCACGAGGTTGCAGCTTACCTTATGAAGCACGAGAAAATGTCTGGTGCAGATTTTGCTGCTATGATGGACGGAACATTCACAGAGCCCACAGATGTTTCTGAGGAAGAAGACAGCGAAGAATCCGCAGAATAATCAAATACAAATCAAGGCGGGTAACAGTATTGTTATCCGCCTTATATTAACAACCTTTTCAGAAGGAATTTTGTGGCGCAGGAGTTAACAGCAGAGTTTTCTGATAATTCCTTCGTCGGTTGAAAAATAAACGTTAGTTATGTAATAACGCAGCGGAGGAGTGAAAATCAGATTTTTCTGATAACTCTTTCGTCGGTTGAAAATAAACGTTAGTAAAGCAGTAACGTAGTGGAGGAGTGTAAGAAAAATAATGAGTGATAAATTTTTATCTGTCAGGGGAGCAAGAGAACACAACCTGAAAAATGTGGATGTGGATATTCCCCGTGACAAATTAGTTGTTATGACAGGACTTTCGGGCTCAGGCAAATCCTCCCTTGCCTTTGATACTATCTACGCAGAAGGTCAGCGTCGGTATGTTGAGTCTTTGTCCTCTTATGCAAGAATGTTCCTGGGACAGATGGATAAACCCGATGTGGACAGCATCGACGGACTTTCTCCTGCAATTTCCATAGACCAGAAAACAACTTCAAAGAATCCTCGTTCAACTGTGGGCACTGTCACAGAGATATATGATTACCTTCGTCTTCTGTATGCAAGACTGGGTACCCCTCACTGTCCTGTCTGTGGAAAAGAAATCAAACAGCAGACAGTTGACCAGATTGTTGACAGGGTTATGAGTATTCCCGAGGGCACTAAAATTCAGGTTATGGCACCTGTGGTAAGGGCTCGTAAGGGTGAACATCAGAAAGAACTGGAATCAGCCCGCAAGGGTGGCTTTGTCCGTGTGCGTGTTGATGGAATTGTTTACGATTTATCTGAAAATATAGTTCTTGAAAAGAATAAAAAACATAGTGTTGAGGTTATTGTTGACCGACTTGTTATCAAAGAGAGTATCCGTTCACGTCTTTCTGATAGTATAGAAACAGCCTCCAAACTTGCAGGGGGACTTATTCTTGTGTCGGTAGACGGGGAAGAGGATATCCTCTTTTCACAGAGCTATGCCTGCCCGGAGCACGGAGTAAGCATTGATGAACTTTCACCCAGAATGTTTTCTTTCAATGCACCTCAGGGTGCCTGTCCCAAATGCACAGGTCTGGGTGTGTTTATGCGTATTGACCCTGATAAAATTATTCCCGATAAAACAAAATCCATAAATCAGGGCGGGATCAAAGCAGGCGGCTGGGCAATGGAGGGAAACACCATTGCTGCTATGTACTACACAGGTCTTTCACAGCATTATGGTTTTTCTTTGGATACACCTGTCTGTGATTTGCCTGAAGAGATTGTGGATATCCTTCTTTACGGTACAAAGGGTGAGAAAATCCGTCTTGTCCGTAATGGCCTTTATGCTGGTGGAGAATACTATGCTCCCTTTGAAGGTGTCATAAATAATCTGGAAAGACGATTCAGCCAGACAAACAGCAATTGGATTAAAGAAGAAATAGAAGCCTTTATGTCAGCAATTCCCTGTGACGAATGCGGTGGCAGAAGACTGAGCAAACTTTCTCTGGGAGTTACAGTTGACGGACTCAATATCTCAGAATTCTGTGATATGTCTGTATCAAAGGCACTGGAATTTGTAAACAGCCACGAGCTTTCAGAGCGTCAGATGCTCATAGGCGGTGCAATCATCAAGGAGATTAAAGAAAGACTTGGTTTCCTGCAGAGTGTGGGACTCGGTTATCTTACTCTTTCACGAAGCGCAGGTACCCTCTCCGGCGGTGAAAGCCAGAGAATCCGCCTTGCAACCCAGATAGGCAGTTCTCTGATGGGCGTACTCTATATTCTTGATGAGCCCAGTATAGGACTTCATCAGAGAGATAACGAGAAACTTCTGGGTACACTGAGAAGACTGCGTGATTTGGGCAACACAGTTATCGTTGTTGAACACGATACAGATACAATGCTTGCCGCTGACCATATTATAGATATCGGTCCCGGGGCAGGTGTTCACGGCGGAGAGATTGTTGCAAGCGGTACGGTTGAGGATATCATAGCCTCTGAGCGGTCTGTAACAGGCAAGTACTTAAGCGGAGAAATACAGGTTGCAGTGCCGACAAAGCGTCGTAAAGGCAACGGCAAGAAACTTGAAATTATAGGTGCTCAGCAGAATAACCTGAAGAACATCAATGTGAAAATTCCTTTGGGGTCTTTTGTTTGTGTGACAGGTGTTTCAGGCTCGGGTAAATCTTCTCTTGTCAATGAGATTCTTTACAAGAAACTGGCAAGAGACCTGAACGGTGCCAAAACCCGTCCCGGTAAACATAAGGAAATAAAGGGTATTGAACATCTGGATAAGGTAATCAACATTGACCAGAGCCCTATCGGACGCACTCCCAGAAGTAACCCTGCAACCTACACAGGAATGTTTACGGATATCCGTGAGCTTTTTGCAAAAACTCAGGAAGCGAAGCTCAGAGGTTTCTCTTCCGGCAGATTCTCCTTCAACATCAAGGGTGGCAGATGCGAAGCCTGTGAAGGCGGCGGCATAGTCAAGATTGAGATGCACTTCCTGCCTGATGTATATGTGCCTTGTGATGTGTGCAAGGGCAGACGCTATAACCGTGAAACCCTTGAGGTTAAGTATAAGGGTAAATCGATTTATGATGTGCTGGAAATGACGGTTGAAGAAGGTCTTGAGTTTTTTTCAAGCATTCCCAAGATTCACCGCAGACTCCAGACTCTTTACGAGGTAGGTCTTGGATATATCAAGATAGGTCAGCCTGCAACCACACTTTCTGGTGGTGAGGCTCAGCGAGTGAAACTTGCAACAGAGCTTTCACGCAGAAGCACAGGCAAGACCGTGTATATCCTTGACGAGCCTACAACAGGACTCCACTCTGCAGATGTGCACAGACTTATTGATGTGCTTCAGCAACTGGTGGATAAGGGCAACAGCGTTATTGTTATCGAGCATAACCTTGACCTTATCAAAACCGCTGACCACGTTATTGACTTAGGTCCTGAAGGCGGAGACGGTGGCGGAGAGATTATTGCTCAGGGTACTCCCGAAAAAATCGCTCAGTGTGATGAGTCTCACACAGGACACTTCCTGAAAAAACTTCTGTAAAAAATATTTTTTATTTGAGAGAAATTGCATTCTTTTATGCAATTTCTCTTTCTTTTTGCGCTGTTTTTGGAGGTGTAATTATATGATTACCATTCTGAATGGAAAACTTACCATTCCCGAGTCTGAGCGATTTATCGGTTTTGCAGGGGATAACCTCAGACGAACAATCAAATTTTTAATCAGTGGCGCTACTGAATCCGACCGTATTTACCGTCTTTACCTTACCTTTGATGACGGCACGGTCAATTACTTTACTTTACCCTCAGAATTAACAGATGAGGGTGTTGTTCTTACCTGGAATGTGCTCAGACAGCACATTTTTATGAGTGGTTGTGTAAGGGCACAGCTCAAGGCTTTTTCTGACTCAGGTGTGGTTTATCACACCACAACCGACAGATTCTTTGTAGGAGACAGTGCTGAGTTTTCTGAGCATTTTGAAAAGACAAACACAGAGTTTCTTGAGTATGAAGAAAGACTCAACGAACTTGCAAAAACTGTATCTGAGGTTTGTGTGCTTATGCCTTTTATCGGTGAAAACGGCAACTGGTATATCTATGATGCACAGGCAGGTGAGTACATAGACAGCGGCAAGCCCTCTGTTGGTCAGGCAGACAGTTTTATGATTGCAGACGGTGCTGTAACATCTGTGAAACTTGCAGACGGCGCCATAGACCGAGAAGCACTTTTTTCATCCGATATGATGACAAAGTTTCTCTCTATGCCTGTATATGTGCACTCGGTTGCAGGTGAGGTTTCAGACAGGGTTTATAACTCTCTGATTTCTCCCGGCTTTTACAAGGTTGATGATTTCACAGGTGTGCATCAGGTTGTTGTAGTGCTTAAGCCTTCGTCAGACGCACATCTTATGCAAATAAGATGCAGTTATAACAAAATCGAGTATCGCGGAATATGGTGCACCGAAGATGGAATATACGCTGATGAGGATTGGGAAGAGTGGAAAGAACTTGTGATGAATGTGGATTCAGCCCTCAATGCTGAATCTGAAAATCCTCTGATGAACAAAGTGATTTACAATGCTCTTAAAAAGAAAATGCCTGCAGGAGAAAACATCGATGCGGTATCATCATTTTCTGATAAAACAAATCCTGAAATAATTGTTTATCAGAACGATGACCCTACCGCTTCTTCTGTGTTACGAATCCCTCTGTCAGCTATCGCAGAAAAAATAAGAAAGATAACTGACGAAGGTGAATATTATGTATCAGATACTGTTGATGGGGCATTGCAGGAGGTAGGAAAAAGTATAGGTGATTTTGATAAAGCTCTTGATGAGCTTCACACCTATGCACAGGCACTTATTGCAGGAGGTGCTTCAGTATGACACTTGCAGAAAAAGTGCTGAGAGCAAAGACTGATTATGATGAGGTGTACAGTGCAGGTGTCGACGCAGGAAAAGCTCAGGGCGGCAGTGCTCCTGCGTGGACACAGGGTGCATATAATATTCGGTTCAAATCTGATGATTGGGCTGATGAAGAAACAACAATATATATTCCAACTTTGTCGAGTTTAGCTGAGTTGTTTTATATTGTGCGAATCACAAAGATTAAGAAACTGACTATAAAAAGCGATACACCAATTACCATTGCCACAAATGCCTTTTTTGCTCCAGCGGCTGACACGCCATCTGTGCTTGAAACCTTAGTTTTAGATTGCGATTTTTCACAGTGCGAATATTTTGATAACTGGCTTATGCGACAGCAAAAACTGAAAAAAATTGAGGGACAGCCCTTTAACCTTTCAGGTGCAACAAGGCTTAATGGTTTTACTTCTTATGCTTATGCAATCGAATATTTCAGAGTTGTTCCGAACACTGTTAAAATTTCGTTTGATATTAAGCATTGCTCTAAACTTGATGACGGAACAATTCAGAGTGTTATTGAAGGACTTGCAGACCTTACAGGTGGTACGGCCCAGACTCTGACTCTTCACGCAGATGTGATTGCAAAACTTACAGATGACCAGTTGACTGTGATTGCACAGAAAAACTGGAACGTTGCATAAGGAGGGGTTGTATGTCGGTGTATGATATTAAGAATATTACAGTAATTGAGAAAGCAGGCGGCAGAAGCTTTATGCTGAAAGCGGATGAGGGATTTATGATTCATCTTCCTGAGCATTCAGAGTATGAGTATAAACCTGTTGTGGTGCTTCTCAGAGATTATGACTTTTCAAAAGTTCAGGTGGTGCCCGAGTCAGAGGTGCCGCCTGAGCCTGAAGATTATTATGAAGAGGAGGTGGACAAATGGCTGAAATAAAGTGTATTGATGTTTCAGAGTGGCAGGGAGTAATTGACTGGAAAAAGGTAAAGTCAGCAGGTTATACCTGTGCAATTCTACGTGCAGGTTTTGGCAGAAGCGCAACCCAGAAGGACAAAACCTTTGAAAGTAACTACAAAAACGCAAAGGCTGCAGGGGTGAAACTTGGAGTTTACTGGTATTCCTATGCGGTAGATAAAGCAGATGCTGTAAAGGAGGCAAACGCCTGCATTTCTGTGCTGAAAGGCAAAAGCCTTGAACTTCCTGTTTTCTTTGATATGGAAGAAAACTCTATGACAAAACTGGGCAAAAAAGTTCTCACCGAAATGGCAAAGGCTTTTTGTGATACAGTGATAAAAGCAGGTTACAAAGCAGGTGTTTACAGTAACCCAAATTGGTTTACAAATTATCTGGACTACAAAGCCCTGAGAAAACTTTATCCTGTGTGGCTTGCACAGTGGGGAGTCGATTCACCACAGATGGATTGCGATATCTGGCAGTATACTTCTGAGGGTAGAGTAAGCGGTATCACAGGAAACGTGGATATGAACGTAATCTACAATTCCGGTATTATCAGGTCTGCAACAAAACCGCTGCCTGAAAAGACAGAAGAAAAAACCAAAACCGAAGTGTTTGAAACAGCAGGAGTTCAGGCTCTCTTGAGACTTGCTTATTCCTTTGAGATTGTAAAAACCTTTGTTACTCCTATAGATAACAAAAAAGGAAAACTCACCAACGCTGCAATCCTTGAGGCAAGAGAGTATCTGGGATATAAGAATCCCACAAACTCTATAGACCTGAAGTTTATCAAAGAACTTGAGGCTCTGATTTCTGAAAAAATAAGCGAACTGATAAAAAGACCTGCAGGGGATATAAACGGTGACGGAAAGGTTGATATCAGAGATGCCACAGAAATTCAGAAAAAGGTGGCAGGCAAATAAAATGATATCAAAATTCTTAGCGTCATTAGCAGGCGGTATGTCTTTTCAGAAGTTTACCATCTCTTGGATTTTTGCTGCAGCAGGAGGCTTTGTTGCCTGGTTTCTGGGTGGTTGGGACGAACTGATAATCTGCCACCTGACAATGATGGTTATTGATTATGCCACAGGTGTTGCAAAGGCAATCTATCAGAAGAAACTATCAAGCAAGATAGGCTTCAGAGGAATCCTCAAAAAAATCCTTGCTCTGATGGTGATAGGTCTCTCGGTTTCTTTGCAGCATATTCTGCCAGAGGGACTTCCTCTGAGAGAAATTACAATTCTTTTCTTTATTGCAAACGAGGGTTTTTCTATCCTTGAAAATGCAGACGGGCTTATTCCTTTGCCTGAGAAACTCCGCAGTGTGCTTGCTCAGATTCAGGAAAAAGCTGACTCGGAAGAGGAGCGGAACGAAGAAACAGAAGAAATGAATTCACAAGAGAATTCAACAGAAGAACAGGACTGAATAATAACCTGAAAAAGGGTAACAGTGTGAGAAATCATACTGTTGCCCTTTTCTTGATTTTTATATTATGCTGTGGTATAATAACTTTTAATAATGGGATAATTGTGTGACTTTTATTCTGTAAATAGTTTTTTATATATAAGGAGAGGGATTCAATGGCTATAAAGGTAACACTTCTTGCACATACTCCAAGCCCTGAGGAGATAGTAGCAGCAGCGGCAAAACTCTGCTATTCACCTTCAGGAATCGAGAATATCCGCGAAGGCTTAACCGAAGAAAAAACAGCATCTTTTGTGAAGATGCTTGCAGATATGGGCCATGCAAGTCCCACAGAGCATGCCTCCTTCACCTTTGGAATCGAGGGTATCTCCCGTGCTTGCTCACACCAGCTTGTACGTCACAGAATCGCTTCTTACAGTCAGCAGTCCCAGAGATACGTTGACGGTAACAGTTTTGAGTTTGTTACTCCCCCTGAGATTATGGAGGACGAGCATTGCTCTGAGGTTTATAACCGTGTTATAGATTTACAGATGAAAGCGTATTCCGATATCCGTGATGCACTTGCTGTAAAGTATATCCGCGAATTTTCAGACAAAGAATACACAGGAACAGATGTTGATATTATTGAACAGTTCAAGGCTGACAATAAAACCCAGTGCTCTGCTTTCATCAAGAAAGCCAACGAAGATGCCAGATACATTCTGCCCAATGCCTGCACCACAAAGATTGTGTGCACCTTCAACGCAAGAAGTCTTGAGAATTTCTTTGCACACCGCTGCTGCAACCGTGCCCAGTGGGAGATAAGAGAGGTTGCAGAGCAGATGCTCTTAATCTGCAAAGAGGTTGCTCCCAATATCTTTGCAAAGAGCGGTCCCTCCTGTATGAGGGGTGCTTGTCCCGAAGGCAGTATGACCTGCGGAAAAATTAAGGAAGTAAGAGAAAAATACGGATATGGAAAATAATCAGAACAAAAAAGGACGCATAATTGTAATAGAAGGACTTGACGGCTCAGGTAAGGGTACTCAGGCTAAAATTCTCTTAGAGAAATTATCTCAGAGTTATAATGTGAGAAAGATTTCTTTTCCTGACTATGAAAGCCCTGCATCATTCCCCGTCAGAATGTATCTGAACGGGGAGTTCGGAAACAGTGCTTCCTGTGTTAATTCCTACGCTGCAGCATCTTTCTATGCTGTAGACAGGGTTGCAAGTTTTCTCAAGGACTGGAAGCAGGATTACGAGGCAGGCACAGTATTTGTTCTTGACAGATATGTAACCTCAAATATGGTTTATATGCCTGCAAAACTTCCTAAAGAGGAGTGGGATTCATTCCTTTCCTGGCTTTCAGATTTTGAATATGACAAACTGGGTCTCCCCAGACCTGATGGTGTAATTTACCTTGATATGCCCACAGAGGTTTCTCAGCGCCTTATGTCAGGCAGATATAACAGTGATGAGTCTAAAAAAGACCTGCACGAAAAGGACGTAACTTTCCTCAACGCCTGCCGTGAGAGTGCTCTTTATGCAGCTGATAATCAGGGCTGGAAGGTTATACCCTGCAGTGACGGAGAAAACCCCTATACAATCGAAGAAATTGCTCAGAAGGTTTACGATACCGCCTGTGAGTTTCTCAACTAAACAGCCTCCCTTGCCTGAAGGGAGGGGAACCGCCGTAAGCGGTGGAGGGATTAACATCAATATAAATCAGGAGGACATAATATGTTCTATTGTTTTTTAGCCACAGGCTTTGAAGAAATCGAAGCCATCACAACAGTTGATATGCTCAGAAGAGCAGGTATTGATATGAAAACCGTTGCAGTTACATCTGATAACTCTCTCGTGGTTTCAGGTGCTCACAATATTCCTGTTGTGGCAGATATGCACATATCAGATGCCGATTCTGCAGACCTTCAGGGTGTATTCCTTCCGGGCGGTATGCCGGGCACAACTAACCTTGACGAAAATGAGCAGGTGAGAAATCTCATCGCTTTCTGCGCAGAGAACGACAAGTACATCTTTGCAATCTGCGCTGCACCTTCAGTGCTTGGTCATATGGGTCTGCTCAAGGGTAAAAAAGCCACCTGCTACCCGGGTTTTGAGGGGGAACTTACAGGTGCTGAGTATACCTCAGAGCCTGCTGTTCAGGAAGGCAGAATCATCACAGGCAAAGGCCCCGGAGCAACAATCACTTTTGCTTCCCTTATCATAACCGAACTCTGCGGTGAAAAGGTTTCCTCAGACCTTAAGAGTGCAATGCAGTGCAATGAGTAAGATAATTGATGAAAAGGTAAAGCTTCGTCAGCATTACCGCTCTATGAGAGATAAAATGACCCCTCAGTACAAGCACAGCCTTGATATTGAAATAGCAAGCCGCCTGCTTTGTACTGCAGAATATATGAAAGCAAAGACAATAATCACCTATGTTTCAAAGAAGCAGGAGATCGAAACCCGAGGTATAATCCACGCTGCATTTGCAAACGTAAAACAGGTAGCAGTACCCAGATGTGAGGAAAACGGTGTGATGAGATTTTATCTTATCAATTCACTCCGGAACCTTACACAGGGCGGTTTCGGCATAATGGAGCCCGACCCCTGCAAGTGCAGACTTCTTGAGGATTTTTCGGATTCTCTCTGCATTGTCCCTGCCTTTACCTTCGACCCTCACGGTCAGCGTCTGGGATACGGAGCAGGATACTACGACCGATTCCTTGAGACATACAGTGGAGTGTCAGCAGGACTTTGCTATGCAAGCTTTGTAAAATGGGATTTACCCTGTGAAGCCCACGATGTACCTGTTGACCTTCTTGTTACAGACAGATATGCACGGCACACAGCCGACAAGATATAAAATACCTTTGGAGGTGTTTGTATGAGTGATAATATGGAAAACCGTGATAATCAGAATCAGGAGGAAATACGCCTTTACCGTCAGCGCAGGGTTGACCAGTTCAGAATGCAGATTCAGGACGAAGAAACTCCGGCAAAGACTGCTTCAGACTCTGATTTTTCTGATGAGATTACTTCTTTTTCCGATGAGAGCACCCGTGCTCAGATAGAGCGCGACTCCAGACGTGAACTCAGACGACAGAAAAAAGAAGAAAAGAAAATCCGCAGAGTAAAGTCAGGTCAGAACAAAAAGGTATATCGTATTGCCTGGATTGCAGTTGTAATCATTCTTTCCGTTGTAGCTTCTCAGTTTCTCATTATAGGCAGTAACGACTTCCTTGCAATCACAAGGGAAGATGCTACTCCTGCCACGGTTATCATTGAAGCAGATGATGAAATTCCTGATATTGCAAAGAAACTTGAGGATAAAGGCATAATCAATTCTGTAGGTTTCTTCTCTGTTTTTGCCAATATCACAGGCAAGATTGATGAGGTTGAGCCGGGTGTTTATCAGATTCCCAGAAACAAGGATTACCTTGCAATCCTCAATCATCTGCAGTATACAGGCAATCGCCAGACAACAATTATGCTTCAGATTACCGAGGGTACAAACGTACTTGACCTTGCACATCTTCTGTATGAGTCAGGTGTTACTTACGATGTAGAGGAATTCCTCCGTCTTTGCAACAGCACCGAGTTTGATGAGGATTATTCATTCCTTGCAGATATCGGAGATAACCCCGACCGTATTTACAGACTTGAAGGTTATCTTTTCCCCGATACTTACGAGTTCTATGTAGACGAGGCACCTGACCTTACCATCAGACGCTTCCTTGATAACTTCCAGGTCAGAGTCTTTGAGACCAAGTACGAGGTTAAGGGCTACAGTGAGCCTGTAACCATCTCAAGACTCATTGACGATAAGCACAACTATACCCTTGACGAGATTGTTACAATGGCATCCATTGTTCAGGGTGAGTCCGCAAACTCTGAGGAAATGTTCAAGGTTTCCTCGGTTATCCACAACCGTCTTGATTACGGTCCCCAGTATGATATTCACACACTGGGTATGGATTCAACCGCATACTATCCTTATAAGAACGCAGACTCTGTGCCTGAGGAAGAACTTGAGAATTTTGTAAGCACCTACGGCACTTACGAGAAAGCAGGACTTCCCCCGGGAGCAATCAACTCTCCCTGTGCAGATGCTCTTATCTCAGCAGTTGCACCTTCCGATACAGATTATCTTTACTTCTGTCACGGTGTTGAGGCTGATGGCACAATCACTTCCTACTTTGCCTCTGACTACAGCACACATATGTCAAATCTATCAAAAGCAGGTCTGAACTGATAATGAACGATTCAATAATTAAGCCCGAAATACTTGCTCCTGCAGGAGACGAAGAAGCGTTGCACGCTGCACTGAGATTCGGTGCAGATGCAGTGTATGTAGGTGCACAGCAGTTTGGTATGAGAACTTCTCCGAAAAACTTTGATGAGGTTACTCTTCCCAAAGCAGTGGAGCACGCCCACAAACTGGGCAAAAAACTATACCTTACCTGCAATGTTCTGCCCCGTGAGCCTCAGATTCATCTTCTGCCTGATTTTCTTTCCTTTGCACAGGAAAGCGGTGTAGATGCCCTGATAATTGCAGACCTGGGAGTGTTTGAACTTGCAAAGAAATATGCTCCCAAAACTTCACTTCACGTAAGCACTCAGGCAGGTATCGTCAACAGCGAAACCGCCAGAGCCTTCTACAATATGGGTGCAGACAGAGTAGTTCTTGCCCGTGAACTTTCCTTCGGTGAAATTGCAGATATCCGTGCAAAGATTCCTGCTGATTTGGAGATTGAGTGCTTTGTCCACGGTGCAATGTGCGTGAGTTTTTCAGGCAGATAAGTCGGAGGCCCAAGCGGTCTTAGGAAGACAACATGTTTC
>JAZQHL010000141.1:0-15075 GCA_045540595.1 Ruminococcus sp.
GTACTCTACATTCTCGGAAACGATAAGTCCGTTTGCGTTTACCCATCCTACAAAGTTATCAGCTGCGTTTGCAACTACTGTAACTTCTACACCAACAGGTGCCTTGGAGTTGCTATAGGATGTACCCTGAGGTCTTGCTGCACCGTCGCCAAATGCGATTGTGAAGCCTGTGCCGCCTGCTACTTCAAGTCTCAGTTTACCTGTTGTTGCGGGCTCTACGGGTACTTTGTTCTTACTGTACTGTGCTGTTACTGTTGTATCTGCTGTGATGTTATCAAACGCTACATCCCAACCTGTGAAGGTGTAGCCATCTACTGCAGGTGCTCCGGGGGCTGTTGCTGCTGCACCGTACTCGACAGTCTGTGTTGAGATTGCACTTGAGTTCATACCAAGGAAGGTTACGGTGTATTTGTTAACAGTCTTTTTATATTGTGCTGTAGCAATAGTATCAGCATTAATTGCTGTAAGGTCTGCATTCCAGCCTGTAAATGTGTAGGTGTACTGTGCATCTGCTGCCATTGTGGGGTCTGCGATGCCAACTGCTGCGGCACCTGACTCTACCTTTTCAAGACCAAGGAATGTATTATCTGCATTCAGATAAACAACAGTGAAATAAACTTTTCCAACCTCTGCGTATACGGCTGTTACTGTTGTATCTTCTTTGATATTTGTAAAGTCTGTATCCCAGCCTGTGAAAGTGTAACCATCTCTTACAGGACTTGAGGGAGCAGTAGCAGAAGAGCCGTACTCTACATTCTGAGCGCTAATCACTGAGCCATCGTGGTCAACAAATGTAACCTTGTACTTGTTCACTGTCTGGGTGTAAGTTGCAGTTACTGTTGTATCGGCTGTAATATTTGTAAAATCTGTGTCCCAACCTGCAAAGGTGTAGGTGTACTGTGCAGTTGATTCTCTTGCAGGATTTGCAGGGGCAGTTGCACTCTTTCCAGACTCTACACTCTGTGTGCCGAGAACTGTGCCGTCATAGTCTACAAATGTTACTGTGTAACTATCAACAATCTCAGTATATGTTGCAGTGAAGGTTGTTTCTGCTGTAATAGTGAAGTTGGTTTTATCCCAACCTGCAAAGGTATATCCCTCACGGGTAGGATCTGCAGGAGGTGTGACAGTGGTGCCGGATTTAACATTCTGCTGTTTGAGCACTGTACCATCCCAGTCCTTGAAGTATACGAAGTAATAGTACACTCTGTTAATGAAGTTGGAAGTTTCGGTTGTGTAGGTAGCGGTTACGGTAGTATCCGCCTGAACATTTGTGTAATCTCCGTCCCAACTTTCAAAGATGTAATAGGTTGTGGTAGACATAAAGGAGGAGCCGGAGGTTGTGCTTTCTCTCAACGGCTCAAGGGGAGGTGTAGCAGAGCCGCCGTGGGGAACTGTCTCTGTCTTGAGCACTGTGCCATCCCAGTCCTTGAAGGTGACGGTATAGTAAACCTCTGAAGCCTCTGTATACTGTGCTGTGACTGTGATGTCAGTTGTAATGTTATTGTAAGCTTTGTCCCAGCCTGCAAACACATAACCGTCACGAGCAGGGTCAGCAGGTGCAGTTGCACTCTTGCCATATTCTACACTCTCCTCGCTGAGCACTGTACCATCGTAATCAACAAATGTAACTGTATACTTATTCACGGTCTGGGTGTAAGTTGCAGTTACTGTTGTGTCTGCTGTGATGTTTGAATAGTCTGTGTCCCAGCCTGCAAAAGTGTAGGTATACTGTGCAGTTGCCTCTCTTTCAGGTTCAGCAGGAGCAGTTGCACTCTTACCATATTCTACACTCTGCTCGCTGAGCACTGCACCATCGTAGTCAACAAATGTAACTTTATACTTATTGACTGTCTGAGTGTAAGTTGCAGTTACTGTTGTGTCTGCTGTGATGTTTGTAAAATCAGTATCCCAGCCTGCAAAGGTGTAAGTGTACTGTGCATCTGCCTCTCTTGCAGGGTCTGCAGGAGCAGTAGCGCTCTCACCCTTTGACACTGTCTGTGTATCTATAACGCTTCCGTCGTAGTCCTTGAAGGTTACAGTATATTCGGGTGCTGTGTAAAGGATAATCAGTTTATGTGTTGAAATATCATAGTTGAATGTGTATTTACCGCCTGAAGCCTTCAGGGTACAGTTGGACTTGCCTGTTTCCATCTGCCAACCGCCTGAAGAAGTTGTGACTGTTGTATCAGCAATTGTCCCATTATTTCCGTACCATGTATTTTCGTGGTAAATCTTGAAGGTGTGTGTGCCTTCGGCAAGTTCAAGAGTAATTGTATAGACATTGCTGTCACTTTCCGACTCAAGCATAATGTCTGTTTCTCCCCAGTCATTAAAGGAGCCCTTCAGATAAACAGCCGCATCAACATATACAGCCGTAACAGTAATATCCTCTGTCACATTGTCAAAAGCCGCATCCCAACCTGTGAAGGTATAGCCTTCTCTCACAGGGTCTGCAGGGGCTGTAGCAGCAGAGCCGTACTCTACACTCTGTTCGCTGATTACTGTGCCGTCGTAATCTGTGAAAGTAACTGTGTATTTATTGATTGTCTTTGAATAAGTTGCGGTTACTGTTGTATTCGCTGTGATGTTTGTGTAGTCTGTATCCCAGCCTGCAAAGGTGTAAGTGTACTGTGCATCTGCCTCTCTTGCAGGGTCTGCAGGAGCAGTGGCAGATTCACCCTCAGTTACACTCTGCTGAGAAAGAACAGTTCCGTCAAAATCTTTGAAGGTTACTGTAAAAGTTGCCTTTGTGGTCTCAACAGGGTCTGTTTCAGCAGGAGTGTGTAAAACAATAATCTTGCATGTACTTGTATCGAAATTGAATGTATAGGTACCGCCTGTAGCAACAAGGGTGCAGTTGGATGACTCAGAAGAACTCATTGTCCAACCGTTATCTCCGGTAGTGTCATTGATAGTACCTGGATTACCGCGCCACTTTGAAGTGTTTGCGTCATAAACCTTGAATCTGTATGTGCCTGCATCAAGGTCTAAAGTATAAGTAACAACATTGCTGTCCTCAGTGCTTGTGAACTGATTTGTATCCGCCCAGTCGTTGAAGTCACCCTTGAGGTAGAACCCTGTTCCTGCCTCTGTTGCAGCAGTGGTTGTACCAGCCTCGGTAACATCAGCAACTGTTGTTTGTGCTATGGTAGTTGTCTCTGCAGATGAAGTTGTTTCTGTGACTGAATCTGAAGATACTACCAACTTCTGTGTGGACAGATTAAAGGCAAAGTTATATGTACCGCCGGAAGCCACCAGTGTACAGTTATCGGATACGTTCGGGCTCATAGTCCAGCCGCCGCTGCCCGTGTAGTCGTTGATAGTACCTGAGTTACCATACCACACACCGATTACGGGGTTGTTGATTTTGAAGGTGTATGTGCCTGCTTCAAGGGTTACTGATGCAGACACCACATTATCACCGCTTGCATAAGCAAGAGGTGTTGTGCTGCTCCAATCATTGAAAGAGCCCTTGAGATAAAAATCAGATGTGGTATCTGTTGTGTTCTCATACTCAACAACAAGCTTACCTGTACTTACATTAAATTTGAAGGTATACTTACCGCCTGAAGCCTCAAGAGTACAGTTGCTGTCAACCGATGCTTTCATGGCTTTGCCCGAAGAACCTGTGGAATCGGAGATAGTATCTGCATTTCCATACCAGATACCTGTGGTGGTTGTAATCTTAAACTCATATGTACCCTGGTCAAGGAACATAGTTGTAGACACGGTGTTACCATCAACAGCAATCATCTTGTCGGAAGTTGTGTTCCAACTGTTAAAACTACCTGCTACTACAAAATCAGTTACAGTACCTTCAGTAAAAAGTCCGCTGTTTTCTACATCGTATACTACAGCAATACCTGTATCACCGATATCACCTGAGATGTAACCATCAGCTACAGTAAAGGTGTTGCCTGTGATCGCGTCGGTGTATGTACCTGATGCCATAGTATGCACGGGAGCACTCATTCCGTTGTAGTATGTGCCGCCTACATTAACGATAATCATACCTGATGTGCCGCGTTCTACACAAGCAAGATTATTATAAGAAGAGAAATACTCGGATTTTCCGATAAAATGATTCTTGAACTGGTTGACAGCCTTTACTTCAGGGTATGACCATGAAGTAACATCAGCAGAGCCCAGCATAGTGGTGCTCATATCTGAGGGACGGGCAAGATACTGACCGCAGACCTCTGCACGGGAGCCTACAATAGCCCATGTCTTATTGATGTTATGCTCACTGACACCTGATGTTCCGCTGTCTTTATGAGTGTCATGAGACTCGGTCCACTGAACTGTCTTTGAAGGCGCTGCTCCGTTGAAGATACCGGGGTTAGCCGCACCTGCCGCATCACCGTTGCAAACACAGGAACGTATGGTATTGGAGCCCTGGTTATCGGTAACACTCATATATGCTGTGTATGCACCGATGTTTCCGTCTCCCGGATCATCCAGAAGTTCTCCGTAGTAATAAGGGGTAGTACCATAGGTGGATTGTGCGTACTCAGTAGCCGCATTCAGAACATTAGGCCAGAAATCACTGGCTGTACCTGAGGAGTCAGAAGGAGTTTCAATATGCTTTGCAGCATCAAAACGGAATCCGTCTGCGCCTGCATCAATACACTCTTTAAGGAATCCGATACAATAATTCTGTACTGTTGAGTGGCTTGTGTTAAGGTCAGGCAGACCTGAAAGGCAATAGTGGGTAATATTATATCTGTCGCTGTAGTTAGAACAGTTTTTGGATATATCATGCCAACAACTGCTGTCATTATAAAGATCACTGGGAACATAGGGGTGAATAGTGTTCTCAGTCATATCATTTGCCATATGATTAAATACGGTATCAACAATAACTTTGATACCATATTCTTCAGCCTCAGCACACATAGACTCAAAGTCCGACTTTGTACCCAGTGAATTGTAGGAGTTGGTTTCAATAGCAAAACTGATGGGCTGATAGTAAACCCAGGAAGAATTATAGAAGGTACTGTAATACTCCCGGGTACTTTCCTTTGAAGACTGGATAGGTGAAGTCTGAATCGCAGAAAAGCCCTGTTGTGCAATTTTCTGCAAATTAGCCTTTATATTATTGAACGACCATCCCCAGCACTGGAGAATCTGTCCGTCCTGAATATTGTCAGCAAGTCCATACAGATTCGAACTTCCCGTTTCTGCGATTTCCACGTTTGCACCTGTGTCTGCAATTTCGGTATCTGCAGCGGTAACCGCCACAGGCATACCTGCAAATGCAGAAAGCATCAGGCACAGAGCAAGTAATAAACTAAGACTTTTTTTCAGACTCATATAAAAACCTCCTGTAATTCTATGATTGCCGAAAAACTATACGCTTTTAATATAACATATAAATGATACAAAGCAAACTAAAGGAAGAATATTCTACCTTTACCACAAAAAACTACCCTTGTATTTTGTTCAATACCACAACAACCAATTGACTTTTACAACAATTAAATTGAACGTAATTTATTCTGCAAAACCAAAAAGAACACCCCGCAACCAAGCCGCAGGGTGTTCTGAATAAATTATTGATTATTCTTTTGTTGCTTCAATAACGTCTGAGTATACCGTAATAATATTTCCTTCTGCTGTCTTATACTGAACATAAGCCTTTGCTACCCAGGTCTGACCTGCAACAACACTGCCCTTTGTCCAAGAATAAGAATTTACGGGTTTAAGATTTACACCGGAAGGGAATCTGTCATATACATTCATATCTGTTGTTCCCACATAAAGGTTTGATCCTGTGTAATTATCCTTGTTTACTGCCAGAACACCGGCTTTGACAAAGGTTACATTCATCTCCTCAACAGGAACATACCAGCTGTAATAGAAAACATTCTTGCTTTCTACAGTTGTGGTGTCGATTCTGTCTACATTTACCAGGACCTGATAATCTACAACTGCGTCTGCATCAACAAACACAGCCTCAACAGTACAAGTCTTTGAGGGATAGAATTTATAAACTTCGTCGTAACTCTTCACCACTCCGTCAATTGTCCAATATGCAAACTTCTTTCCTTCTTCTGCTTCGTCTGCTGTAACTGTAACAGCATTGTTTGCCTGGAAATCACCTGCTTCGTTGACAGAGCCTGTTGCTGTACCGCCGATAATCTCAATGGGAATATATACCTTCTGAAGTTCCCATTTTGCAAGAACGGTCACATCTTCACTCACCCGGAGTTTGGACTGAATATCTCCTTCTGCGTGATCCCAACCTGTAAAGTCAAATCCAATCTGCGAAGGATCAAACGGCACTTCCACTGTGTCTCCGTATGCATAATACTGAGCATCAAGAATCTGTCCGTTTCCACCTGAAGCCTTATCATTTTTAAACATTACCATATTCACACCGGTTATGTCTGTTTTATACATAGCCTTGATATAGTCGTTGCCTGATGTGTAAAAAGAGTAACTGAGCTCAGTTGTCAGAATCTGACCATTGGCAGGATTCATCCAGCCGACAAAAGCATCATCCGAATTATTCATAGCAGTTACGGTTACCTGAGCACCAATCAGCATATGGGAATTTATATAGGTACTACCCTGGGGACGGGCTGTGCCGCCGTTAATGCTGAGTCTGAAACCTGAGCCGCCTGTAACATCAACCTTAAGTGAACCGTAGATCTTCTGGTACATTGCAATAACCTTCATATCTTCGGTTACATTGTCAAATCTTTTATCCCAGCCTGAGAAGTTATATCCTTCTCTTTCAGAAACTTCAGGAGCAACGGCCGAATTGCCTTTTCTTACTTCCTGAGTACTGAGAACTGTGCCGTCAAAATCTACAAAGGTAACTATGAAATCGTTGATTTCCTGAGTATATGTAAGAGTGTTCTTGAATATATCCAGAGTAAAGGTTACGTCTGTTGTCCTGTCAAGAGTAATGGTATCGTTGAAATCAGGCCACTGCTTTGAGTAATCTTCATTGGCAGCCTTGAATTCATAAGTACCTGCAGGAAGAGTCAGTGTTTTGGAGAAGGTTCCGTCCTCATTCTCTGAAAGAACATCCCATGTTCCCCATTCGTTAAAGTCACCGCGGATATAGTATGTTTCAGGAGTATGGAGAACCTTCAGCATCTTTGTTTCTGTGTTATAAAGGAAGGTATACATACCGCCTGTAGCATTGAGCACACAGTTTCCTGCATCCTCTGACATTTCCCAACCAACATCAGATGTGTGGTCTGTAGTGTTATCAATAATACCGTTGTTTCCGTACCAGATATTGCCTTCAAGAATCTTGAACTCATATGTACCCGGAGCAAAACCCATAGAAACAGAAACTGTTGTACCGTCAACTCTCTGCATATTTGGTGTTACGTTCCAACCGTTGAAACTGCCTGCCAGTGTAACAGAAGACATTGAGCCGGGCTCTTCTGACTCGCTTGTGGTCAGCATTGTGCCAGACACCTTGATTTCGTTGAGAAGTGTGAGCTGACCATCACCTACAGAAAATGCGTACTTGACATACCTTGCATATACGGGCTGTGAAAGTGTAACGCTTGCCCAGTATGCTGCTGTCTTGGTTGCATCAACATCAATGGTTTCGATGTAGTCAAATGCTGTACCATCGTCAGAAATATATACATTCACATAAGCAGGCTGCACTGCACCTGCATCGTTTGCACCTGCAAACAAATGCACGGAAGTACCTGTGATTTCAGCCTGACCGCCCAGGTCAATGGTAACAATACCATTGCCTGCGCTGGTGTTGCCTGTTTCTGCGTCTCCTGTGTTGTAAAAAGCAAACCAGGAGGAATTGTTCAGACCATACTGGAAAATATTGGAAGCAATGCCGTCTGTAAGACTTGCTTTAAAGGGAGAATCTGCATATCCGGCAGAAGAATAGTTCTTTTCCAGCGCAATGTTGTTGTCAACCGTCTGTACACGAGGCAGACCCTTAACCTCTACTTCATTTATAAGGGTCCACTTCTCTGTGCACTCAACATCAAATCTTATGTATCTTCCCACTGCATCGCAATCTGAGAGAGTTGCCCAGAAAGGTGCTGTGTTGTCATCAGAAAGTGTCATTACACCTGCTTTTGCGTATGTATCGTCATCAATAGAAACATAGACGGTTACTTTTGCAGGAGCCCCTGCTGACTCTGTGTTTTCACCTGCAAAGAAATGAGCTCTGATATCTGTGATGCTGTATCTTGCACCCAGGTCAATGGTTACTGTTCCCACGCCCTCTGTCACATTGCAGTTTTCACTTTCTGTGTCACTCAGAAAACCAAACCATTTATCCTTTGCAAGTTCATTTTCTGCAACACCGTCAACAAGGCTTGTATTATACCCTTCTTCTACGGCTGTTGCAGTCTGAGTAGTGCCAAGAGCAACATTTTCATCTCCTGTAAGGGACGTTCCGTAAACCTCAACTTCATTGAGGAATACCCAGTAATGTCCCTCTGCACAAGCCGCAACCTCAAACTTCACGTAGCGGCCCATTATCTCTGCATTTTCAAGACTTGCCCAGTATCCTGCTGTCTGTGAAGAATCAAGGGAGAGGCTTCCGGCAGTCACAAACTCCGTACCATTGTTGGAGGTAAATACATTTACATAAGCAGGAGGTCCAATACTGGAATCGTCATCTCTTCCGTAAAGATGAACACGGAATGACTCAAGATTATATTTTGCGCCTAAATCAACAGTTACTGTACCTATACCCTCTGTTGTGTTGCCTTCTTTGTTGAATCCGAACCAATTACCCGAAGGCCAGAGTTCATCGGGGTATACTCCGTCTGTAAGATTTGCAACGTGGGTTGTCCCGTGAGTTGCTGCCTCGTAGGTCTTGCCCAGAGCAAGATTCACAGCAACTGCTGTGTCTGTCTCTTCATCTTCTGAGCTGTCACCTGTATAGTCAACAAAGTCTATATTAGCAGAAACAGAGAGATAATCAGAGCCGTATGTAGGAGTAATACCTGAGAAGACAACCTGCTGACCGATTTCTGCAGTGTTCAGTTTGCCCCAGTTGCCTGTGGAGCCTGCCACCTGAGTGCCGTCCTCAACACCTGCCTCCCAGGCATAGCCTGAGATTACAACCTGTCCGTCAACAATCTCGATGTTTGAGGTTTCATCCTCCATACCGTTGCCGTGGAATTTATCTTTTACAATCCACGCACCCTTCTGATCATCCCACTGAGCCAGAACATTAAGAGTTTTGTGGATATTTGCGTTTGAATGTGTCAGAAGTCCACCGTTGAAAGCAGGTGTAAAAAGAACAAAATCGCCTTTTTCTACCTTCTCATTCTTTGCAGTCATCTTAGTGGAATCAGGAGCGGCGAACTTGATAAAAGCGGCGGGCTCTACGTCTGTGCCTGCATTAAGTGCAGTACAGCCTGAAACATAAACTCTTGAACCCACCTGCAGGTTTGAAAGAATACTGTAGTTAGTGCCCGAATACTCAACAGGGTTATCACTGTCTGCAACACCTGTCTCCCAGTTATGGGCAGCAATCAGCCACTCGCCCTCAGCAAGCTGAATGGACGGAGTGTTTGAACCTGTACCTACAGATACAGATTTTACCACGTTACACTGCAGATAGCCGTCCCATTTTACAACAACATTCACTGTGTATCTGATGTTAGCATTATCCACAGTAATCAATCCGTTGTTCCAGGAGGGTGAATATATAAAGCAATCACCTGCTTTGATAACAGAGTTTCTGCCGTTTATATATACACCCTGGTTATTAAGGGCAATAGTATTACTGCCTGTCTGAGCAATCAGATTCTTAAGCGTTGTATCGGCAGATTTAAGCTGTGACTCTGTAGCAGAGGTATTCGCAAGAATACTCACAGCATTATTGTATGCTGCACGGATTTCAAGAATCTTTGCTTCGGTGTAGTTGTAATGGCGGATAGTCTTTGCACTTGCTACCGTCTTCTGAAGATCTTCCCTTGCTACTTCTTCGGGAGAAACAGTTTCACCTGAAGAGGAAAGCTGTATTATTCTATCGGAATTGTTGTTGATCCAACCTGTTACAGTTGCACCTGATGATGTTGTGAATGTACCATAAAGACGTGTGCCGTTTGTACCTATCTTTGTAATCTCAAACATAGAGAATCTGGGAATAGTATAACTGTAGGAGGTTGCAGTTTCCGAACTGTAGATATACTTTGCAGCATTGGAAATATAAAGCCCCGGAGTGGGGTTTGAACCGCTGTAATCAATCTTTGCTACTGAAGAATCTGACTTATAAGGCAGTATACCGTAACCGTTGATGTATGAAGTTGAAAGGGAGTAGTTTTTGAAATATACACCGCCGCCGTTTGCCTCAAGACCAGAGGAATCACTGGTGTTACCCTCAACTGTGTATATACGTCCGCCTGATGTATACAGACATATACCGATATGTGCTACACCCTTGGAGTTTTGGAAGAACACAAGGTCTCCGTACTTAGGAGTATAAGAACCGCCCTCATATGCAGAATACTTGTAATAACCCGCACCCTTGAGCTGTCTTACCCACTGGCTGCAACTGATTTCTTTCCAGATGTAGGTGTAATCACCCACGTGGTTTCGGCCCAGGTCCTTGTAGGTAGCCTGGTTTGTACAATGTGACTGATACAGACACCATGACACAAAGGAAGCACACCAGGGATAGTCTGAACCACCGTAGCCCAGACCTAAGTCACCCATATTGTAGCTGAACTCAACGTAGTTCTGTCCGCCGGAAACCTCACCGGAGAAAGCACCGTTTGAAGCTCCCTCCTGATATCCCAGCTGTGACAGTGCTATTGCCAGCAGGTCTGTTCTGTTATCACCTGTAATCGGGACTTTCAGATAATGCTTATAATACTTACCGTTTTTATAAGATGTGGAGGGACCGGACTGTGCACCGTTTCTGTAAGTAGCCGCAGATGCAGGAACAACTGCCATAAAAAGGCAGGATACTGCAATCAGAAGTGCTAACAGAACAGATACCGTTCTCTTCATTAAATTCCTTTTCACCAACATCAACTCCTGTTTTCTTCAAGGCTTAAACGCAGTCTTCTGCATTTTACTACCTATAGATATAGTATATCATAAAGCACATTACCAAGTAAATATTCGGATAGAAACATTTAAATAAAGTGCAAAAAAACAGCAAATCAACCAACCCTCATACCGTTTCTTTGGTAATTTCGTTTACCTGTTTTTTCTCACGTTTTAGTTTCTTATCCTCAACAGCTGTTTTTATTTGATATATCTCTGTGGAAAGTCTGCACAGACAAGCAAAATACATATATAAATATATATTAACAATTTAGTAATGTTATAATTTTGTTAACTTTAAGTCTGAAGTCTTGTTTTTTAAATGCAGTTGTGGTATTATCCGAATCGTAAAAGTTGATATATCAACATATACGCAATAAGTGTGTATTTCTCCTTATTAACAATTACCGAAAGGGAGTTGTAAAATTATGAACGACATTTACACCACAGGTCTGAGCGATGCTCAGGTTCTGGAGCAAAGAGAAAAATTCGGCAGTAACAAGTTGCCGGAACCCAAACAAAAGAAATGGTATCACTTTGCAGCAGAAGCACTCAGTGAAAAAATCACTCTGATTCTCATTGCAATTGCTGCAGTTCAGCTTGTGCTGGCGATTCTGGGGGTTATGGAAATTTCCGAGCCTCTTATGATTGCCCTTGTGCTGGCTATTGTAACCGCCATTGCAGTACGAACAGGTCTTGGCGTGCAGAAATCCGCCACAGAACTCCGCAAAAAATCTGCTGTCAGATACTGCGATGTGCTCAGAAACGACAAAATAGTCACTATCAACAAAGACGAACTTGTTGTAGGTGATATTGTCCTCATTGAAACAGGCAAGGAAATCTTTGCAGACGGCTACATCATTGAAGGCAAGGTTAAAGTAAACAATGCCGCCATCAACGGTGAAACCAAAGAATGCAGAAAAACTCCTGTGGAGGGTTATGTACACGTAAAAACAACTTCCACCGATGCATATACAAATCAGAACTGTCTGTTTGCAGGCACCTGTGTAATGTCAGGTGCAGGCAGAATGATGGTAACTGATGTAGGTGTAAACACCGTCAACGGTGACACACTGGTAAAAATGCAGACTCTGGAGGCTCCCAAAACTGCTCTGGACATTGCCCTTGACAAACTCAGTGACTTTATCTCCAGATGGGGCACACTTGCTGCAGTTATCACCTTTATTATCCTGACGGTCACAGGAATTATGGAAACAGGCTTTTCTGAGTATTTCACAGGAAATATCCTTGAAACAATACAGAAGGTTGCCTCAAACATTTCAGTTGCTCTTACAATTATCGTTGCCGCTGTTCCCGAGGGTCTGCCCCTTATCGTAAAGCTTGTTACAAAGCAGAACGTAAGGACCATGGAACGCTTCAACATTCTGGCAAAGAATCCGGGCAAAATCCCCGAACTTGCCTATGTAAACCTTATCTGCACAGATAAAACAGGTACTCTCACCACAGGTATTATGTCACCTGAACTTATTATTGATTACACAGGCGACGTTCTTTCAGCAGATACTGCACTGTTTGCAAAGATGAAAGAAAATCTCATTCTCAATAACAGCGCTGTCTTCGACTCAGAGGGCAATCCCACAGGTGGCAACTCCATCGACCGCGCAGTGCTTACTCTGGTTACTCCCGAAGAAACAACATCAATCAAAAAAGCCATAAAGAAAATTGACAGACAGGTTTTCAGCAGTGCAAACAAGTACTCAGCTTTCTCAGGAAACAACGGCATTTCTTATTACAAAGGTGCTCCCGAAAGGCTCATTGCCCGCTGTACCCACGCTGTAACCCCCGAGGGCGATGTAGTCAGCCTTGATGACAAGGATTCACTTCTTTCTGCAATCAAGGCTGCTAACAAGCGTTCAATCAGATGTATTGCTCTGACAACAGCAGAAGGCGTACTCACAGAAAACGAACTTCCTCAGAATATGACTCTGCTGGGTGTTATAGGTGTTGTAGACCCTCTGCGCCCTGAGGTTTCAAAGGCTGTTGAAACCGCTCACAAAGCAGGTACTCAGGTCATTGAAATCACAGGTGACTCTATCGATACCGCCATTGCAGTTGCTACCGAGTGCGGCATCTACAAAGAAGGGGATGTTGCCATTGCAAATGACGACTTTGAGAATCTTTCCGACGAGGAAGTAAAGAAGCTCATTCCCGATTTAAGAGTAATTTCCCGTTGCTCACCTGCCACAAAGCTCCGTCTTGTAACCCTTGCACAGGAAATCGGAATGTCTGTTGCCATGACAGGTGACGGCGTTAACGACTCCCCTGCTCTCAAGCGTGCAGACGTAGGTTTTGGTATGCAGACAGGCAGTGACGTAGCAAAAGAAGCCTCTGACATTATTCTCACAGACGACAACTTTGCTTCTGTTGTAAAGGCTGTTCATCTTGGCAGAACATTTATGCACAACATAATGATGTTCCTTGAGTTCCAGTTACCCATCAACATCTGTCTGCTTATTCTCAGTATGGTATATCCTGTGTTCGGTGCAGGCTCAATCCTTGCTTCCGTACAGATTCTTATTATCAACATTATTATGGACTCTCTCAACTCCCTGTCCTTCGGCAGTGAGCCTCCCAAGCCTGAATATATGAAAGAAAAACCCATCAGAAAAGGCTCAGGTCTTTTCATTGGCGGAGTAAAGGGCGAAATTGCCCTGAGCACCGTGTCTTTCATTATTGCCTATGCTATAATGCTGTTCTCACCTATGAACACTCTCTTTGCAACAGCAGAGGAAAGCCTTACAGCCCGCTTTGCACTTATGTGCTTTATGGCAGTGCTCAACGGCTTCAATATCCGCACAGAAAGCCTTAACCTTTTCAAGGGTCTTATGAAAAACAAACTCTTTGCCCAGATTGCTGTAGGTATTTTCATCGGCGTTATTCTGCTGTGTACCTTCGTTGGCGGTGCAGTAAACCTGTGTCCCCTCAGTTTCTGGCAGTGGCTTGCAATCATCTGCCTTTCCTTCATTGTTATTCCCGTTGATATGGTAAGAAAACTGATTGTAAGCGCAAAAAGAAAAAAGAATACTCAATAAACACAAAATCCCATCTGCAGATTATGCAGATGGGATTTTTATTCAGATGAAAATAACCTTTAATTTATTGGCAATAGCATAATTTTTAGTGTAATAAGTTCCTCCTTTGTTTTTTCTGCAATAACAAATACAATATGATGAGCAATTCACCATATGTCTGTTTCTTGTATGCATACAACCTGTGTAATATATGGGGGATAGAATCTTTACTTTATCTGCGTTATGTTTAACCCATTCATATTCCGCAATATCATCTTCTTTCCACAACTTCATATAATCTGCACAAGGCAGTACCAGAATTAATTTAATATGAGGATATTTCTCCTTCATCATAATAACAGTTTCTGCTGCAAGTAAATCAAAACCTCTCGCACCACCTGAGCCAAAATACACTACACCTTTCCCAATTAAGGCTTCCAATTCCTCTTCAACTCTTGTCCTTAAATACTCTATTTCTCTTTCAGGAATGTTTCTGTGTCCTGTAAAACAACAAGTTTTTTCTTTCATCTTATCTCCTCCAAGAAAAATATACCATATATGGACCAAAAGACCATATATGGTCGATATATTCTCTCAAAAAATACTACACTAATTTTGTAAGTTTTTTGAGGAGGAGTATATATGGATACAAGAAAAGCAGTTGCTGACAGGTTGTTGGAACTCTGCGAAAATAAGAAGCTGTCAATTAATGCATTGGCAAGAATATCTGCTGTTCCTCCATCAACTCTAAAAAACATAATCAATGGCGGAAGTCAGAATGCAGGTATAGTAACCCTAAAAAAACTATGTGACGGCTTGGATATTTCATTATTTGAATTTTTCAACACCGATGTCTTCAAAAATCTCGAACAGGAAATAAAGTAAAAAAACGCAGACTCAATTGATGAGTCTGCGTTTTTGCATATGGTTTAATGTTTATTTACAGCAGTTTGATACCGTGCTGTTTGCATTTGAGGACAGTGTCTGCGTCCCACAGAGAAGACTGTACTTCTCCGATATGAGCACAACCTAAAAG
>JAZQHL010000142.1:0-23175 GCA_045540595.1 Ruminococcus sp.
CAAAGATGATAGCAGAAATGGGAACGCCCTGTGTTGAATCAAACTGGTCGCTGATGCAGGGGCAGTTCTTTGCAGGAGCTGTGAAACGGCTGTTGGGATGTGCACCCTTCTTGTCAGACTCTTTGCCGTTCCAGGGCTCGCCAATCCAGTCAACTGCATTTGTGGGAGGATTCTTATCCAGACCTTCCCACCAAACTGTATTATCATCAAGATTATGAACAACATTTGTGAAGATTGTGCCCTGCTGTGTAGATGCAAGAGCGTTGGGGTTGGACTTTACATTTGTACCGGGAGCAACGCCGAAGAAGCCGTTCTCGGGGTTGATAGCATAAAGTCTGCCGTCGGGACCCTTGCGCATCCATGCAATATCGTCACCAACAGTCCATACCTTGTAGCCCTTTGCTCTGTATCCCTCGGGAGGAATGAGCATAGCCAGGTTGGTCTTACCGCAAGCGGAGGGGAATGCAGCGGAAACATAAGTTACATTGCCATCGGGATCTTCAATACCCAGAATGAGCATATGCTCTGCCATCCACTCATCGTTCTTACCAAGGTAGGAAGCAATTCGCAGAGCGAAGCACTTTTTACCAAGAAGAACATTTCCGCCGTAACCGGAGTTTACGGAAATAATGTAGTTATACTCGGGGAAGTGACAGATGTATCTCTTCTCCTCATCAATGTCGCAACGAGAGTGAAGACCCTTGATCCAATCCTCACTGTCGCCAAGTGTATCCAGTACAGCCTTACCTGTACGGGTCATAATATCCATATTGAGAACAACATAGATGGAGTCTGTAACCTCAAGTCCTATCTGAGAAAGAGGAGAACCGATGGGACCCATGGAGTAAGGGATGATGTACATGGTTCTGCCCTTGTAGCTGCCGCGAGCAATGTCGAAAAGCATTTTGTAAGCCTTTTCGGGGTCCATCCAATTGTTTGTAGGACCTGCATCCTCTTCGTTCTTGGAGCAGATAAATGTACGACCCTCAACACGGGCAACGTCGTTTACTGCTGTTCTGTGGAGGTAGCAGCCGGGAAGTACGTCCTGGTTGAGCTTGATCATTTCGCCTGTTTCGCAAGCCTGTGCACGGAGTGCCTCAACCTGCTCACGGCTACCGTCAATCCATACTACCTCATCAGGTGTAAGGAGAGCTTTCATTTCTTCAAGCCAATTAAGAACTGATTTGTTATTTGTCATTAATATTAACTCCTTTCGGTTAATTACTGTATTTGACCTAAAGTCATATATATTGTACCATAAAGGCTTTTTCATAGCAATATATTTTTTGTTATATAATTGTTAAGTAATTAACAAAATTTTATCTTTTTTTACAAATAATAGTTATTTGTAATCGATTGGCAGGGTTGCAACTGCGTTAAGGTCGGTCTGCGCAAGGTTTCCGCTGCGGAACTCATAATAAGCCTGTGAGCCTACCATTGCTGCATTGTCACCGCAAAGAGAAAGGTCGGGCACATAAAGACTGTAACCTTTTTCAGCGCAGATTCTTTCAAGTTCACGGCGGAGAAGTCTGTTTGCTGAAACACCGCCTGCTGCAACAATTGTATTGACTCCCAGATCCTCTGCTGCTTTAAAAAGGTTATCTGTCAGACAACCGACCACAGCCTTTCTGAAGGAAGCACACAAGTCCTCTTTGCAGATTTTCTCTCCCTTCTGCTCAGCATTATGGAGAAGATTTATAACTGCTGTCTTGAGGCCCGAAAAACTGAAGTCATAGGGTGAACCTGCAACGGTTGGATGAGGCAGAGTGTATGCACTGTCGTTGCCTTCCTCTGCAACCCTGTCAAGTTCAATTCCGCCGGGATAAGGCATACCCATTGTACGGGCTGCTTTGTCAAAAGCTTCACCTGCTGCATCGTCACGGGTAGCACCGATAACACGCATTTTTGTATAGTCCTCTACCATAACAATATGGCTGTGACCGCCTGACACCACAAGGCACAAAAAAGGCGGTTTAAGTTCTGTGTGGGTTATGTAGTTAGCAGCTATGTGTGAACGGAGGTGATGCACAGGAATCAGAGGTTTGCCTGTTGCAAGAGAAAGTCCCTTTGCAAAATTAACGCCTACAAGCAGAGCACCGATAAGCCCCGGTGCAAAAGTAACTGCTATCGCGTCAATATCTGTAAGGCTAAGCTCTGCCTGAGTCAGTGCTTCCCTTACAACCGAAGAAATTGACTCTGCGTGTCTGCGCGAGGCAATCTCAGGCACAACACCGCCATACAGTCTGTGCTCTTCAACCTGAGAAGCAATTACGGAAGACAAAACCTTTCTGCCGTCTTCAACCACTGCTGCCGCAGTTTCATCGCAAGAGGATTCTATGCTAAGTACTCTCATACCCTTTCCCCTTTCTTTGGGTTTTGATAACATCTGAAAATTTGCATAACAGAGTCTGCAGATATGCAAAATCCATTCATCACATACAAATCCGCAAACTCCAACATTATAGAAATATTATAACACAATATCAAGTCCTGCACAATCATATTTATTATAAAACAGTGAAGAATATTTTTATAGACTTTGTTAATATCAGGTGATATAATTAATTCAATGGATAATATCCATACACAAACCAAAACAAAGGATGTGTTGTTATGAAAAAACTTTCAGAAAAAATCAAAAGACGTGCAAAAAACACAAAACGCGAGATTGCATTTGTTGACATAGCCCTGCTGATTCTGGGCGTGCTCATGATAATCTTCCCTGAAAAATCAAGTGACATTATCTGCATTGCTGTGGGTCTTATTCTGGGCATCTGGGGACTTGTGCGACTTATCACCTACTTTGCATCAGGCAAAATTGAATCCTTCGGCTCCTTTGCACTGGTACAGGGCACTGCACTTTTAGGCTTTGGAATTCTCTTTATTATCAATCCCGGTATTCTGAAAGCTTTTCTTTCAGCAGCACTTGCCATCACTCTTATAGTCAGCGGTGTTATGAAACTTCAGTACGCAGTGGATTTTCTCAGACTTAAAGCTAAGTTCTGGTATGTTTCCCTTTTGGGTGCAGTAATCTCCATCACACTGGGCGCAATGGTTTTTTTCAACCCATTCTCTGCTGCCAAGTGGCTGATGCTGTTTATCGGTATTTCTCTTACAGTGAACGCAGTCTGGGATATTATTTCTGTAGTTATACTTACAAATCTTACAGAAAAATTTGTGGATAAAGAGGATGGAATGATTGATGTTGAATCCTCTGACGCTGTGGATACCGACATCTGATAAACTTAATAAGCAACACACAAAAAGCCTGCTTCACTTCAGAAGCAGGCTTTTAATTTTTGTTTTCTTTCTCAGAATCGGATTACGGTTTCCAGATGAATCAACCGAAAATCTCCTTGTAATCCGCTCTTGCCTTGCGGATAATATCCAAAGCTTTTTCTCTGCCGCTTACCTCGTTAACAGCAGTGTTCTTGTTCTCAAGATTCTTGTAAACCTTGAAGAAGTGCTTCATCTCATCAAAGATGTGAGCAGGCAGTTCAGAGATATCCTCATACTGATTGTAGCTGGGATCACCGAAAGGAATTGCGATAATCTTATCGTCACATCTTCCGTTGTCAATCATAGTGATAACACCGATAGGATATGCACGCACCAGTGTCAGCGGTGCCAGAGGTTCAGAGCAAAGAAGCAACACATCGAGGGGGTCTTCGTCTTCACCGTAAGTTTTAGGAATAAAGCCATAGTTTGCAGGATACTGAGTTGATGTATACAGTATTCTGTCAAGCATTATACAGCCGGTTTCCTTATCAAGTTCGTACTTTGTTTTGCTGCCCTTGGAAATTTCAATAACACAAACAAAATCTTCGGGTTTGATTCTTTTTGCAGCAATATCGTGCCATATATTTGACATATACCATTCTCCTTCTCTTAGGAATATGCACATTATACCACCTAAGAAAGAAAAATGCAAGTTTTGAGATTAAATCCTGCAAAAAAGAAAATCATTCAAATAACATACTATACGCTACACATTTTCACACATTCATAAAATAGCGTTTCGTTTTTATCTGACAACAAAAATTTGTTCTTTTTAATGAACTTATAATTTATTAACAACCACTTCTTAATCCGTTTATGAGAAGCATATGTAAACCTACCAATGCTAATAAATGCCTTTATAAAATCTATCCATTTCTCGATTAAATCATTAACCTCATAATCACTCACACCATTCATTTTACTATCAAGTGCCACTGTTACAGTTAGCGATACATCATAAAACAAGTCACTACTCAGCATTGAAATTCTTAATCTTAAACTTCTTTTTACAGAGGTTTTTGGTACATAGGTTTCTTCTGACAAACAATCATTAATTTTTTCATTTACAAGCAAAGCATCTGTACCACCTGCTATTTTAAACACATACTCAAAAACATCACTCAGAGGTACACTGTCCATATCAACACACCTGCAATATGGTTTTTTATACAAATCAAACACGATCATTTTTATCAGATTGAAAATGTTGATTTTTTCTTCGTATGAACTGTTATTCTGAGGAGTACAAATACAATTGTACAATACGATTATCATTTCCACAAGAATCATATCATAATGATTTGGTTTTTCATTATAAATACAATCAACCATACTGCTTATGTTAAGAATACTTTCTGTGATACATGTTATTATTTGTTGATTATTCAAACCTCCTTGACGCAACATCTTCTGGAATCCTTCTACAAATTTCTGACTGTTATCTTTTCCTGATAAAACCAATATTTCTTTTTCTTTCAGGAAACGGTCGTGTAATTCAATAAGATTTTCGCCAAGTTGCATATGTTCCCACATTGTGCAGTTTGAAACATAAATAAACAAAGGCACGTGGAGTTTTTTTACTTTGTTATGTGATCTATCTTTTGATCCTTTAGTTTGTACTCTTGCACTTTTGCATTTGCTCTTCAACAAATGCTGAATTTTATCAATTACAGCCTCAAAGAAAACAGGTGATACAGGTACACCCTGCATATACCGCACAAGTTCAATATCTTCCGGAAGTTTATCAGGGAACTCAAACCCATTCATAAAAACAGGTATTATGTTTTTCTTACGTTTTATTGCATAAGAAATCTCAGTTCGAACCCAATCATTCGGTTCTAAACATCTATCTAGTCCTCCCTGAGGCAAAATAAGTAAAAAATCAGTACAGGAATCTATTGCAGAAAATATCTGTGTATTAAATTCTCCCGATCGTATGGACTCCACATCAAAAAAAACAGTGTAACCTAAAATGACAAGTCTGTCCGCAAGTCTACCTGCCAGAAACTCACCACCATCACGACGATAACTGATAAAAACCTGATAAGAATCCATAAATTTTCTCACCTCTTCAACACTTTTTGTTAGTATGGAATACCAACAACCGTACAAATTATAAAACACAAAATGTACGGTTGCTTACTATTTAATCTTTCTTTTTAATCTCGTAGCCGAGTTTTACGATGAGTCTGATTGTTTCAAGTGCTGTGTTGCGGTCATACTCTTTTTCATTTTCAGAAAGTTCATCGTATGGCACAAGACAGGGTGTGGTTTTCTTTTCATCGTCACGGACTTCGCCGTAAACCCAGCCATCTTCAATTCTGCCCTGAGCCCAGACTTCGTGAACATTCTCTGCAATTTTTTCGGTAAGCTCCAGCAAATCAGCGGTAAGCTTCACATCACTTGTATCAACAGGTTTTGGAATGTACATATAGCTTCCTCCTTTGTACTTATACAAAGTATATTACAAAAAACAGTATTTATTGAATCTTTATTGATTTTTCCTCTGCACTCAGTGAGTAAGGTGCATCATACGCCTTGTAAATACAACGTGACTTTTCTTCTTTCTCGGTTTTGTCCTTTGTTCTGAAGTACAGATAAAGCGAAACGGCATCCAGTCGGTCGTAATTTTGCTTTTTAATCACACTGATATCAGGTTTTACAGTCGGAGCAATTGTTGCCGCTCTGATTTCTTTTGCAGGAATCTTTGATTTTTTATCATCACACTCTACAAGGCAGGGATGAAGTTTCAGAGTAACATCTTTTCCTTTGTTGGAACCAACATAAGCAAATTTATCAACCTGCTCTCTTGTAGGAGTTGTGAACCCACCTGTTCTGATAAAAGCATTCCAACGTCTGTGTTCAAGCCATGTAAGTTTATAATACAACTCTTCCCTTTCCTCCATTGAAGGAAGATCTTTATTCTTTGAACACAACTCAATACAAACTTTTCTGAGGTAATTGTTGAAAACCTCTGAGTTTTCTGTTACTGTTTCTGCTCCATCAAAAACAGAAGATTTCGTGATAACACCTGCAGAAAAATATTTGTAAGGAATATGAATGCCCCTTGCAATAGACGACCAGAAGTTGTACTCGTCATCAAGCATTTTATTCATATCGTTCTTATTGAACGCCTTATCTGCAAAAGCCTTACGGACATAAGTAGCATTAACCTCAACTGCCGCTCCGTAGGATTTGCTCATAAACACATTATCGTAATTATAAACATCACCCAGACTGCCAAAAGCATTCATATAAATATTGGGATTGGTCTGAACAGCATTAAGAGTTGAACAAACATCCTTATCAAAAACAACATAGTTGATAATTGCTCTTCTGACCTTGTTTTCTCTCAATATGGTCCTGCCAAGATATTGTCTGATTTTATTTGCAACAAAAATGTTTTTCTCATCATCACCGATGGCAATCACAAAATAATCAGAGTCACGCAATTTGAATCCGTTTTCGTCCATCTTCTTGTTGAGAGCAGTATACAGTCTGCCTGACATTACATCAGCTCTGACGTATCTGAAGGTAAAATATGCAGGCGCCGGTTCGTCGGAAGAAGTGTATACTCTCATGAAATCAGATTTCTTCTCAGGATTATCTTTTGCTTCTTCGGCAGCTTTTGCCATTTCACCTGATTCTGTTCTGAGGATATCTTTGTTTATGAAATTAAGTCTGTCTATAAAGTTCTTTCTGGATTCATTTGAAATCACGTTTATAAACAGTCTGACTCCCAACATCTGTCCCATCCAGTAGGTTGCAAGGAACATCTGCATACCGATGTCACCGCTACCGATGATTGTAACATTCAGAGTTTTTTCGCCTTCCAGGTCCCGTCCGATAAGAGGCTCATACAAAGGCACATCTCTCAACAGATTGAAAACCAGATTTCTGTAGCCCTGAATCACTCGTATAAGAGGAAGCTTCTTGTTTTTTTCTCCATAGGTCTTTTTCATTTTTTTCATAACACAGCCGGCAAGGTCGTTTGCAGATGTGTTGTTTGAAAAAAGATACACTGAAGTTCTAAGCAGTCTGTTTCCCTTTTTGTGTTCAGAAAGCATTGACAGAGTATGGAGATTCTTATCTTCCTTTTCATCCATAAGCAGATAATTGAACTTCGTTCTGAACAATCTGCGGATAAAGCCACGGATTCTTATGTGGAATATATCATCTGTCAGACAGATTGCACCCATTGCCCTGGCTGATGCAATACGTTCAGATACAGCCTCGCTTTCACGGTCTATGTATGCATCTGTGAACACAATCACAGGCTTTCTCTTTCTGGGAAGTTTGGGTCTTTCTCTCTTGATTTTTCTCTCTTTCTTCTTTACAGGAAATTTACTGAGCAGTTTCTTTAAAAACTTTGGAGTTTTTCTGCGTGCTCTGCGTTCTTCCTTTTTCTTAGCTGCTTTTCTCTTGAGTTTACAGAAGACACAGTTTCCTATTTTTATTTTTGCTTCCTTTCTCTTTTCGGGAAGTTTACTGAGGAGTTTCTCTAAAAATTGCGGAAGTTGTCTTTCTGCTTTGCGTTCTTCCCTTTTCTTAGCTGCTTTTTTCCTGAGTCTACAGAAGATGCAGAGTTCCTTTTCTTCCCCTTTCTCTTTCCTGATTTCAGGGAATTCAATAGATAATTCAGCTGAAAGAGGGATTCCTTTTCTTAGTTCTCTGAGTTTCTTTCTTCTGTTCTTTTTGCTGTCTGAATAATCGTCTTTTATGCTCCGTGCGAGAGCAAGAGACTGATCGTTAAGTTCAGAGAAAACATAAAACTCACGCCAGAAAGGCATTATTCTGAGTTTCAATTTCGGGAAAACTCTTGTAAGAACATCAAAGATAATTGCACCGCCTGCTACAGGTGCCAAGGCTGAAGCAAGACCTGCATGAACTCTGTATATCACAGGCAACTTCTCATGAGCAGAAAGAACACTTTCGCTCATTCTGTCTGCAACTATTGCAAAAAGAGCGTAGTCTTCGTCAAAAGCAAAAGTTCTGATTGTCTGCACAAGGCTCCTGACTAATGTTTCGAGCCAGTGCATCGGAACTACAAAGTCAAGTACACCAAGCAGTTCCTCATCTGCCTTCTCGCTCATAATAAGCTGACTAATAAAAGTGGATGTGGAAAACCTGAGAATCAGTATAGAAATAAACAGAACAACAGAAATTGTCATAATCTTTGCACTGATGGATTTTTCTTTACGGAAGGTAAACTGAAACCAGGTAATACCTATTCCCACAGCAAAAATTGCCCAGGATAAGAGTATCATAGATAAAAGAGCATTATCCGAAAACACATAATATCCCATACGTATTCCTCCCCTTTTTTAAAGAATTACTCTGCCGACTCAAACACCTCGGTAATTTCTTTACCTGTAAGCTGGCTGCGCTCAAGAAGAGCATCAACAAGTGCATCCAGTTTTGCTTTATTCTGTCTGAGTATCTCTGTTACATTTCTGAGTTCACGCTTAAGAAGGTCATTCACAACCTTTCTCACATCATCACCCAGGCTTGTAGCATCTACACGATTGATATCAATTACAGATAATCCGAACTCTTCGCTCATACCCCAAGTGCAAATCATATGCAGAGCAAGACTTGTAGCATTGCGAAGGTCACCAGAAGGACCAGTTGAGAGTCCCCCCTCTTCACCGTAATAGAGAATTTCTGCTGCACGACCTGCAAGAGAGGTACGGATTCTGTTAATAACATCTTTTTTGGTATCGACGATATCATCTTCCTTATCATCGTGCATCATATATCCGCCGTAACCTCCGCGGGATACGATTGTTACGTAAGAAGGTGTTTCTCCTGAATACCAACAAGCCAGAGTATGTCCTGCCTCGTGTCTTGCGGTACGGAGAATGGATTCCTTATTGTACTTGACTGTTTCTCCTCCGTTGAAGCCTTCAAATGCATCATCAAGAATATCATCTGTTACTTTTCTCTTACCATCACTGAGTGCAGTACGCAAAGCAAGATCAAGAACAGAATCCAGATTTGCAAGGCTCTGTCCAACTGAACGGAGTGCAATATTCTTTATAGTATCCTCACCGATTTCAAACATAGGATTTTCTGAAATCTTGTCTCTCAGATGTTCTTCACGGTTTTCCTTTGAAGGAAGTCCGATATACATACGTCTGTCAAATCTTCTCAGGAACGCAGAGTCAAGACTCTTGGGTGTGCCGGGTGTTACATCAAAGTTTGTTGCAGCAAGCACAAACACAGGTCTGGAAGGATCGGTCTTGAAACCGTCCATCTCTGTAAGGAAGGCTGTCAGAGTTGCTTCTCTGTCAGAGTCTATTCCTGTTCTTTCCTTTGCAATGGCGTCTATTTCGTCAATGAAAACAATAGCAGGTGCATACTTACGGGCAAGGGCAAACAGATCGTGCACTGCCTTTTTGCCCTGTCCTGCACCGCCCTTAAGGAATTCGTTGCCTTCCTGATTGATAAAGGTAACATCAGATTCACCTGCAGTAGCTTTTGCAAGGAGAGTCTTGCCTGTTCCGGGAGGACCGTAAAGCAGAATACCCTTGGGTGTGCTGATTCCTGAACTTGCGTACCTTCTGGGATTCTTCAGATAATCAATAAAGAACTGAAGTTCCTTCTTGGCATCATCTGCACCTCTTACGTTACCAAACTTAACATCAGGTTTTGAAAGTTTTCCAAGAATGCTGTCCTTGTCCTCTGCATCAACGGCAACGTCCATAAAGTAGTCAAAGAGTGTGATAGTTGCAGTCTTGCCATCATCGGAAATAGTCTGCCCTGTAGAGAACTTAACCATCTTGTTGGCTCTTGCAAGTTCTTTCAGTGAGTGTCTGTAATGAATACACATACCCAGCTCTGTCATCTGTTTACTCAGAGAATCCTTGTCATCAAGGTTTCTGATGTAACCGGAAGCGCCTTCTTTGCTAAGAGAAACTCTTTCTTCTGAGGACACAGGATTCTCAGGAGTTTCGATAATATATAAAGGAAGATCGGTTTCCTTTGTAACGTATCTGAACAAAGATCTGCCGTCGGACTCTCTGTCTTCAATATTAATGTAGTCAACATCATCTTTACTGTCTCCGCAATAAAAATCACAGAGAACAACTCTGATGTCATTATCCTTGATCTTCTTAACAGCATCTTCGTAATCTGTAGCTGTGTGAATTATGAATTTATCAGTAGCAGCCTTGATAAGAGAAGCATTCTTGTCATCTGTATAAACAAGAATCTCCACATCAGACTCAGGCACAAACAACTTACTGACATCAGGTTTATCTGCAGGAAGAGAAACTTCCACACGGATATTCTCAATATCAGAAACGGTATGGTCGCATTCATCAGTTCCAACCAGCCTTAAAAGTTCAAAGAACTCATTATCAAAGAACAGCTTTGAGCGGCTGCTGACAGTACGGGCATCTGCAAGACCTCCTTCTGCATAAAGCACAGAGGGATATACCAGTTCATCTACTGTAACATTGAAACCGAACATATCCTCAACCTCGCCAACATGCTTTGTGATATTTCTTTTTGCAAGATTTATCAGACCCTCTGCCTGCATATGGTTGAACATAACCACATTACCTGTTGCAAAACGCGAGCAGATAGCCTCAGGGAAGAAGGGTTTGTTGGTAGTGGGGTCTATATCTTTTTTCAGTGCATTGATAATAACCTTTACAGGTACATCTGCATAGGTTGTCTGTTCTGAATTTTCATACAGGTCTCTGCCTGCATTTGAAGTGAAAATAATGATAGTATCTGTGAAGGATATGTATTCTCTTGTATGCTGATCAAGACAACGTCCTGCGTCAAGAATCTGCAGGAACTGATGAATTATATTAAGATGAGCTTTTTCAATCTCATCAAACAGAAGCACGCACTTGGGGTGTTCCTTGACATAACTTGTGAGCTGACCGGGCTTAGCACTCTGATACACACCATCCGAACCAAAAAGAACCACAAAAGACTCCTTATCAGAGTAGTCACTCATATCAAAACACTTGAAGTCCTCATCAGGGAAGCCCATATGCTTGCTGAACTGTTTTGAAAGGAAGGTTTTACCTACTCCGGGAGGGCCTGCAAAGAGATATGTTATGCGGGGACGGGTACGCTCCTTCTCTGTTACATCTGCAATTGCAGCCTTGAAAAGTCCCTGTACCAGACAGTTTACAGCATGGTCCTGTCCGAAAACGTTCTCAAGGATTTTTTCTCTGGCATACTTGATTTTTGCCATCTGCTCTGAAAGGTAGGTTTTGGAAGAATCTCTGCTCATCTGAGGTTTTTCGGTATGCTGAACAGGTTTTTCTGCCCCTGTACTTTGCTGTGATTTGTTTCCGAAAACATAAACCGTATCCGGCTGAGAAGAATCCAAAGATACAGGTGAAGGTTTGCGGATAAGAACATCAGCCTCATTATGGCTGTTTGCACCTGAGTTTTTGTCTGTAAGTTCTTTGCCTGATACAAAGTCACTGATAAGGTCAGATGGGTTTTCAAGAATGCAGTTTAGCATAATGTCTGCTGTGATAACATTGGAGCCTCTTGACCTTGCAACGTTTATGGCACGGACAAGCAGAGAGTTGAAATGCCTGGGAGTATTGAAAGGATTGGCAGGTTTGTTAGTAACAATTTCACTTGCTGTGGCAAGCCTTACTTCCACATCACTACCCATTGAATCAACCATTCCTGCAAGAACTTCAAGCTCTTGTTTTGAGAAATGATTGAGGCTGTCATCACCTTTCTTGGCAAGAAGTGTGTTATACACAATCAATACAAAGATATCTTCTTCAGACGGCGAACCCTCACCCCTGTTTTTTGCCATTTGGGTAGCACTTTCAATAATATATTCCATAAACGGGCTGAATCTGTAATCGCTCATAAAAATATTCCTCTTTCTTTTTTATTCAGTTATTCCATATCATACATAGATTTTTGCGGAATTCAGTAATCCCCATCTTACCGACACCGTCAATAATCACAATTCCCATTTCCTTAGCCCTTGCTTTGATTTCGGCTTCGTCCTTATCTCTGTTAAGCCTTGTACAAAGAAGGACTTTCTTTACATAAGGTCCTCCGAAACGGTCTGCCACCGAAGAAAGCTTGTAAAGTTCTTCAATCTTCACATCTCCGCTTTTGCAGGAGATGAACACGGGAACAAACCCCTTCATAAGAATTATATCGATTTCATTGTGTATATCAGCCTTACCCTTTACCTCAAGTTTTCCGTCCCAGTCGATATAGACACCTGTTGCATAATCGGTAAAAAAGTTATTCTTTTCAATCACAAGTCCTCTTGCAATGAAGGTTGTATATATCTCCAGAAGCTGTCCTGCTTTTGTAAGACAACGCATAACCTGTCCGTTCTTGAATCTGAAAGCATATACACCGGTTTCCCAACCTGCATCGTAATCAAGAATAAGTCCTGCCCGTGAAAGGCTCCTGAAAAAGTCGTGAGAAAGTTTAAAGAAACCGAACCTTTTCTTAAGGGTAACCTTTGCTTTTTCTTTGTCTATCTTAACACTCAGGTCACTGCCCACCTGATACTGACCTCTCAGGTAATCCAATTCATTTATCTGTGTATTCCAGGCAACAATGTCGTTTCTGAAAATGTCCCACATTTTCTTAAGGTCTGAAATAAAGTCATCTGAGAAATCCCACTCCACAGTACCGTCGGATTTTTCATCGTTGTATATAACCTTTCCGCCGTAAAGGGAAATGATTTCATCAACAGAAATACTGATTGGAATCTCCTCGCAGATGTTTGTTGCAGCGTCACAATCAATTACAGTATTCTTACCTGCATCTATACGGTGAAGCTGAATCCTTTCTTTGAATCTTTCAGCAACCATACCTACTGCCACAAGGAAAAGGTCATCTCCTCCTGCTATGTCAAAAACGCAATCTTTGTTTTCTTCAACTATTTCAACAAGACGATTATATACTTCAGAGAGATTGTTGGAATCTATCTTTTTGTGCTCAACCACAGTATCTGTGAATCTTGAACTGAGCACTTTTCTGTAGTCTTCAATACTCTTCATCATTTCCTCATTACAGGAGCCCACAAGGATTACTTTCTCAGGTTCGTATATAAGAGCACCTGCAATGTTGTTTATATCCGCCTTGTCAAAAAACTCTATTATTGTCATTGTCACACCCCTTTGCAAAATTATCAATAATTTCACACAAAACATACATTTTTTAAAAGAATACTGTTAATATTTTACAAAATACTACCAATAAAGTCAATAGCCGATGTCATATTTTTGAACATTTTGATATTTCTATAAAAGAAGAAAACGGTCACTTCTCATGAAGCAACCGTTTAAATAATCAGTTAGTTTTTCTATCAATAGAAATCCACTTTCCGCTGAGCCAATACAAAAGAAACATAGCAAAAAGCAGCAGGTTATGTACTATCATACAAATCCAGGCAGACACAAGTCCGAAACCGAAAAACTGAGTACAGACAAGTGTACCTGCAATGCGAACACCCCACATACCGACAACATTGAAAACAAAGGGTGTCATGGTTTTTCCCATACCCTGAAGCATACCCTCAATAATAATAGAAACCCCGTAGAAAGGCTCAGAAACCGCAACCATTCTCAGCACTATTGCACCCAAAGTAATTACCTGATTGTCCTTTGTAAACAGGCTCATCATAGCAGGGGCAAAGATGAACAGAAGTGCACCAGACACAATCATCAACAGTGTTTCTATAAGGATAATCATTCTTGCAAGGCTGTGTATACGCTTGGTATCTTTAGCCCCAAGAGCATTTCCTGCCAGAGTTGCCGCTGCGGTCTGCATACCGTAGCCCGGGATATAGAATGCGGATTCCACTGTGTTTGCAATGGTATGAGCCGCTGTTGATATTTCTCCCAGGGAATTTATCATTGATGCAAAGGCTACATAGCCAAAGGAGGTTGCAAACCTCTGCAGCATATTTGGCAGTGCAACCCTGAGACAGGGTTTAAGTATCTCTTTGTCAGGTTTCATACTGAAGCCGCGGGGTGAAATTTCAGGGTGTCTGAGCACAGCAAAGGTCATCAGAACACCGCCTGCAGTAAAGGCAACAGCACTGGCAATAGCCGCACCCTCTACGCCTAAATCTGCACCCCATAATGTAAACTGACGTGAAAATACAGTGACAGTCCGCACAGGATAAATCAGCAGGAAGTTCAGCACTACATTGATAACATTCACCAGAACTCCTATTTTCATAGGAGTTTTTGTGTCTCCTGCAGCACGAAGGGTTGTGCCGAAAATAATGCTTGCAACACGTGGAAGCATTGGCGTATAGAGTATAAAGAAATACCTTGCGGCAAGGCTCTGAATATCCTTATCAACCTGCATCCATACAGGCACAAAGGAACTGAGAGACAAGGTGAGTGCTGTAAAGAACACACCCGACAAAAGCACAATAAACACAGACTGAGCCGAAGCTCTTTTGGCAAGGGTCTTGTTCCCTGCTCCCAGAGACCGTGCAATAAAGGACAGAAAACCTACCCCCAACGCCGACACACTGGAATTCACAAGCCAGTTCACTGTGGTAGTTGAGCCTACAGCAGCAGTTGCCTGAGTCCCCAGTGAGCCCACCATTGCAGTGTCTATGTACTGCACTGCGGTCTGCATCAGCTGTTCAAGCATTGTAGGCCAGGCAAGAGCAAATATGGCGGCAATCATAGCCCATTCAATTTTTCCTTTTATCTTCTTAGTCATATTAATTCCAAACTTACACTGAAATAAACTGCAAGAAATCACTCACAAACTGCCTTTTGTATATATGGTTTCAAAGGCTTTATACGGGTTGTCTATAATACTCTTCAGCACATGGGGATTAGTTATCCTAATACCGAACTGTTTTATCATTCTTATACTTGTTCCGCTCAAGGGTATATGACAATAGAAATTCTCGTCAACACAAAAAACCACTGACACAAAAATTCTATGCATATATCTCTCGGTTTCAACGAAAACATTCATATGATTATACCAGAACAGGTTATCATTAACGTTCATTCCGTACTTATCAAAAACAACCTTATGCTCATCTGTAGAATAATCATACATATCCTGTTCTTCTGACTGAGTTTCATCAAAATTATAAAAGCCAAGACTATATAAAACTTCTTTTCTGCGGACCAAGGGAACGGATATCAATAATGCTATTGTTATCAACACAAACAGCCCCATAAGTCCCAGTCCGTAAGGTAAATATCTAACTTCATCAAGCTCCATCAAAATGCCAAAAGCTGTAAAAATCCCCAGTGACAAGAGGATATACACAGGCACAATAATGTAATTGACCTTATACCGTATCGGAGGCACAACAGACTTTTCAAAGGCAAGTATTTCTTTGAAAGAACTTGTGTTTTTTGTTTTATTCACATACATCACAGAAAGAACAATGTTATCTTCCTCGTCTCTTTCAACCCGTCCGTTGATATCATAATTTCCAAACCAACTGCGAACACGGAAATCCATATCAACCATATCTTCTGAGGAATAATCAAAATACTGTGCTATGCTTTCAGCCGTAATCTCACTGATAACATCAGAATCTACATTACCGCCGAAAACACTTTTTCCCTCTTTATAAAATTCAATAGTAAAGAGTTCTCCTGCAATGTATTTATCAATATGATTAACAACTGATACTATATCGGCAAAACGATGATGCTGAGTTGCAAATCTGACTGTAAATTCCTCACAGGAGTCTGTGTTTTCCCTATACTCCACAAGAATGTTATTATCTGTATGAGGATTAAGAATCACCGCAATTGCAACCCTATCCTCAGTAATAATCTGAATTTCCAGATTATCATATTTATCTGCTAAAAATTCAAGCACCACATTCACCTCCGATCAATCATAGCCCATTCAATTTTTCCTTTTATCTTCTTAGTCATATCACTTGTTAAGTTCTCTTACAAAAGCGGTCAGACTCTCACAGACAAAGGCTATGTTACCCTCGTCACAGACAGTATCACGTCTTGTATGGATTCTGTTCATATAAAGTCCGAAAAGCCTGCTTTTATTCATAGATGCTACTGCAACACTTATAGGAAATCCAGCCTGGTCAGAAGGATAGTAGGTTGTTGAGGATTTCTCAAAATACATTGTTTTACCCATATTCTCTGAAAAAGCACCACGCAGAAGCTCTCCGTATTTTTTCCTTGCAGGATTATTCTCCACCACAAGGAAGTTATCCCCGTCTCCCACACAATCAAGGTTAATGAGGAGCTTGTCCTTAATCTGATTCTTGTGAAGCTTACGGAAATATGCAGAGCCTAAAAGACCGTTTTCCTCATTATCAAAGAAAACAAAGGCACATTTGCTCTTCTCCTCTTCTGACATAGACAGCATAAGTTCACACAGGGAAATTACTCCCGATGTATTATCGTTAGCTGTGTGCTTATTTGGCACTCCAAAGATAAACACAAGCAAAAATAAGCCTATGAATACAAAAAGAGAACTATAATAATGAATCAGGAAATTATCTGTTACAAAACTCAGCAGATAATTTGTAAGATGCATTGCAACAAAAAACGGTATACAGATGAGAACACTGTAAAGTATGGTGAAAAATATATTCTTTGGCATTATCAAATTAGGAAACGGCAATACAGCACAGGTATCATAATGTGCAGAAAAGATAACCTCTGCATTATCTATATCACCTATTACAATGTTGCGGTTATTTGGAAACCCTCCCTGCTCTACCTTTGCCTCGGAAAAGTTTTCCTTAATCAGATCTATAAAGCGGGACTTTTGTTTTTTAGTCTTTCTGACCTGATAATCCTTGAGAATCGATTCGGATAAAGAGTACATAATTAACTCCTTTAATAAAAAAAGTATCACCATAATAGAGTACAAAATTCTCCACCTTTTGTCAACCACAGACACAAAAACAGCCTGCGTAAATTAATACACAGGCTGAATTCTCAGAGTATTCTCTCTTGAGTATCATTCTTAAAATAAACCTTTTATCCAATTCCAGATAGTGAAGTTATCTGCAAAGGGATAGGTGAATATTCCAATAAAGAAAATAACTATGATTGCTGCAGGAAGCACCCAGGTCATATAGGGTTTCATCCATCTTTGGAGTTTCAGACCCTTGCCTGCGTTTGCTTCAGCAAGGAAGTTCTCAAAGCCCCAACCTTTACGGCTTACACAGAAGAGTACATAGCACAGTGAGCCCAGAGGCAAGAAACAGTTTGAAACCAGGAAATCCTCCAGATCAAGGATACTTGATGAAGATGCAAAGGGTGTAAATGAAGACCACAGATTAAAGCCCAGTGCACAGGGTACTGAAAGCACAAGTATAATGCTACCGCAGACAATGCAGGCTTTGATTCTTCCCCAACCTGTCAGTTCTCTTACACTTGCAAGGATATTCTGGAACACAGCAATAACTGTAGACATTGCCGCAAAGAACATAAACAGGAAGAACAGTGAGCCCCACCATCTGCCACCTGCCATATTATTGAACACCTTTGCCATAGCCACAAAGAGGAGTTTAGGACCTGCGGCAGGCTCAACATCAAAGGTAAAGCAAGCGGGGAAAATAATCAGTCCTGCAGTAATAGCAACAAAGGTATCAAGAACAAGAATGTTTACAGATTCCCCTACCAGTGAACGCTCCTTGCCGATGTAACTTCCGAAGATTGCCATTGAGCCGATACCAAGACTCAGTGTAAAGAAAGCCTGATTCATAGCAGCAACCACAACAGAGCCGTTAATCTTTGAAAGGTCGGGTTTCAGATAGAAAGTAAGTCCTTCCTTAGCGCCCTCAAGAGTGAAACTGTTGATTGCAAGCACAACCATCAGAAGCAGAAGAACTATCATCATATATTTTGTGATGCGTTCCACGCCATTCTGTAAACCGAAAGAAAGAATCAGAAAACCAATCACAACAACAATTGCCATAAAGCCCACCATAACCAACGGGTCAGCCTGCATAGTTGTGAAAAGGTTTGCTGATGACTCATTGCTGATGCCTGTCATCTTACCACTGAGAAAACTTATAAAATAATAAAGTATCCAGCCTGAAACCGATGTGTAAAACATCATCAGAAGAGTATTTGCAATCAGAGTTGCATAGCCGTGCAGATGCCATTTCTGAGAAGGTTTCTGAAGTTTCTGATAAAGCTTCACAGGGCTTGCCTGACTTGCTCTGCCCAATGAAAATTCCATTACCATAACAGGAAGTCCCAGTATCAGCAGAAACACAAGATAAATCAGTACAAAGGCACCGCCGCCGTACTGTCCTGCCATCCACGGAAACTTCCAGACGTTTCCAACGCCTATTGCACAGCCTGCACTGAGAAGTATAAATCCCAGACGGCTGCCTAATCTTTCACGTTCCATAATATCACCAGATAATCAGATTAAAGCTGCACAGAAGTCTGTTTTTTCTGAACAGCAACAGTAGTATTCTATCAAATTATCACATTGCAGTCAATCACAAATTAATCCTGCCTGAGAATCTGAACAAATCACTGTCAGAAACAAAATGATACAATTCAGATTAACAATATACACAAAAAAAGGCACACCAAAAAGTGTACCTTCTTTTATGGATTAATTAAACTTATAGGGACTCATTGAATCAGATATATCAATTCGTTCCAACCTTGCTGTCCTTGCGTTTTTCTTCCTCTGAAAGCGAAGAAAAATCAACCAGATCGTGATGCATTTTAGCAAGGTCATTACGGCTTGACTTATCCTTAGAGCCGCTGAAAACATAGCCTTCTGCCCTCATATAGGCATTCCAGCGACGATGCTCCAGCACCTCGATAATGTCACGTTCCAGCTCAGTAAGTTCCTCTTCTCTCTTATCAGCTCCGGGGACCCCGCATTTAATGCGTGCATGCATATGAATAGCAGAAGCCATAGAAGATCTGTAGTTATACTCATAGGTCCAGAATTCTTCTTCTTTTCCCCATTTCAGATGTCTCCTCAGCGCCTCATCTTCAAGTTCAGAGTCAATGATAACTTTCTCTGCATAAGAGGATTCCATATCACCGATAAAGCCTATATCATAATCCTGACCTCTGTAGTTTCTGATTCCTTCAAGAGCCCTCTTCTGCTCTGAATTATAAACAATAGCCCGGATTGCAGGGTGAATCTTCATTCTCTCAAAATACATACGCAGATTCACCGCTGTGTTAATGTTCATATCGTCATTACCCAGAGCAACAACAGCATAAGTTGCGTCAGTAATCTTTGTAATCTCATTTGCAAAGCTTATTGACGAAACATCAATCCCGGAATGAATCTTTATCGTATATTGTGCTTCACCATCAACCTCAACTCCGTTATATGCAGGAGACATCAATTCAGGCGCAAGAGCAATAAACTTTTCTTCTGCCAGAGGGTCTTTATCAAAGGCGTTAATCTCCAGTTTATAGCCATTCATCTGACAAAACCAACTAAAGGCCTTGACCATTTCTGTGCCGTGATTGCCCATTCCCACAACTATAACTGATATTTTCTTGTCCTCACCGTCTGTTTCCTTTGCACTTTCAAAGAGCACATCTCCCTGTTCATAAAGTAAACGATTCACAAGTGATTGTACCTCATTGATTCTGCGGACTTTAATCTCACCCTTATCAATAGTAGTAAGCAACAATTCACTCTCAATTTTGATAGAGAATGCATAGATATGTGTATTTGGTCTGCTTCTGTAAAGCTCAATGAGTTTTAAAGTCTGATTCAGATTCTCAGTCTCATCAGCGCCGATAGTAAAGAAACATATTTTTTTCTTGCGGGAGTGACGCTTGAAATTCACAACAAGGATATCTTTTTTAAAGCAGATGGCTCCTAATCGTTTCGCTTTTTCAGATAACTCATATGTACTCTCTTCGTTGTCCTCAAATACATCTGTGAAAACTATGGCAGCATTTTTGTGTTCTCTTTTGATATCTGTTGCAAGGGCTAATGCTCTGTCATTGAGTTCAGAAAAAACATAAACATCTTTTCTGAATGCCCAAAGATATTTGAGATTTGCAGAAAGATTCTTGAAAAGAGAAAGCACAAATCCGAATGTGAAAACAGGAGCCAACACATAAAGGAATGCCGACCATATCTGATACGCTACATCAAGCCAATCGGGACAACACTTCATATAATCCCTTATAACAGTAAACTCGCAACCGGCAGTAAACACCTGTATTGAATTGAACACAGAAAGCAAAAGAGTACGCCAGGCACCAAGAAAACTCGGCTGAACGCTCAGATTATGAACAGGAACGAAGATAAAAACAGTTGCCAGAAACACTGCGCTAAACAAAATATTAAAGCCACTGATAGAATACTTGTTTTTAATTTTAGTCTTGTTCTTTGCAGCAACAAACAAAACAGCAGCAAGCATAAAAGCCACAGATAAGAAGAAGAAAAACTCCCACATATACAAACATCTCCAATACAAAAATATTAAATATTCCTATTATTCAAGCCACTATTATACTATTAAACCATTATCCGCATAATCAAGGATGATAAATGAAGTTGCCTCCCCGACCGCTACAGATATTGCAGGATTTTTTACCACTGCCATTGCAATAGTTACAATCATAAGTGGAATATGAGGTCTCGCCCCAGTCACCGTACTCATACCATGTTACCAGATTTTTACCCTGTCCTTAGCAATAACTGCAAGAAACATCTCCATCACCGCCACAGCCTGAACAACTCACCCAGTAAGTATCTCTGAGTTGTTCAAAATCACGCTCGTAAACTTCAAGCTTACTATAGTTGCTCACGTGACTCTTAACTCGATTATCAAATTCACTATTGTACAAACAAAGAGAAGAAATATTACTTCTTACCTCATCATACTTTTCAGATGATTCAATCATAGTAACTGGCTGAAGTTTATCAATTCTCTCTTCAAGTTCAGCAGCATACTCAAGAACATAATTGTCCGCCTTTGCTCTGACTTCCTTTATCTCTCTCTTATATCCAAAGAACAATCCGCTTAATCCATTGTACTGAGAACATTCAGTTTCAAACTCTTCAATACATGAGTATATATTTTTATCAATAGGTGCATTTAATAATTTTTTTGCAACTGCATTCCTGCCATAAACACCCTTTGAGGTATTAACAGTAAGAATTATAACTGGAATCAGAACAGCAACTGCAACAACAGAAGAAATTAATGTAACAATCTTCTTTTTGAGTTGCTTATCTGTTGATAATCTTATTTTAATCTTCTTGGATGCTTCATCAACTGCTTGTGCACTCCAAACTGTAAGTATCACTCCAACAACGATTATAATAAGACCAAACAGAAATTTTTTAACACCAAACATTACGCATAGTCCAAGGATAATAACACCTAGAGAAAACAGGAAACAAAGAAGTCTGATAAAGAATTGTTTAATTAAGTCAGGATTATACTGGTTTACAGTATCAGTGAAGGTATTATCGACGTTGATATTATCAATAGAAACATCAGAATCCGGTGATACAGTATTATCAACAGTTTCGGCCTTTGATGTGTATGGATTAACCGCATCATAAGGAATACACCAACCGGCAGAAGTTTTTTCAGCACCGGGAATTTTTCCGTCTCTGCAAAGTTGACGAACTTTATCTTCATATATGCCCCATTTCTGAGCAACCTCTTTTACTTTAAGTCCACTCATAAAACTACCCCTTGCGATCACAATAGTATCATATCATAACTAAAAACGCAATATAATACTACGTTTACAATAAAAAAGAACACATCCGTTTGGATGTGTTCTCTATGGGACCGACACTCAAAATGGAACCGGTCTGAAAACTTGATTTTCTTTGATTTATTGATAACTTCTCTCTGTTCCGTCATAATCGGTCCAAAGATACCACCAATGTTCGTTAATTTTTTCTGCTCTGACAATATTGTTTCCGTTAGTTTCTTCATATAAATACGATTCAGGTTCACCATATAAAGTTCCGTCTTCTGTATAAACTAATTCCCAATACTGTCCACCAAGAAAACCTTGTGCATCAATATCAAATGAAACAAGTCTTTCTTCAATATAACAACTAAAATAATGTTCTTTAAATTCTCCCGAAACATTCTTACCTAATTTTAAAGAATCAACAGCAATTTCCTCCATCTGTACCTGATACTTATCAAGAACTATTTCACATTCTTTTTTAGCACTGCTGTATGTCTTGGGCAAGATAGAATTTATTAAAAAATATAGCCCAACTGCAATAACTGCAAAAACTATAATGCAGCTCACACTTATAACTACAATTTTCTTTCCTGTGTTCATTCAATCACCGCCTCGTATGTAGTATAGCATAAAAGCGGCGAAGTTGCAAATATAAGTGAAATCGTGCTATCGCACGGTGAAATCAAAGGCTTTCGCCTTCGGTGAAATATTTTGCTAACGCAAAATGTGAAATTAAATCCACTCACGCCCGCAGGCATTTCACATTGCGAAGCAATATTTCACTGCCGAAGGCAATTTCACAAATCCCGTAAGGGATTTATTTCGTTGAAAAAAGAGAGCAAATCTTTCGACTTGCTCTCTTTTTCTGGCTCCCCCAGTTGGACTCGAACCAACGACAACTCGGTTAACAGCCGAGTGCTCTACCGACTGAGCTATGGAGGAATATATATGTTGGCATCTTCCTATCTTCCCGGGCCGTCACCAGCCAAGTATTTTCGGCACTATAGGGCTTAACTTCTGTGTTCGGAATGGGAACAGGTGGACCCCCTACGTCATCAACACCAACTATATTATATGTAATTACTGCAATAATATGCAGGAGTTACCTAAGTGGTGACTCGTGGGGGAATCGAACCCCCGTTACCGGCGTGAGAGGCCGGTGTCTTAACCGCTTGACCAACGAGCCATATGGTGCACCATCAGGGACTCGAACCCGGGACACCCTGATTAAGAGTCAGGT
>JAZQHL010000143.1:0-12353 GCA_045540595.1 Ruminococcus sp.
GAAGAACTTACAGGACTCAGAGCAAAAGCACATTAATTTTTGTAGTGCATTTTTACGGGCACATATGTGTCCTACACCTCATCAGTCTTTGCCTACGGCAAATCCAGTTTCTCCTCAAGGAGAAGCCTGAATAGCCTTCCCCTTTGAGAGGAAGGGGGACCGCTTGCGGTGGATGAGGTGGAAAACATTTCAAATATAACACCATAAAAACCAACAATCGATGGACGTCCCTACAAAAACAACAAACCGATGTGATTTAAAAATTCACATCGGTTTTTGTTTTATTCTTATTGGTCTAGTCCCCAGAAGAACTCATCATAAGAGCAATTATAAATTCTTCTCAGAGTTACAATAACACTTGCTCTTATATTTAATTCTCCTGCTTCGTATTTTGCATAGGTTGACCTTCCAATATCACAGCCTCTGCGTTGTAGTTCTGCACATAGTTTTTCTTGTGAGAAATTTGCTTTGTTTCTTAATCTGCGGAGATTATCTCCCATATTCAAATCTCGTCTAATTTTTTGTTCCATCTTTTCCTCCTGAGTAGTTGACCAGTATTGGTTGCAACAATTCTCATTGTATGCTATACTCAAGAAAAATATTGTCCGCTATACTGGTCAATTTCAGGAGGTTTTATGTCAACTTGTACTTTTTTCGGACACAGAGATACGCCAGAAAAAATAGAGCCGACACTGCGGTCAGCTTTGATAGATTTGATTGAGAATAAAAATGTAACTTTGTTCTATGTTGGTAATAACGGCAATTTTGATTGTATGGCAATAAAGCAGTTGTGCCAATTAAAAGAAAAATATCCTTTCATAAATTTTTATGTTGTTATTTCATATTTACCTGCAAATACAAAATCTGATAATAATGTTTTTTATAATACTTTATATCCCGAAGGATTGGAGCATATACCTCCAAGATTTGCTATAGACAAAAGAAATCATTGGATACTTGAAAATTCAGATATTGTAATAACCTATGTAAACCATATCACAGGCGGAGCACACAAATTCAAAACACTTGCTGAAAAAATGAATAAGACTGTAATTGAACTGACAAACATAAAACCGATGTGATTTAAAAATTCACATCGGTTTCTTTATTGTTCTTATTTACTTTTTCTTGTTTCTGAAAACCAGAAGTTTGCTGAGGACGTAGTTAAGAATAACTACGATTACACTGATGAGGACCTTTGCAAGCATTCCCTCAATACCGAGTATGGGCTGGTCAAGTCCTATGAGCATAAGCAAAGGTACTCCGAACCACTCCAGCACACCTGTGAGAAGTCTTGAGCCTACAAAAGAGCCAAGCTCCTTTACAAGCACACTGCCTTTCCAGCTTTTGCTTTCGAACACCCAGAGTTTGTTGGTAACAAAAGCAAAGAGCACTGCAATTATCCAGGAGATCACGTTTGCCACTGAGGAAAGCACAATTACATCGCTGATGAAAAGTCCCAGCAAAATTTCAAAAAGTGCATAACTTCCCCAACTGACTACAGTGGTCAGGACTCCGAAGATAAGATACATTATTATTTCCTTGTATTTAAGGAAAAGTTCTTTTATCTTTTTCATATTATCTGTCTGCCTTTTCGATGTTCTTGAGCTTTGCAATGTAGATGGGGCGGGATTTTGTTTCAATGTAAGTTCTGCCTACATACTCACCCAGGATTCCCATGGAAATCTCAAGTATTCCGCCTACTGCAAAAAGCGCACACAGCACGGGAACGAATATTCCCACGCTTGCGAATATTGCCATAAATATCATTGCAATCCCCAGACCTGCTGCGGCCACAAGCATAAGTATACCAATAATGATAAGCCATCTCAGAGGAGATACAGAGAAGCAAACAATGCCGTCAATAGCATAGCGGAAAAGTCCCCAGAAGCTCCAGCTTGATGTGCCGATGGTACGCTCTACATTTTCATAGGGAATCCACTTTGTGTCAAAACCTACCCAGCAGAAAATACCCTTGGAGAATCTCTGCACCTCAGACATCGAGAGGATAGAGTCAATCATCTGACGGGACATAATGCGGTAATCCACCGCACCGTGGGGCATTTTTACATCTGTCATGGAATTCTGCATTTTAAAGAAGAGATTGGAGAAAGCAGTACGGAGGAAGCCGTCTTTTCTCTCTTTTTCTTCTCTGTAAAGTGCACAGCAATCGTGTCCTTTTTCTATTTCTTCAAGCATTGCAGGGAACATCTGGGGCGGATGCTGTAAATCTGCGTCCATTACGATTACATAATCTGCGTCAGTGTGCTCAAGACCTGCATACATTGCAGACTCCTTGCCAAAATTCCTTGAAAAAGAAATATACTTTACATTGGAAAACTCCTGTGCCAGTTTCATCATAATAAGCAAGGTCTTGTCACGGCTGCCATCGTTTACAAGAATATAGCGGAAACTGTACTGAGGAAGGGTTGCAATAACCTCATTTGTAACGCGGACAAACTCGGGCAGTACCTCTTCTTCGTTAAAGCAAGGCACAACTATATCTATGGTTTTCATATTCTTCACCTCATAAATTCAGTATAAAAGGCTTGATTTATATAAATCTTCAAAAAGATACAAATATACGGATATATTATAACACGCAAATAACAAAAAGTCTACAGTGTAAAACCAAGCCCTGAAATTTATTTTACTATTATTTTATAAAAACAGTTTACCTTGACTCTATAAAATGGTATAATTAGCATGTATATGTATGCGCTGTCAGAAAATCTGCATATTTTTTTCTGATGCGTTCTCAAACTAATTATTGGGAGGAATAAAAATGCTTAAAAAAGCCAAAGCCCCCAAAGCAGAAAAACTGAAAGGCGAAAACAAAGAAGGTTTTTTCAGCAGGAATATTTATATTATTCTTGCCTTCCTTCTTCCTTTTGCTCTTATGACAGTAGGCTTTGCCGTCTACAAGGTTGCACCTTTCGGAATTTTTGCTACTATGGTGGAATCCGTCGGCTATCATTTAGGACAGGCATTCCCGACTCTGGGTATTGAGGCTGTACCTAATCTGGCCAAGCCCTGGGGAGACAGACAGATGCTGGTTGTAGACCTTTGGCATCAGTACCATCCTTTCCTTGTAGACCTTCAGCATAAACTTCAGTCAGGCGGTTCTCTGTTCTGGACCTGGAGTGTTGGTATGGGCTCAAACTTCATTGCTATGATGTCCTACTATCTCCTGAGCCCTCTGAACTTCCTTTCTGTTTTCATTCCTGAGGAATGGCTTGTCGGTTACCTTGCTGTGGCAACTGTTACCAAGATTGCCTGTGCAGGTATGTTCACTGCAATAGCCTTTAGAATCATCTTCAAACGAAACGATATTTCTCTTGTGTTCTTCTCTGTAATGTTTGCCCTTTGTTCTTTCAATATGGGCTATTACTGGTGCACAATCTGGCTTGATTCTGTGGCAATGCTTCCTCTTGCGGTAGCAGGCACTGTTTCACTTCTCCGTGACGGCAAGTTCAAACTTTTCACAATTTCTCTGGCACTTGCAGTAATATTCAACTACTACATCGGCCTCTTCATATGTATTGCAGTAATGTTCACTGCTATCGGCTACACTGTGTCCTGCTGGAACAGTATGAAGAAATCCCTCAAGGACCTGCTCAGAACTCTGGTATGCTCTGTAACAGCCCTGCTGATGACAGCCCCTGTCACAATCCCTGCATACCTTGCCCTGCAGAACTGTTACAAATCCACAAACACCTTCCCCAAGCGCTTTGATATCAACATCGGTACCGATGATGCAGAGGGTGTGTTTGAAGCACTTCATCTGGTTTTCTCCAATATTCTTTCTTTCATTCAGCCTACAGACAAAGAAGGTCTGCCCAATGTAGCCTGCGGTCTGCTGTGTATAGCACTTATCGGTGTGTTCTTCTGTGCAAGAAAGATTAAACTTGGCGAAAAACTATTCTGCCTTGTTTCTTTACTGTTTATGGTAGCAAGCTTTATTTTCCGTCACCTGGATTACATCTGGCACGGATTCCATTATCCCAATATGCTTCCTTACCGTTTCAGTTTCCTTGTCAGCTTCCTGCTGATTTATATGGCATACAGAGCCTTTACTCTCATTGACAAGAGTAACTTCATTGATGTTATCATCTCCGCATTGGTATTTGCCCTTATCGTTATGGGTTATTATCTGAGAGAAGAAGAGGACTTCAATAAAGCAACCGTTATCGCTTCTATTGCGGTTGGCTCATTTATGCTGATTGTACTTCTGCTTTTCACACTGAAGATACTTCCCAAAAAGGCTATGTGTATTCTGCTGTGCCTTGTGGTTGTAGGTGAAATGTGTGCAACTGCAGTTATCGGTGTGGGTACAGTAGGTACCACAACTACTTCAGGATATCCCAAGGATAATCTGAATGTTGAGAGAGTTTTAAGCCACATTGATAAATGGGCTGATGAGGGCGACCCCGATATTTTCCGTACCGAGGTACCCAGAACTCAGTCACTCAACGATGGTGCTCTGAACACCTTCAACGGCATTTCCGTATTCAACTCTATGGCTAATGTAAGCATTACAAAGTATGTTGAATACTTAGGCTGTGCAGGCTGGAAAGCAGGCAACCGCTACACTTACTATGAAAGCTCACCTGTTACAAATACCCTTCTCAACCTTAAATATATAATGGCTCGCGGTGAATCTATCTACAACACAACTTATCTTGAAGAAGTAGACCGTTCAGGCAACGTTACTCTTTATGAGAACACAGCTTACCTGCCCATGGGCTTCCTTTCAAATTCTGCTCTTGAGTATTTCAATGTCAAGGATTCCACTACAAATCCCTTTGACAGCCAGATTGAATTCTGGAAAATGGCAACCGGCATTGAAGAGCCTCTGTATACTCAGCTTACAGTTACTGATGTAGGCCACTCAAGCAGTGACCTTCTCTCTTACAGTAAAACTGCTGAAGGTGTTTACTCCTTCACTGCAAAGGATAAGACCTCTGCAAAGCACATCAAATTCAACTATTATCCTGAGGAGGATTCCTTCCTTTGCGGATACTACTATGTAAGCGGTGCAAAGAGCACAGGTAATGTGTATCTGAATGATAGCAGCATTTTCTCTATGAATGTAAAACAGCCCTTTATGTTCAGCATAGGTGAAGTTAAAGCAGGAGAAAAAGTATCACTTTACTGTGATATTGACCCTGAAAAATCTTCTTCCTCTGTACGCACATACTGCTATGCACTCAACAAAGATGTCTTTGAAAAGGGCATTGAGATTTTAGGTGCAAGCACAATGCAGGCAACAAAGGCCACAGACACTGTGCTTGAGGGTACAGTTGACGCAAACCGTGACGGTCTGCTGTATACTTCCATTCCTTATGAAAAAGGCTGGAGCGTACAGGTTGACGGCAAAGACGCTGAGGTAGTTGCAGTTGGAGGCGGTGTTTGTGCAGTTAAACTCACAAAAGGCGTTCACACTGTAAAATTCTCCTATGTTCCTGACGGCTTCACAGTAGGTATGGCAGCATTTATTCTGGCTCTTGTAATCTTTGCAGCAATGTGTCTGCTCACAAGCAAGAAGTTCAGAGAAAAGAAGTTTGCTTACCCTGTAGTATGGCTGTTCACAGTTAAACTTTACGAGAAAAAGCCAAAGACAGAACTTATCGAAGGCGAAATTTCTGAAAATGCAGAAGCTTCTGATTCAGCTGAAACAAAAGAATCAACTGAAGAGTCTGATTCTGAAGTATCAGATACTGAAGAAAAAGAAATCGCTTCTGATTCAGATGAAACTGTAGAAGAAAATGAATAATCAGCAGATGAAACAACTGCTGACAACTCAGAAAACAAAACCGAATAATCTTCTGAAATAACTAAACCGCTGTATGATTTCTACATTCATACAGCGGTTTATTTCAATTTAGTAACATATATTGAAACAAGAATCTGATTATGTTATTATACTGTTGGTACATACGTACCATTGGAGCTACCATAACGGTAGGCGGTTAGCCCTCTGCTTAAGGAGGGATTTTCTTTACCCTCCCATAGAAAGGAGGGTGGTTGCTATGGTTACATACGAAACCTTGTTTTTGTTTTGTTCCTTGATTGTAACAATTATTGTCGCAGTAGTGACTATAATAAAAAAGAAATAACCGCCCAAGCGACCAAACTTTAGCGGTTATTCTTTATCACTAATCTTTGAGAGCTAACCGTCTATCGGTAGCTCCTTCATCTATATTATAGTATATGCAAATCAAAGAGTCAATATCATTTTACTACTTTAGTACTAAAGTAGTAAAATGTCAAAATGTTATAAAAGTTGATAATATAAAAAGGAAGCAGTGCTGTGTGCACCGCTTCCTTTTTTAGTTCTTTGTTTAATATTTGTAGATAATTATTCCTCAGCAGTTTCTTCGGTTTCCTCGATAACTTCTTCAACCTCGTCAATTACTGCATCTGCTGCTTCTTCCTCGGGGTCGATTTCTTCTGCCTCAAGAATTACTGCTTCATCTTCCTCGTGGGGAGCACGTGCAGCGGCAACTACCTTGTTGCCTTCCTTGATACGCATTACTGTAACACCCTTAGAAGGACGGGCACAAACTCGGATTGAACTTGCAAGAATTCTGATGATTACACCATCTTCAGCTACAAGGATAACGTCATCGTCAAGGTCAACCACCTTGATTGATGCCACATCGCCGTACTTTGCAACGTGATAGTTGATGATACCCTTACCGCCTCTTGACTGGAGTCTGTAGTTATCAATCTCAGAAAGTCTGCCGTAACCTGTTTCAGATACGGTCAGCACCTTGCCGCCTTCACGGGCTACAGACATACCTATAACCTCGTCACCTTCACGAAGTCTGATTGCACGTACACCCCGGGCAAGACGACCCATAGGACGTACATCTGTCTCCATAAAGCGGATTGCAAAGCCCTTCTTTGTAGCAATGATAATAGAATCATCACCATCTGTCATACGTACCCAGGCAAGCTCGTCGCCCTCGTTAAGTTCAAGAGCAATCAGACCGCCTTTGCGGTTTGTATTATATGCTTCAAGGGAAATTCTCTTGATAATACCCTGACGTGTTACCATAATAAGGTACTTATCCTCTGCAAACTCAGGTACACGAATCATAGATGTAATCTTCTCATCAGCAGTAATGGGAAGCAGGTTTGCAATGTTCATACCCTTTGACTGACGGCTTCCCTCGGGAATCTCGTAGCACTTGAGTCTGTAAACCCTTCCCCTGTCTGAGAAGAAGAGGATATAATCATGGCTGCCTGTAATCATCAGTTCGGTTGCCACGTCTTCTTCACGTCTGGTCATACCTGCAACACCTCTGCCTCCACGATTCTGGAGCTTGTAGGTGTCAGTAGTCTGACGCTTAATGTAACCGAATCTTGTATATGTAACAACACACTGCTCCTCAGGAATAAGGTCTTCAATATCAACCTCACCGCTGATAGAACAAATTTCTGTTCTTCTGTCATCAGAATACTTGTTTCTGATTTCAATTGCCTCGGTCTTTACAATCTGCAGACGTCTTTCCTTGCTTGCAAGAATATCCTTGAAATCTGCAACTTTAATCTCCAGCTCTTTGATTTCATCTTCAATCTTTGTGCGCTCAAGACCTGTAAGCTGACGGAGTCTCATCTGAACAATAGCCTGAGCCTGAATCTCAGTGAGTCCGAATTTTTCCATCAGGTTGCTGACAGCATCGGGTGTATCCTTACTTGCACGGATTGTAGCAATAACCTCATCGATGTTATCAAGAGCAATCTTCAGACCTTCCAGAATATGAAGTCTCTCTTCAGCCTTCTTAAGGTCAAAGGCTGTACGTCTGGTAATAACTTCTTCCTGGAAATCAATGTAATTAGTAAGCATTTCCTTGAGATTCAGAATCTTAGGCTCACCGTTTACAATTGCCAGCATAATTACGCCGAAGGTTGTCTGAAGCTGAGTATATGAATAAAGCTGATTCAGCACAACCTGTGCAGATGCATCACGCTTTACGTCAATTTCAATGTGCATACCGCTTCTGTCAGAGTGGTCTTCAATGTTTGAAATACCCTCAAGACGTTTTTCATTTACAAGGTCAGCAATATGCTCAATGAGTCTTGCTTTGTTTACCTGATAAGGAAGTTCGTTGACAATAATCTTGAATCTGCCGTTCTTTGTTTCAACAATTTCTGCTCTTGCACGAACAGTAATCTTGCCACGTCCTGTCATATAAGCAGCGCGGATTCCGCTTCTGCCCATAATCATAGCACCTGTGGGAAAATCAGGACCGGGCATACATTCCATAAGTTCTGCAATTTCAGTGTCGGGGTTATCAATAAGCATACACATAGCATCGATAACTTCACCAAGATTGTGAGGAGGAATGTTTGTTGCCATACCAACAGCGATACCGTTAGAGCCGTTTACCAGGAGATTAGGGAAACGTGAAGGAAGAACAGTAGGCTCTTCCAGACGGTCGTCGAAGTTGGGCATAAAGTCAACTGTATCTTTATCAATATCAGCAAGCATTTCTGTAGAAATCTTACTCATTCTTGACTCAGTGTATCGGTATGCAGCAGGGGGATCGCCGTCAACAGAACCGAAGTTACCGTGACCGTCAACCAGCATATATCTCATAGAGAAATCCTGTGCAAGACGTACCATTGCATCGTAAACAGATGCGTCACCGTGAGGGTGATATGAACCCAGTACGGAACCAACTGTATCCGCACATTTTCTGTAAGGCTTCTCAGGAGCAAGTCCCTTCTCATACATAGTGTAAAGAATTCTTCTGTGAACAGGTTTCAGACCGTCACGTACATCGGGAAGAGCACGGGAAACAATAACAGACATTGAGTAATCAAGGAAGGACTGACGCATTTCTCTGTTAACGTCAACATCAATGATTTTCGTATTGGCAAATGCGCTTTCGTCAATTTCATAGGTTTTATCTTTTTTAGCCATTATTTACACTCTCCTTCCCAATTAAATATCAAGATTCTGAACATACTTTGCGTTCTGCTCAATAAACTCACGTCTGGGCTCAACCTTGTCACCCATAAGGATAGAGAAGGTTTCGTCTGCCTGAGCAGCGTCCTGAAGTTCAATTCTCAGCATAGTTCTTGTTTCGGGATTCATTGTAGTTTCCCAGAGCTGTTCGTAGTCCATTTCACCAAGACCCTTATATCTCTGGACATCAGGCTTACCTCCTACTTCAGCAATAATCTGGTCGCGTTCAACATCAGAATAAGCATATCGGTGCTCTTTCTTACCCTTGGGAGTAATTCTGTAAAGAGGAGGCTGTGCTATGTATACATGACCTTCTTCAATGAGAGGTTTCATATAACGGAAGAAGAAAGTCAGAAGCAGTGTACGGATATGCTGACCGTCAACGTCAGCATCGGCCATAATGATAACTTTGTTATAACGGAGTTTGCTTAAATCAAATTCATCACCGATACCGCAGCCAAGTGCTGTGATAACAGGCTGGAGTTTATCATTGCCGTAAACCTTATCGATACGGCTTTTCTCAACGTTCAGCATTTTACCCCAGAGAGGCAGAATAGCCTGATAACGTCTGTCTCTGCCGTTCTTTGCAGAACCACCCGCAGAGTCACCCTCTACGATGTAAATTTCTGTAATGCTTGTATCCTTACTCTGACAGTCTGCAAGTTTACCGGGAAGTTTTGCACTCTCAAGTGCAGATTTACGTCTTACACTTTCTCTTGCTTTTCTTGCAGCTTCTCTTGCACGCTGAGAAGCAAGTGCTTTGTCAAAGATAGTCTTTGCAACAGCCGGGTTTTCTTCAAGGAAAGTCATAAGCTTATCAGAAATAAGTTTATCAACCAGTCCTCTTACCTCGGTGTTACCAAGTTTTGTTTTGGTCTGACCTTCAAACTCAGCCTCTTTTACTTTTACAGAGATAATTACACAGAGACCTTCTCTGATATCTTCACCTGAAAGATTTGCGTCATTATCCTTGAGTTTATTGAATTTTCGTGCGTAATCGTTCATTACACGGGTCAGTGCTCGTTTGAAACCTTCCTCGTGTGTACCGCCGTCTACGGTATTGATGTTATTTGCAAAGGAAAGCATAAGTTCGTTGTAACTTTCTGTGTACTGCATTGCAATCTCAACAGATGCTGTATCCTCTGCATTTGCGGCAGCAAAATATATAACCTCAGGATGAATGGGGTCTACTGAACGCTTTTTGTTAAGGAATTCTACATAAGAACGGATACCGCCCTCATAAAGGAAGTTCTTTGCAATGATATTTTCAGAATCACGCTCATCACGGAGTTCAATATGTACACCTGCATTAAGGAAAGCCTGCTCACGGAGTCTTGTCTCAAGAATTGTGTAATCATACACATCTGTTTCCTGGAAAATTTCTGTGTCTGCTTTAAAGAGAACTGTTGTACCTCTCTCCGTAGTGGGATTGCCTTTTTTGAGGGGAGCACACTCGTGACCTCTCTCAAAACGCTGGGTATATTCATATTCTCCGTCACAGACTTTTACTTCAAGCCACTCAGACAGAGCATTAACTACAGAAGCACCAACACCGTGCAGACCGCCTGATACTTTATAGCTTCCGCCACCGAACTTACCGCCTGCATGAAGAACAGTAAATACAACGGTTACAGCAGGCAGACCTGTTTTCTGGTTGATACCTACAGGAATACCACGTCCATTATCCTGAACGCGGATAATATTGCCGGGCATAATGGAAACATCAATCTTTGTGCAGTATCCTGCCAGTGCTTCGTCGATAGAGTTATCAACAATTTCATATACAAGATGATGAAGTCCTCTGGGACCTGTAGAGCCGATATACATACCGGGACGCTTTCTTACAGCCTCCAGACCTTCTAAGACCTGTATTTCGTCCGCATCGTATTCTGTTTCTACCTTAGTGTTTTCGATTTCACCATAAACTAAATTTTCGTTATCCAAAATCATAACCTCCTGTTATAAGGTTTCAAAATATTTCTTTATCCGTACTTACTATATTAAGGCGAAAACTGCCTGTAATAACTTAATTATCAGAATTTTCTGTTACCTGAAAAATTCTTGTTCTGTGCAGGCTTTTTATCTCTCTGGGGCTGAGGCTTTGATGCAGGAGTTTCACTGCTTACACGCTCAGCTCTGGGAGTATACTCTCTTACCTGCTCGTGATTGACTCTGCGAAGAGGAACATCACTTGAGTATGACTCAGATTTTGAAGTTGATACATGGCTTACATCCGTCATTTTTTCCGGCTGTTCCATATCAGACATTCTAAAAGCCCTTGTCTTATCAACTCCGTCTGATGAAGATGAAATATCTTCATACACTCCTTTAAATGATGTAGTGTGAGGTTTTGGAATATTTCTTGTTCTGCCTGTAGGTTTATCACCACGGGAAGAAGAACTTACAGGAACAGATAAATCTATGTTTGAAGGAGTCTGCTCCATAAATCTTTTCAAAGGAAGAAATTCTATATAAAGAGGAGATAAGAAGAAGAATGCTATAAAAGGAATCAATTCCCATATCATCCACTTGATTTCTTTACTTTTTCCAAAGAAAAGTGCCACAAGAAAAGCATATTTTTCTTCATTATTGTAAGCGTTCTGAATAACATTTGCAGATGTAAAATAAAAAATCATTATGAAGATTGCAACCATACTGCACAGAATAAGAAGAATCCATATATTGGGATTCTGGGTTATTTTTGAAGTTTTGTTGCAATGAGGACAATCGTGCTCTGCTTCTCCGTGTTCAAGAAGTCTTGATGTATAATTGATTTTTCTTGAGCAATAAGGACATTTCTGTCTTTCTTTGTTCATACACATCCTCCTTTTATTTTTTATTACCATAAAAATCTGAAATGAAATACTTTCAGATTTTTGGAAATATATTATTAATTAATTCACTATAAAAATCAGGTAATCAACTGTGTACTCTGAGTTCTTCTGAGCAATGTCTGTGAACTCAGAGGACTGATGTAAACAATTTCTTTTTCCTCACCGTCTTTTATCTCTTTACATACAATAAAAGATTTCGGCAATTCAAAGGAAACGTTCACAACCCTGCCTTCTTTTTCAGCTCTGCTCAGATAATCTCTGGACCATTTTGAAACAGTAGATGTATCCATATCGTAGATACCGACTATATTTTTACTGTCAACAACCGTTTCCTGACCCAGATGCAAATACATTTATCTGACCTCGCCTTTTTCTATAGTAAATATTTTTGAGTTTTCATTTTCATAAACAGGAACTTCACAGCCTGTGATAAAGGTCTGACAACCTCTTGTATTCCTTAGCAGGAATTCCTGTCTGTTTTTATCAATTTCAGAGAGAACATCGTCAAGGAGTACCACAGGGGGCTCATCAAAAAATTG
>JAZQHL010000144.1:0-20825 GCA_045540595.1 Ruminococcus sp.
CTCCCTCTTAGAGGGAGCCTATACAGTGTTAAGGAGAAATGTATGAAATTTATTTCCTGGAATGTAAACGGACTCAGAGCGGTTATGACCAAAGGCTTTGAGGATATTTTCAGAAGTCTTGATGCGGATTTCTTCTGCTTGCAGGAGACAAAGCTTCAGGAAGGTCAGATTGATTTTGCTCCCGAGGGCTACCACTGCTACTGGAATTATGCAGATAAAAAGGGTTACTCGGGCACAGCAATCTTTACAAGACTTAAGCCTTTGGCGGTAACTTACGGAATGGGCATTGACGAGCACGACCACGAGGGCAGAGTGATTACACTGGAGTACGAGGATTTTTACTTCATCACAGTTTATGTGCCCAATTCTCAGGACGGTCTGAAAAGGCTTGATTACAGAATGAAGTGGGAAGAGGATTTCCTTGCTTATATCAATAAACTGCAGGAAAAAAAGCCTGTGATATATTGCGGTGACCTTAACGTTGCCCACAAGGAAATTGACCTTAAAAATCCCAAGACAAACCGAAAGAACGCAGGTTTTACCGATGAGGAAAGAGAGAAATTCTCCAAGGTGATGGAGGCAGGATACATCGACACCTTCCGTCATTTCTACCCCGACCTGGAGGGTGCATACTCCTGGTGGTCCTACCGCTTCCACGCAAGAGAGAAGAACGCAGGCTGGCGTATTGACTACTTTGTAACCTCAGGCAGTATGAAAGACAGACTTGTGAGTGCAAAAATCCACTCTGATATTTTCGGCTCTGACCACTGTCCTGTGGAACTTGTAATTGAATAATTTTTATAAAAGTAAAACAGCTCAGTTTCCTTTTTAAGGATGCTGAGCTGTTGTTTGTATCAAAGGTGAAAGAGCCCTCCTTGTGAGGAGGGTGGCTGTGCGTAGCACAGACGGGAGGAGTAAATTACAGCAGTGGATTTTACTCCCTCAGTCAAAACCTGCAGTTTTGCCAGCTCCCTCAAGGAGGGAGCCTTGGATTTTATTTGATTGTGATACTGTTGTTGAGCACTGATGTGCTGTAAATAAAGAGTACGTCCTGACCTTCAAACGTTATGAAGTTTGAGAGCATCTCAGGGGAGAGGTAACGGATATCCACAAGTGTCACCTTTGAGTAGCCCTCACACAGAAGTGGTGCCAGAGAACTTGTGAAGGAATCTCTGAAAATAATCAGTTCCTTCTCGGTTTCTGCCTTGGGGTTTTCAATCACAAGCAGGGACTTGGGACCTGCAAGGTACATCTCGTAAGGGTCGTTGCCCTTGAGGTTTTCTGTGTAGTAAACAGGAATGTAGGAGTCAGTTTCATAGTCATATACTTTGTAACTGTCTGTGTATTCGTTTTCAAGGTAGGTGATGGTGTCTGCCTTCAGGGGCAGGGCAGACTGACCTGAGTATACACCGTAGAAGGGAGTTTCCACCTTGGTTTCAGTGTATTCACCCTTCAGGGTAACACCCATATTCTCTGCAAGATACTGTGCAACAGGGAGGATTTCCTCCTGCTTCCAGTGAGAGTCTGTGGTGTAGTAGTCGGAAAGTTCAAGCTTGCCTGTAATATCAATATACTGTGCGTAGTCCATATTCTCTGTAATCTGAGAAATCATAGCATTGTAATCAATGGCAGGATAGTTGTTTTTTTCTGCCATGAAGTAGTTTTTGTCGGGAATAACCGACAGATAAATGTTTCCGCAATTGTCCTTCAGATAACTGTCGTAAACATACTGAAAACGTTCTGTGGCGTGATTCACTGAATCTTTATTCAGAGGATAATCAAGTTTCGAGGCGTGACCCTCTGTGATGAAGATGTCGTTGTTGTCCTTGTGGTTGAACACATAGAAGGCAGTCAGGGATTTCAGTGTACGGAAGTTGTCTCTCAGAGGGAAATGGTCCAGGGTGTAGGTTTCAAACTCTGACATAAACTTGCCTGACATAATTGTTTCAATGCTGAGTTTCGGGAATTTTGCCAGAGGTCTGCGCTCACTTGTGGAGATTTCTCCGTCAGGAGCAATAAGTCCCCAGATGAGGAATCCGAAGATGAACACTGCACAAAGAACTGTCAGAATGATTGTTTTGAGTTTTGTTGACATACAGTATCCCTCCTCAGAATCTGAAATAAAGGAACGGATTGAAGGATCCGTCAATAAGGAATGCGGTGCAGACTGTAAGCAGACCGATAATCACAACAGGCTCAATAATGTTCATAACAACTGTGCCGCCCTTAATTGTTTTTGCTTTGTTTGCAAGGAAAGCGGGCAGGGGAGTTGAGCCTACAGCGCCTATAATAAGCACAACTGCGTAGGATTTAAGGTAGTACAAGGCTTCTGCTGAAATAAGGGGAAGGTTTCCTGCGCCCAGCATTGCGCCGATGTTCTTTGCTGCATCTGTAATGCTCAGAGAGTCAAACAGCACAAAGCTTATGATTACAAAGAACATAACATAAATGTGATTGAGTACCCTGAGTTTCTTGAGCCCTTTCAGCAGGAAGAGCTTTTCTATAGTAAGAAGAACTGCAAACATAAGTCCCCAGAGAATGAAGTTCCATGCCGCACCGTGCCAGAAACCTGTTGCCATCCATACCACAAGGATATTGAAGAGGTGGCGGATTGTGGAAACACGGTTGCCGCCCATAGGGATATACAGGTAATCTCTGAACCAGGAGCCCAGTGAAATGTGCCAGCGTCTCCAGAATTCGGTGATTGAGCCTGAAATGTAGGGGTAGTTGAAGTTTTCGATAAAGTCAAAGCCAAAGATTTTTCCCAGACCGATTGCCATATCACTGTAGCCTGAGAAGTCAAAGTAAATGTGGAAGAGGTATGCAAAGGCATACATCCAGTAGAAGAGAACGGATTTGTCGTCTGATGCCTTGAAGGTTGCAACCAGTTCTCCCAGTACATTTGCAATAAGGATTTTCTTGGAAAATCCCAGCACAAAGCGTCGGATACCCTCGGCTACCTTTTCAAAGCTGTGGGTACGCTCCTCAAGCTGCAGAGCAATGTCAGAATATCTGACAATGGGACCTGCGATAAGCTGAGGGAACATTGCGATATAAGCCGCAAGGTTTATGAAGTTTCTCTGAGCCTTTGCATCACCGCGGTAAACATCTACTGCGTAGCTCAGAATCTGGAATGTATAGAAGCTTATGCCGATAGGAAGTGCAATTCCCAGAAGGGGTACAGACATACCTGTCAGTATGTTGAAGTTTTCGATGAAGAAGTCTGCATACTTGCAGTAGCCCAGAAGTCCCAGGGAAAAAATAACAGAAGCGGTCAAAAACACTTTTGACCGCTTCGTGCCTTGGTGTTTTTCTATGAGCAATCCGAACACATAACCCTGTGCTATGGATATCAGCATGAAGATGAGGAATCTGGGCTCTCCCCAGCCGTAGAAAAACAGGCTTGAGAGGAGTAAAACCAGATTCTTAAGCTTTTTGGGGACTGCAAAGTAAAGCAGTATTACGATTGGTAAAAAGTAAAAGAGAAAGGGTATGCTTGAGAATAACATAGTTTTACTCCACTCTTGATATTATAGTTTTTGTGTGACAGGTGTCAGATTATGCTACGAGAGACTCCTCGCAAACAACTGTTGCCTGTGTGTAAGATGTTGTGAGCTTTGCTGTGAAGTTGTCAACGATCTCACCGTTGCCGAAGTAGGAAACAAGGTAATCCTCAACTGCTACGATAACGAGCTTGTCGGGGAAGCCGCACATCCACTGTCTGCCGGAGATGTTTGTCTTGAGCTCTTCTACAACTGCATCCTTGTCAGCTGCGTTTACAAGGTGGTAAGCGCCGCATGTGAAGGTGTTAGCGTTCATCATGTGCATAAGGGAAGCAGCAGAGTCGATCTTTGCAACGGAAGCTGCGGGGAAGCCGAGAGTAGCGTCGAGAGCCTCTGTGTCAGCAAGACCGTATACGCCGGGGCCTTCCATGTTCATGTTCTCTTCTGTCATGTCGCCGCCTGCTGCGGGGAACTTCTCTTCGTCTGCGTAGGTTGCCCATACAGTGTTGAGGATCTCAAGGGGAGATGCGATTGTGGAAGCGGGAGCTGTTGTTGTGTCTGTGCCACCGCCGCATGCTACCAGAGAGAGCATGAGCATTGCTGCCATAAGTACTGCGATAATTCTTTTCATGATGTGATTTCTCCTTTGTTTTTTAAAATTTTTTATTTTTATTTTTCAATAAAAACCGACCAGTTGTAAGATTCTTCGTCATATTCAAGAGTCAGAATCTCTGTTTTTGTACCCTCAAGGGTGAGGGTGTAGGTTTCTGTCTTTTCAGGACTTTCGATAGTCCAGTAAAGAGAAAGCTCCTTTTTTGCAATTTCCTTTTCTGCAAGGAAACTGCTGCCCGAGTAAAACAGAGTATCCTGATTTACTCCGCAGAGTTTCATTGTGCCTTCTGAGCAGGTGATTTTTGTTTCACCTGTGAGTTTTATATCAAAAGGAATGGTGAGTTCCTGAGTTTTTATTCTTGTTGAGGAGGATACAGGAGATACTTCGTTTACTATGCAGGGAGTATCTGTAACCTTCTCTGAATAAAGATAAATCTGTGTGCCTTTGGGGGAGAGGGCAAACACTGCGGTGAGTATCAGCACCAGACAAGCCGCCATAGCACCTATGCTGTAAAGGGGCTTAAGGTTTCTCTTTTTGTGTGATGCGGAATATGCATCGGTTATCAGTTTATCATCAATCCCTGTGATAGCCCTTGCCATCACTTCATTTGCCATAGTCGTAGCCCTCCTTCTCAAGGTGTGTTCTCAACCGCTCACGGACTCTCATAAGCATAGATTTCACCTTGCTGGCTGAAAATCCGAATCTGCCTGAAATGTCTTCAATGCTTTCGCAGTAGAAGTACCTGCACACAAACACATGGCGCATATCCTCTTTCTGAGTGTAAAGGAAGTCTGAGATGCATCGGCTCAGGTTTTTCATTTCGGTTTCATTTTCAACATTCACTGACGATGGTGTGTACAAATCCAGTTCATCAAGAGAAACGCTTGTGCTGTCAGCGGTGCGCTTGAGAGCGTTGCGTGCTTTCAGTTTGTTCAGTGCCAGGTTGCGGGCAGTCTTTCCCAGATAAGCCATAAGGGAGTCGGGACGGGCAGGTGGAATTGACTTCCACGCCTGCATATATGTATCGTTTACATTTTCTTCTGCATCAGAAAGGTCGCAGAGGATATTAAACGATATTTTAGTGCAGTATGAGCCGTATCTGGAGGCAGTATTCTCAAGGGCTTTTTCGTCCCTGTTCCAATATTGCTCAATGATTGTTTTATCGTCCATCGGTACTCCTTGTACACAAGCCGTCAATATAAAGGACAACTTCTGTTTCTTTTGGTTGCATATTTTTTAAAAATTCTCAAAAATTTTTTATACAGATATAGTTTACCATACTTCAGTGCATAATAACAGCCCATATTGCGTTTTTCTGTGATAATTTTTCCTGTTGTGTCTTTCTCTTTTCCGTGGTACAATACTTGCGGTGATTATATGATATTTACAACTACTGTTTCTTCCGTGGCGCTTCTGCTTATGTATGCCTTGCCCGGCTTTCTGCTGATAAAGTCAAAGCTGGTGAAAAAGGACGCTATCCCTGCTTTTGCAAAGGTGCTTCTGTATGTGTGTCAGCCCTGCCTGACCTTCTATTCCTTTGATAAGGCGGATTTTTCTGCAGGCTTGCTTCTGAATCTGTTTATCTTCTTTATTATTGCTCTTGCAGGTCAGCTTGGCTTCCTGATGCTGTTTTATTTTCTTTTCAGAAAACGCAGTGCAGAGAATCCCGACTACAGAGTTTACAACATAGCTCTGGTGCTTGGTAACTGCGGATTCTTTGGAATTCCTGTTGTTGAGAGGTTGTTTCCCACCCGCTCGGATGCAGCGGTTTATTGCCTTGTGTTTACTCTTGCAATGAATCTTCTGTGCTGGACACTTGTGCTCTATATCCTCACAAAAGACAGAAAGTACATACAGGCAAAGCGGCTTATCCTGAATCCTTCCACAATTTCCTTTATAGTTGCATTTGTGCTCTTTGTGCTGAGTGTAAAACTTCCTTCCCTTTTGTCTGAGGCAGTGTCCTTAGGCGGAAAAATCTCGACTCCTCTTTGTATGACCATACTGGGAATGAGATTGGGCGCCACCAGAGCAAAAGCGGTTTTTCTGAACTTCAGACAGTATATTATAGTAATACTCAAGCAGATGTCAGTACCCCTTGCAGTGTTTGCGCTGGTGTATTTTCTGCCTGTTGACGAGTTCATAAAACAGCTTTCCTTTATACTCTTCTGCTGTCCCATTGCAAGCAACGTGCTGAGCTTTGCAGAGCTTGCAGACAAAGGTCAGGAAACCGCAGGCAGCTGTGTGTTGCTGGGCACTGTGCTGAGTATTCTCACAATGCCTGTTATGATGCTTTTCTTATCCTGATATAAGTAAACCCCTGTGAAAAGATGTTCACAGGGGTTTTGTTGTGCATATAAGGCTTATCCGTAAATGTAATCCTTTTCTTTGATTAAGGAGAATTTCATCTCTTTTGCGGTTTCATCGTGGCAGGCGATTCCGATGTAGTAGGTTTCACCTGCGTCAACCTTGCCGTAAAGAGCAAAGTTCAGTTCGTTGTTGTAGTAGTCTATATCGTCCTCATAGACAATGTGGTTGCCGTATTTATCATAGATGTTGATGAGAGGGTCAGAATCACCTTCAGAGAAGAACACAAGCTCTTCATCAGCAGTTGCATCAAATCTGTAGAGTATTTCACCGTTTTCATAGTTTATGCTGAGCACCTTTGTGTCACCCACAAACAGCGCTTCTGCTTCTTTGATATCAACGGGCTTCGGAGGTGTTGAGCCTGACTGCAGGTGGTCCTCTTCAGTGCAGGCTGAGGGGGTGACGGTAAGCGAATGCAGAATACCTGTTGTTGCAACTGTACTGTAGATATAGTAGGTTCTGCCTTCTTCCAGATAGGCGGTTACATAGTCAGAGCCTGATTTTTCAAAGACCATTGTTTTTGTGGCGAGTATGCTGTTTTCATCGTAGTTCATTATTCTTTCGTCACATACAGTAAGGTTGATAATCAAGGGGTTGGAATCTGTTGATGTGAACGAGGAATCTGCCTTGAAGCTGAAATATCCATCGTAAGCAGGAGTGAAGTTGAAGCCTTCATTGCTGAAATGGCCCTCGGAAAGATAGCCCGTGGTGTCAATGTATTCGAAGGCTTTTGAGGTGATTGTGGCAGGAGTGTTGTACTCAAGGTACTTACTGTTTTTCAGAAGGTACTGAGTCATGGTGTCAAGGGTCAGGTCAATTCTGATATCTAAGCCTGCATAAGCAAGTATGTAGAAATATTCATTATCTTTCAGGTGGGAAGGGTCAATCAGAACAGAGACGTTTTTTTCTATATCACCAAAATACCCCAGACATTCAAGGTCTTCGGTGTAGATGTAGAGCTGCAGGTTGTCATCTGCAACAGCGTTCAGAATGAGAGCATCGTCAACCTCTGAATCATTTCTGAATTTGTAAACCTTCATAACTTCGTCCATATTTGTGCAGTGGTGAGTTACTGTTTCACCTGTTTTCAGAGGCAGTGCGGAGGTTTTGTCGATTTCCAGAAAATCCTTGGCGGGGCTTATTCTGAGCTCCTGGTTGGAATAACCGCCATCAACTGTGGTGTAAAGTATGATTCTGTATGTTCCTTCTTCAAAGTATTTGAGGAATAAGGGGTTTCCACCGAAATAAAACCTGTCAGATACATAGCTGTTGTATCCTGTGGCGATATAGCAGCCGTTTTCATCACAGAGAAATGCCTGCACATTTTTTTTGCTGCTTGAGCCATGGCTGATGAAATACATATCAGGCTCTGTGATGGTGAAACGGATTTCTGCATAACCTGAGCCTGTGCAGGAGTAGGTGGTTGTATTGCTGCCTTCGGGGAAGGCAAATTCTGCATAAACAGGGAAGGTCTTTTCAAGTCCTGCCACGTGCTTCTGTATGGCAGTGGCATCGTTTATGGAAACATAGTTATCTCCCGTAACATCTGCAAGCATGAGGGATTCGTCACTGAGATACACAAGCACAGCAATTGCTTTCTGAATGAGGGTTGCGTCCTTGATGGTTAAGGCACCGTCCATATCTGCATCTCCGAATAATATGTTGAATATGTCCATAGGCTCGTTATAGCAAGGCTCGAAATAATCACCCAGAGGAGCGGTGTCTGACTTTGCGCTGAGGGGTGCAAGCTTGTCTGCTTTTGCAGCGCTTGTCGGAATTGCCCCTGCAAAAGCAGAGATGATGAGTATAATTGCAAGAATCAATGCTGAAAGTTTTTTCATATGAATACCTCCTGTAGAGTAACTTTATATACTAAGTCTAAAATATTAGACGATTTTTGTCAATATTATTTTAACAATTTAGACAGAATCAGAGTGTAGATTTTCAGGGTGAAAATTTGTGCATAAAAACAAAGTTCTCCTGAGCACTCAGCTCAGGAGAACAGAAGGTGATGATTGATTTATTCTGTGATATAGGGGATATATGTGTCTATGGAAGAATCAGTGGTAAGTTTTGCCAGGTGCTTCTGGATTGCGGTGGCGTCCTTGATGGTGACCAGTCCGTCCTCGTCAGCATCTGCGCACATGCGTACCACTTTGTCCTTGAAGATTACAATCCTTGCAATGTATTTCTGAATCATAGTAGCATCGCTGATTGTAACTGTACCTGAGGCATCGGGGTCTCCCAGAAGATAGTAGGTTTCGTAGGCAATGGGGACAATGCCTTCACTCTCAAGTCTGTCTATTATCGGAAGAATCACCTGAGCAATCAGGTCGTGGCCTGTTTCTGAGGGGTGGATACCGTCTGCCTGAATAACGCTGTAGTCACCGGTTTCTTTGTAGTAATTATCAAAGGCGGTGTATACGTCGGCAATGTAAATATTTCCGAGTTCTTCTGAAACATAGTTCAGGACATCTGCAAAGGCAGGAGCCAGTTTGTCTGCAAAAGAAGCAAACTGCTTATACTGCTCGTGTGCATAAAGAGGATTGTACTGAGTCTGCAGAATAATAGGAACATCAGGATTCAGAGAACGGATTTCCATACAGGAGAAAAGCAGCTTTTCAGTGGCAACGCTTACTGCATTCTTCACATATTGGGACTGTGCGCCGTTTGAAAGAATATCCAGCAGAGCGGTTGTGTTGGAATTCAGCAGAAGCTGAAGAATATCGTTTCCACCTATAGAGATTGCAACAAGGTCTGCTTTTTCAAGTCCCTCGCGGGCAACCGAATCGTGGCATACTACCCACAGCAGGTCTGTGGTAGTGTGACCGTCCACTGCATCATTGCTTAGGCTGTAATGCTTTTCTTTTGAAACTTCTGCTGCATAACTGCTTTCAAGGTCTTTGAGACCGTAACCTGATGCAATGGAGTCACCCAGAACAGAAAGATAAACACAGGGAGGTTCCTGAGCAGAAAAGGCTGAAATAACCGAGAGAACAAAGATTAAAACTCCTGTGAAAATGGCAAGAGAATTTCTGAGTTTTTTCATAATACCGCTCCCTTCATATTGTTTTACGGATGAATCAGAATGCCCAGTTGCCGTCTCTGAAGATGGGAACTTCCCTGCCGTCTTCAGTTTTTGCGGTGATGCACAGGTCTTTTGTGCCAATCATAAAGTCCACGTGGACAATACTGTTGTTGATACCCATTTCTCTGATTTCTTCCAGAGTGTATTTTTCGTAATCGTGAACACAGGCACTGAAGCCTTCACCGAATGCAAGGTGACAGGCAGCGTTTTCGTCAAAGAGAGTGTTGTAGAAAAGAATACCTGAGTTGCGGATAGGTGAATCATAGGGAACAAGAGCACATTCGCCTAAGTAGCGTGCACCCTCGTCAGTATCGAGAATAGAATTAAGGAGTTCCTCACCCTTTTGCGCGTGGGCTTCCACAATCTTGCCGCCTTCAAATCTGAACCAGAAATTTTCAATGAGAGCACCCTGATAGGAAAGGGGCATAGAGGAATAAACAACGCCGTCAGCGCGGTTTCTGTCAGGAGAAGTGAAAACCTCCTCAGAAGGAATGTTTGCATTGTATTCCACATCTGAGTTAAGCAGTGTGTCACTGCCGCCCATAAATCTGCCCTGAGGCAGAAGTCCTACAGTCAGGTCTGTGCCGTTTGCGCTTGTGTAGTGAAGTTCTGTAATTCCCAGTGAATTCAGATATTCGTATCTGTTTTTCAGGTCGGCGTTGTGCTCTTCCCAATTCTTTATGCCGTCACCCTGTGCGCGGGAAGTGTAGAGGATAGCCTCCCACAGTTTCTCAACTGCAACTGATGTGCGTACATCGGGGAATACCTTCTTTGCCCAGGCTTTACCTGCAACTGCGGCAATGCACCACTGGTACTTGTTGTCCATTTCGTCTCTGTAGGGTTTGAAAACACCGCGGCGGATTCCAAGACACTTTGCCATTTTCTTCTGATTTATGCCCTTGAGTCCGTCGGGATCTTCACTCTCAAGGTAAATCATTGCAGGCAGAGTCTTTACTCTGTGCTTGATTTTTTCAACCTCCCAGTCCTCAACACGGGAGAGGACCTTTTCCTTCTGATATCTTACGTCAAGTTTTCTCAGGGGCTGATAGGTCCACTCAACGCTCACCTTGCCTGCACCTGCACGGTAGCATTCCTCCACAAGGATTTTTACAAACTCGGGCTGGTCAAGTTCTGCAACAATGATAACTTCCTGGCCTTTCTGCACGTTCACGCCTTTTATTGCCAGAAGTTTTGCGTAATCTCTGAGGATGGTTTTTTTCATTTTATGTTCTCCTTTTCGGTGTTTTTTCAGAATATATCCTTCTGATTCAATTATACCATTACCATTTCACAGGTCAATAGATAAAAGGATTATTTATTACTTATATTCTTTGACATTGCTATGCTGTCAATGTATAATTATTCTGTAAAATTCAGGGCAGGAGGACTGTACTATGACGGTTTCTGAAAAGCGGGTCTTTGCAGGTAAAAAAGAAGGTGGATTTTTCCGCAGGAATATATTTGTCATTCTTTCTTTTTTAGCTCCTGTGGTTATAATGTCACTGGTTTTTGTCATTAAGGATTTCTTTCCCTTCGGAAACAGAATGATACTTGTGGTGGATTCCTGGCACCAGTATTATCCTTTCCTTCTGGAGTATCAGCGTATGCTGAAGGAAGGAGCATCGGTGCTGTATTCCTGGAACACGGGCGGCGGTGCAAACTTTCTGGGAATCATAGCGAACTATGTGGCAAGCCCCTTGTATCTTCTCAGCGTTTTTGTGCCTTCGGGAACACCCTGGCTTCAGGCTTTTCTGGCAGGTACTGTGGTGCTGAGAATGGGAATTGCAGGAATGTCTTTTGCGGTTTTCCTCAGAAAACTTTTCAGACGCAATGACCTTTCATTGGTGACCTTTTCACTTATGTATGCTCTGTGTGCATATATGCTGGGCTACTACTGGAATATGATGTGGCTTGACACGGTGGCAATTATGCCGTTGGTTATAGCAGGAGTTATCTCTGTTCTTAAAGAGAATAAGTTTTCTTTATACATAGTTTCCCTTGCCTTGTCGGTAGTATGCAGTTTCTACATTGGATATATGGTGTGTCTGTTTGTGCTGATTGTGTGCGTTTGCTACACCCTTGTTTCTTTTGTAAGTCTGAGACACTCACTGAAAAATGCAGGCAGAATGCTTGTGTATACTCTGGTTGCCTTTATGATTACTGCAGCGGTTACCGTGCCTGCCTTTATGATGCTTCAGAGCTCTGACAGTGCAGGCTCTGTGTCCGGATTTTCAGCAGCCTTCAAAATAAACTACGCTTACGGATACAAAGACGAGAATACTCTTTTCCATATGCTTTCGGCAATTTTCCGCACAGCAACAAACCTGCTGGCATTCACAAGGCCCATTACTTTTGACGGAGGACTTCCCAATATTGCCTGCGGTGTGCTGAGTCTTGTGCTGATTATTTTCTATGTTTTCACAAAGAAGATAAGACTCAGAGAAAGAATTGTGAGCCTTGGTCTGCTTGTGTTCCTTGTGCTGAGTTTTGTTATCAATCAGTTGAATTATATCTGGCACGGAATGAGCACCCCTGCAATGGTTTATTACAGATGGAGTTTCATTTTCTCCTTTGCTTTGATTGTTCTTGCTTACAGGGCTTTTACACTCATTGATTCTTTTTCAAAGAAAACCTTTATCCTGGCATCATCACTTCTGGTGCTTTATCTGGGCTGTGCCTTCTTCCTGCAAAGAAAACTTTCAGTGGCAATTACTCTTGCAGGCGCGGTTGTTATCATTACAGGCTTTATTCTGTACAGAGCAGGCAAGATGAAGTACAGCATACTTTCAGTTCTTCTGTGTCTTTTTGTTGTGTGTGAGATGACCCTGAGTGCCTACTATGGTGTCACGGTAGTCCGTTCAACCGAAATAGATAACTATCCAAAAAATTACGAGCAGGTTGAAACTCTTGCAGATATTGCAAAAGAGAGGAGCAGTGAGGATATTATCTACCGCACAGAGTTTGTGGCCCCTTATTCCCTTAATGACGGAGACCTGTATTCACTTTTTACAATCACAACCTTTAACTCTATGGTGGACGATTCATACACGGATTTTCTTGCGGAGTTTGGTCTTGCTGCTTCTAAAAACAACAACAGATATGCATATCACGAGGGAACACCGGTTGCAAACCTGTTTCTGAATATCAAGTATCTCATCAGCAGAGAAGAAGAAACTCTTCTGAGTACAAAGTATTTTGATACAGTGGCTTCAGCAGATGAATGTGTTCTTTATGAAAACAAAGCCTATGTTCCTATGGGCTTTATGACAAACAAGGAGCTTCTTGACTACAAGCTCCACGACACTTCTTATCTGCCGGTGTATGCACAGAACGATATTTTCAGGCTTGCAACAGGAATAGAGGAGCCTGTGCTTACAGAGGTTGAGCCGGTGTCTGAACCTGAACTTTCAGATGAAGTAACCCTCAGAGAAGGTTTTACCCACAAGTATATCTGCGATTTCTCAGAGCAGGAAGAGGAAACAGAACTTGTCTTTGATTATGAAGTTCCCTCAGACGGTCTCTATTATGGTGTGTTCTATTCATCAACAGTTGATGATGTTGAACTTGTTGTAAACGGTGACGAAGAAAATGCCCTGACCATTGACCAGGATTACTCACATCTTGGTGCTCTGGGTGAATACAAAAAGGGAGATAAACTGAGTGCAAAAATATATTGTGAAGAGGGCAAGAAGAGCAATGTAAGTGCCTACCTTGTCAGACTTGAGGAAGAGGTTTTTGAAGAAGGTTATGAAAAACTCAGGGCAACTTCAATGAAAACAGAGGAATGGACAGACAGAGGCCTCAAAGGCACTGTTTGTGCGGAGAGTGACGGACTTTTCTACACATCTGTGCTGTATACAGAGGGTTTCAGAGCCTATGTGGACGGAGAAGAAGTGGAAATCACTCCCGTCGGAGACAGCCTGATTGCCTTTGAACTTACTGAAGGTGAACATACTATTGAACTGAAGTATACTCCCTGCGGCCTTTATGAGGGTGTAGCGGTTTCCTTGCTGGGAATTGTGCTTTTTGCGGTGCTGTGCATTGTAAAGAAACACAGGAAGAACACCGGTTGCAAGCAGGCAAAGAGCCAAGAATCCGACCTTGTGTCAAGTGAAAAAACAGAGGAATCCTTGCAGGAAAATACACAGGCAGGGACAGAATCAGTTCCTGAAATTTCCGAGGACCATTCTCAGGAGTAAACGCAAATTGCACAGATAATTGCCCCTAAATATATGTAAAATGTTAATTGAAATATTTACAGTTTTTGTGATATTCTATATATGTAAAATTATCCCTTCAGGTCGTTTTTTGCCTTTAGGGAGACAGGAGGAAAATTTATGAAGATTAAAGGCCGTGCCGGAAGATTTCTTTCAATTCTTCTGGTTCTCACAATGCTTGTGTCTGTAGCTTCTCTGGGCATCACCGCAGTTTCGGCGGCAGGTGCAGAGCTTACTTATGACTTCAAGTATGAAAACGCAGGCTATGCAGAGGGCAGAATCACCCTCAAGGCTGGCTCAACTGCAGACTATGGTACATACAATCTGTACTGGGCAAACAATACAAAGGCTCTTGACGGCTATGCACCCATCAAGACCATGAACCTGAACACATCTGTGAATTACGCAGAACTGGGCGAGTTCCTTGCGATTCCTGCAGATGCTACAAAGGTTATTGCTGTCAAAGGCAGCGCAAGCAAGACAGTAGCAGCTGCTGCAGCAGTTTTTGACATTCCTGAGTCAAAGCAGTTCAAGTACGCATCAACTGACAAGGAATATGTTTTCCAGACACTCTCTGATATCCACTTTCATAGCGGCAATTATGAACCATATAAATATGCTGATGAGCACTTTGCAAGTGCACTGAATGCGGCTGAAAAGAGAGGTGCAGAGTTTGTTTCAACCTGCGGTGACCAGACAAACTACTGTGACTTAGTTGAATGGGGAAGATACCTTAACACTATTGCAAACTCTGATTTTACAGGTGCAGTTTATGAGGTTAACGGTAACCACGAGCCTTATGAGCAAGGCGAAATCAACACCTCTACTCACGCAAATTTACTTAATCAGTACAGACTTGCAACAGGTCTTAACGCCACAACCGGTAAAATGCAGTCTGAGCTTTACTATGAGATAACTGCTTCTAACGGTGACCACCATATCTATATGGCACTGGAGTATGTTAACAACACATACCATCCCGGTATTTCTGACAACTTCTCAAAGGAACAGATAGATTGGCTTGAGGGTCTTCTCAACAAGTATAAGAACGACGGCAAGAAGATATTTATCTATGAACATGCTCCCTTCAGGGGCTATGGTGCAGGTGATAACAAGGAAAATCCTCACTATTCAGCAGCCATGACTATCGATAAAGGGCTGTATCCTCAGACATACAGATTCAAGGAGCTCCTTGAGGCAAACAAGAACGTTGTCTGGTTCAGTGGTCATACACATATCGACTTCAAGTATAATTATAACTTTGATAACGAGAATGGCAAAACAGCTTATACCGTTCACGTTCCTGCAACAGTTTCTTCTACAACAGTAAACTCTACAGGTGGACTTGTTTATGAAGCAAAAGTAGACAGTGCACAGGGCTACTTTGTTGATGTTTATAAGGACGCAACTGTAGTAAATGGTACAGATATGGTTAAGAATGAGATTCTGCCTATGTACACCTACTTTGTTGATTACACAGGTGAAAAACTTATTGAGAACGATATGCCCGATGTTCCCGATGTTAACTACGGCACTGTTCAGGTAATCGTTGATGTAACTGCACATTCTGAGAATCCTTCTTCTGTAAAGGTCAGACTTTACGGCGCAGATGATGAACTGCTCACCAAGGACGTTACAATGTCTAAGACAACAGACGGCACATATGCTGCAAACGTTTCCACTCAGTTCACAAAGATGAGATTCCTTGTAAATGGTGCTTTGTCAGATGAGTATACAGTTGCAAACTGCAAGGTTGTCCTTGGCGGTCTGAAAGTAAAAGTTGATCTTAGTACAATATCCGTAAAGGATACAGGTGCAAGCTGCACAGGTTGGGCAACAGTCAATGCTTATGCGTGGAGCTCAAGCGGTGAAGTAGCAAAATGGCCCGGCAATGCTATGACAAAAGAGTCTGACGGTACATACACAATTCTGCTTCCCGGCGGCGTTACCCCCGATATGATTATCTTCAATAACGGAACAGCTCAGACTGATGACCTTTCAATTGCTTCCTATATTGTAGCGGAGTATGAAGGCAGTTACACACTTACTGACGGAAGCGGTGAGATTGTAACACTGCCTCCCGTTTCTACAGAGCCTGCTGACCCTGTAGAGACAATCACTGTTTACTTTGTAAAGGAAAGTTCCTGGGCAGATGCATACATCTATGCTTTCTACGGCATTGAGGATGTTGAAACAACAGGTAAACCTCTGGGCGAATATCCCGGCAAAAAGATGAACTTTGTTGAAACAGATAAAAATGGTAAGGATATCTATTCTTATGATGTTCCTGCTGATGTCGACTACATCAAGTTCTCTGATGCTTCTGCTACCAATCGCCGTACAAACAACGCTCCCAAGTCTATGATTGCTGACGGCACATGCTATTGCATCACTTCTTCTGCAGGTACAGACAAGTGGAATGTTGGCACCTATGCTTACGAAGCACCCACAGACCCCACAGAGCCTGCAACAACTGCTCCCACAGAGCCTGTAACAACTGCTCCCACAGAGCCTGTTACATCAGAGCCTACAGAACCCGTAACAACTGAGCCTACAGAACCCACAACAACTGAGCCTGTTGAGTATCTCTATGGAGATGCAGACTTAGACGGCAAGGTTACAATCAAGGACGCAACTCTGATTCAGAAGTACTCTGCAGAACTTGCAGGTGCAGAACTTGAGGGTGTGGCATTCACACAGGCAAACGTAAGCGGTGACGCAGCAGTAAACGTAAGAGACGCAACATATATTCAGAAGTTTGTTGCAGACCTGCTGGAAATCTTCCCTGTAGAAGAGTCTCAAGTTGCTGAAGTTGGTGCAACAAGCACAGAACTTGCAACACTTCTCTCTAATGTTAAGACAGCTCTTGAGGGTGAGCCCTATTATGCATCCTATATTGCATACTCAAATCTGAAGAAGGCATACAGCACCTATAAGAACAGCACTGATGTAAACGCTGCATACACAGCAGTTAACAATGCTTTCACAGCTTACAAGACTATGAAGAGCAACAACCCCAATCACGTTGATATTTCTGCTTCCTCAGGCGGTTCTTTAGGTGTAGGTACAACAAAAAATGCAACATCTGTTGACGGTCTTAAGACAAAGCCCACAGACGGTGCCTATGAAATCAGAGCGAGCTTTAACAACTGGCAGGATCCTCCTACTGAATATATGAAGAAGAATTCTGACGGAAGTTACAGCATTTCCTATCAGCTTACAAAGGGTACTTACGAGTTCAAGTTCTATAATGCCGATACAGGCACATGGCTTGGCAACACAGGTACAATGAATCCCGGCGATTCAGGCTGGACCTTCACAGATACTGGTACTGTAAACTGCGGACTCAATGCAACAGAAGACGGTATTTATACATTCAAGTATGTATATGAGCAGTCCTCAGGCAAGGTTAAGATTTCAGTTTCAAAAGCATAATTCAGGAATATAAAATCTTCCTATAAATGCAAAGGAGCATTGGCCCTCTGGTCAATGCTCCTTTTGCTATGTGAATGGTTTTATGAGAAAAAGAGCGTATCCGTCTTTTCAGATACGCTCTTTGTGTTTGGGATTATGTTAAGATTTCTTTTTCTTCAGGTCGTTTCTGTAGAACAGGTTTTTGTCAAGACTCTGACATATTGCCTTGAGACCCATTGCAAAAACAACTGTAATGAAGAAGATTGCTATGTAGTAAACAATTTTTGAGGGGTCATTTGTGTGGAAGGAATTGTAGAAGATAGAGGCTGCTTTTTCGTGGATAAGATAGATTTCCATGGAATATCCGCCCAGCCAGATGAGGAAGGTGCCGAATGCACCCAGTTTGCAGAAACTGAACAGTGCAGAAAAAGCAAACAAAATGCAGATGGCAAAGATTCCGCCAATGTATCTGTAAATATACAGAAGCTCCTTAAAGGGTGAGATAGCGTAGAAAACATATATTCCTATAATACCCACAACAGAAAGTGCAATCCACAGCCAGGAGATGGTTTTGCCTTCTTTGACAAACTTACCTGCCCAGGCACCCAGCAGGAATACAGGGATTCGTGTCAGTGCAATTTCTGTGTGACCGTAGAATGTGGGAGCGGTTTTCATGAGAATGTAGTTTATGGCAATTACTCCGATAACTGAGCCCAGCATTCCGAAAAATCCTGTTTTCTGATACAGTTTGTGAATCAGGGGATATGCAGCATACAGAAAAATTATCAGTATGAAGTACCAGAAGTTACGCACACCATCTGTGAAGAAGGTAACAAAGAAAACATCACTGAAATATCCGCCGATGCCCTCAGGCTTATCGTATGCAAACCACAGAGCCGCCACAATGAATAATGCAGGAAGAATACGGGTTGCACGTTTTTTGTAGAAATCCCTGAGCTTCGGGTTGTTGCTCATAGAGTAGAAAAGACCGATACCCGACATAAACAGGAACATATCTACGCCTTTGTTGCAGTGCCCGCGAATAACAGAGAGAATGCTTGCAAGCAAAGGTGTGGAAGGAAGTGCGGTTTTAATATTTATGTATGAATGAAAGAGCACAACCATCAATGTGGCAAGACCGAAAAGCAGGTCACGGGTGGTGCTCAGTGCAGACAGGTTGTAGCCTGTCTGCTTTTTTGTTTTTATTGCTTTGCTGCTCATAATACTCCTCCTTATCTTCGGCTATCAATGTAAGCACAGGCGGCAAGAGCTGCTACTGCGCCGTCAGCAGCGGCAGTGGTGATCTGACGGATCTGCTTTGTTCGGCAGTCACCTGCAACAAAGATACCCTCTGTGTCTGTAAGACATCTTTCGTCAGCAATCACATAGCCTGCTTTATCAAGAGCGGTCATATCTTCGAAAGGCTTGTTGTCAGGCTGAAGACCAATGGCAACAAATACGCCCTGGGGATGGATTTCTGAAGTGGTGCCGTCCTCGTTTCTGAGTACAACTGCCTCAAGTTCGCCTTCGCCAACAAAGCGCTCAACTGTAGTTGAGCAAATGATTTCTACGTTTTCACGGGCTTTGAGCGAATCAATCATCTTCTGCTCACCTGTAAGATAAGGAAGATTCTGAATGATGGTGACTTTTTTGCAGGTTTCTGCAAGGAGGGCTGCTTCTACAAGGGCTGAGTTACCTCCACCGATTACTGCAACCTCCTGACCCTGATAGAAGGCACCGTCACATACTGCACAGAAGGAAACTCCTGCACCGATGAAGTTCTCTTCACCCTCTACACCCAGAGTACGGTGTTTTGCACCTGTGGCAATAATAACAGCCTTTGTGTCGTATTTTCCGAAATCTGTTATTACCGTGAAGGTGCCGTCATCATTTTTCAGGATTTTCTGAGCCTCTTCAAGCTCTACCTGAGCCCCCTGGCTTATAGCCTGGTCAACCATTTTGTCGGCAAGCTCTGTGCCGCTTATTGACTGTGACGCAGGGAAATTTTCAATTTTGTGTGAGTAGGTAATCTGTCCGCCGAAGCCTGCTTTTTCAAGCACAAGGGCAGATTTGCCTGCACGGCAGGCATAGGTAGCAGCGGTAAGACCTGCAGGGCCTCCGCCGATAATCACAATGTCTTGCATAGGCATACTCCTTTGCTTTTTATCTTTTGTATAAAGTTCAATGCCGCCGCAAGGATTGTATAGCACAAGCCTTGCGGCGGTAGGGTTTACAATTATATTAGCCTGTCTGCTGAGTTTTATTCTGAATGTAGCCCTTGATTGCAACTACATTTACATATTTTTCAGCATTGCCTGCATTTACTTCTACCAGAGTAGGAGCCTGTCTGAGAGAAAGTGCACGTGCCAAGTCTTCGTTGTCTTCAACGTAGATTTTCTCAAAGCTGATTCCTGCACGGTCAAGAAGCTGAGCCATAGCCTTACAGTTGGGGCAGCTCTTTGTAGCGAAAAGGTAAACACCGTCTGCAAGTACTGCGGAAGTTTCCTCTGCTTCTACAGTAACAGTAGTAGAAACACCATCTCTGCGGAGAACGGAATTCTCGATGTTGTAAACCTTTCTGTCCTTGAACTCCTGAGCCTTACCGTCGTTGAAGTTCTGAACAGGACGGTAGTAACCTGTGATACGGCTGTAAACCTCTGCCTTTTCACCGCACTCGGGGCAGTTGTAGTGTTCGCCTACAATGTAACCGTGGTTCTTACATACAGAGTATGTGGGAGAAAGGGTGAAGTAGGGGAGCTTGTAGTTTTCTGCAATAGTGCGTACAAGCTTTGCAGCGCTCTGCCATGAGGGAAGCTTCTCGCCGAGGAAGGCGTGGAATACTGTACCTGATGTGTACAGAGTCTGGAGGTTATCCTGAATATCGAGAGCAGAGAAGATATCCTCTGTGTAGCCAACAGGCAGGTGAGAGGAGTTTGTGTAGTAGGGAACTCCTGACTCCTGGTTAGCAGTGATAATGTCGGGATAATACTTCAGGTCATGCTTTGCAAGACGGAATGCTGTAGACTCTGCAGGTGTTGCCTCCAGGTTGTACAGGTCGCCGTACATTTCCTGATAGTCAGAAAGTCTTTCTCTCATATGGTTAAGAACATCCTGAGTAAACTTCTGAGCTTCTGCATTGGTAAGGTCTTTTCTTATCCACTTAGCATTTAAGCAAGCTTCGTTCATACCAACTAAGCCAATTGTTGAGAAGTGGCTGTCAAAGTTTCCTAAGTAACGCTTAGTATATGGATACAAACCTTCATCCAGAAGTTTAGAGATAATAGTTCTCTTTGTCTTTAAGGATCTTGCTGCAATATCCATCATCTTATCCAATCTCTTGTAAAATGCTTCTTCATTGTCAGCAAGGTAAGCAATTCTTGGCATATTGATTGTTACAACGCCTACACTACCTGTGCTTTCACCACTACCAAAGAAACCACCGGATTTCTTTCGAAGTTCTCTTAAATCAAGACGGAGACGACAGCACATACTTCTTACATCACTTGGCTCCATATCGCTGTTGATATAGTTGGAGAAGTAAGGAGTACCGTATTTTGAAGTCATCTCAAAGAGAAGCTTGTTGTTCTCTGTTTCTGACCAGTCAAAGTTACTTGTAATTGAGTATG
>JAZQHL010000145.1:0-13723 GCA_045540595.1 Ruminococcus sp.
GTTTAAGGAAATGCCTGAATTCACTGTGGGCGGTACTACTCTTTCAAATGAGAACAATCCCTTCAGAATCAGAATTTCTGATGGCTCAAGTACAACCCCAAGCAGTGAAGGAAACCTGATTCTTACCTCTAAAGAAGAATGGCCCGCAGGAAAGTTCACTTCAACTGCTAACAGAGCAAATATGCTTGCACTTGAAGGTGTTACCTCCACTGATGCAGGTGACCTTAAAGAAGCAAACGATGCTCTTTCCAACCGCGCTATCTACAAAGTCTTTGATGGCAGAAAATGTGATGACGAAGGTTGGCTTATCAACGACAACGGTGAATTCATCGATGCTGATGGTAATGTAACCGAAGAAGGCACAGTAAAGAATCTTAACCAGAACGGTAAGCAGGTTCTCTTCTCTGTTAAAAAAGGCGAAACAAAGATTATTACAATTACAATCTGGCTTGAGGCTCTTGATCAGAGTTTTACCAGCACAAATGTAGCTCCCGGTGATGAGGTTAAGATTAAGCTTGAATTCTGTTCTTCCTGGGATGTTATGGATACTATCACATTCCGTGACCGTACTGCTGAGCAGTGGATTGATACTGCAGATGATACAGATGCAGCAATGCAGTTCGGCGTTGTAAACCTTGGCTCTGACAGCAATTACTGGTACGGAAAAGATTACTTCACTTACGATGCAACAAACAAAAACTGGACGGGTCAGATTCCCAGAGCTGTACAGAATATCAAGTTTGTATGGCAGAAAGAAAACAGCAGTGTTGTAACTGAGGAATGGGAAGCTGGCATCAGAGATGCAAATACCACTTATACAGTATTTGGTACATCTGCTGCTATGTGGTACAGCGGTCCCACAATCAAGATTTCAATGCATGACTACACAAGCGGACATTGGCTTGCAAACAACGAAGACGGCGTTGCAACTAAGATGAGAGTTCAGGTTACATACAACGGCACACCTCTTGCCTACAGTATGACTGACTCCCCTGTCAAGGACACTGCCAATAAAAACACCTGGTATGCCTTCATTCCCGAGGTTGATACGGTTGTATTCAATCGTTGTAAGACTTCTTCTCCTGATGTTGCAGAAAATACATGGAACGGCATCAACAGGGGTGTTGAAACCCAGTACTATGCACTTGACGGCGGCTCTGTTGATACAGTTGAAGGTACACCTATTTATCTGACGGTAGCTAAGGCTGATGCAGAGATATTCTTCTATCAGCAGTACTTGCCCGCTGTATCAATGACAAGTACATACAACCAGAACTACATTCTCAACACTATTAACGGTGATAAATCAAAGATTCATCAGGATGCATACCGAGTAACAGGCTCACAGGGCACTGAACAGGACAGATGGTTTGGTGATCAGGGTAAGATGACTCTGTTCAAAGAAGATGATTACTCTGTAACCTATGTATTCTACTTTGATGAAATTCCTGATGGCACATACCTTACCTTCTGGAGCAGACCTCAGGTTAACTACAACAACCTGGCCAACGATACACGATTTGCACCTTGCTTCCAGTATAACGCTTCAGCAGGTAACGAATTCTATATCTGGAACGCTGTAGCTCTTGATGATCCCAATGTTAACGGTGGATTTACCGGTGCTTATGTATTCACAGAAGTAGATATGCTTCCAAATGATGGTTCCGGCGGTAATACAACAAAACCCGGAACTGAACAGAATGGTCAGTGGGGTATTCCAAACCTGCCTGATGGTACATATCAGACCTGGTTTGTACATACTGCGACTACTGCAACAAGTGTTACAGCTAAGTTCGAGTACTATGGAAACGAATATACAGTTAATATGGTACAGAACAATGGTGATAAGCGTTTCTGGTACACAGATTTAACCGCTATCCCCGATGATGTAACTTCTGTTACATTTACTGATAACGCCGGAAACACATGGAGCACAGCTTCTTCCGGTACAAGAACAAGCAGTACAAACTACTACTATGCAACAAGCAACACTACAGGTAAGTGGTCAGCTAAGATTACTGTTCCCAATGGTACCTACAGAACTTACTTTGCTCCTCAGAGCACATCAATTACAAGCGTAACAGTAAGTTATGTATACAATGGTGTTCCCTTCAGCACATCTATGACTAAGGGCTCAAACGGCTACTGGTACACAGACGCAATTCCCGACAGTGCTTCCAGCATTGTATTTAAGGATAGTGCAAACCACACCTGGAATGCTACAGGCACAAGAAGTGCTTCTGCTAACTACTACATCACAACAAGCAACACAGCAGGCGCCTGGGGTAAACCCGCAACAGCAACAAAGACAATTTATCTGAAGGCTAATCCCAGTTATTGGTATCAAGATAACGCTTGGTTCTGGGCTCACGCATGGGGTGGTTCAGAAGAAGCTGATGTCAGAATGACTGCTGTAGCAGGCCAGAGCGGCTTGTATTCAGTAGAGATTCCTGAGGATTCTACAAATATCCTCTTTGTTCGTATGGATCCTGCGATTACAAATATTACTTATAACGGCAAATGGAATCAGACAGTTGATCTTACTATCCCATCTGACAGTGATACCTTCACTATTACTTCCTGGAACAATGGTACATGGTATGACACATCTCAGCCTACCGGTGATGTTGTAATCTATGTTGACTTTACAAATGCAGGAAGCAACTGGGGCAGCGGACATTACCTCTCTATCAGATCAAGCAGTAACTCAACTAATGTTAATGCATCTAATACAAGTGGTGCTAATGTTGGATCATATTCACCTCAAAAGGATACCTGGATAGGTTCAGGTACACTTGTATCAGGCAAACTATACAAGTGGACTATCCCCAGTGATAAAGTTGCTTTATTGAAGTCTAATGGATTTACTGTATGGTCTGTTAACGAAAGTTCCTATGGTGATATATGGCAAACTGATGTTTCCCATGTAGCTTACAGTACAACCTATAACACTTACACTATCAGTTCAAATTATACAACCAACAGTAACCGTGGAGCTGATTGCTTCACACTTACAGCATCAAAGAACAATTGATTTTTATGATGCTTTCCCCTACTATTTAAACTAAAACAACAAAGGACGGTGAGACCGTGAACAAAAGATTCTTAATGATTCAGATTATAGTATTTATATTGCTGACAACGTGTCTTGTAGGTGTTACCTACTCATGGTCCACCCGTCCCGCAGTTAAGGGCGGATTTGAGAGAACACCTATGACACTGAACTACACAACAGTTGTTAACGGTAACCAGTGTACCGCTAAAACATATCAGGGTTCAATCAGTGAGAATGGTGATATGTCTTACTCAGAAACCGAGATTACATATCTTGCAACTGCTAACCGCACCGCAGGCACTGTACTTTACTTCAGAACAGTAATCACTAACGCTTCAAATACTGTAGATACCAATGTATCTCTTCTGGTGGATGTGAATTACACCGGAAACGTTACTATTGGCTCTACCTTCCCTGCTATGAAGAAAATCTCATACAATGCAACAAACGAAAACAAATGGATTCCTGTTGTTTCTCAATATGAGGTGAAAGCTGCTCAGAACGAAGTTTACATTGACTGGTATGTAGAAATCACTACAACAAGTAATTTCGGAATTGCAGGATTTGCTCTTGCAAATAACTAAAAAATCTGATATTCTATACTTATAATGATACCCTGTTATTATTAAACAGGGTATCAAGTCTTTTTTAAGGAGCCCTGTTTATGTTTGATAAGATTAAACGAATTTTCGGCTTTGTTCTTGTTTTTATTCTTGTAATTGTTCTGATATATGTTCTTGTGGCACGTATATCGGGTGAGACTCCTACAATGTTCGGTTATTCTATGCTGAGAGTTTCCTCTGAAAGTATGGAACCTGAACTGAACATCGGTGATATTATTCTTGTAAAAGAAGTTGAACCCGAAACTCTGGTTAAGGGTGATGTTATTACCTACAACGGTGAAGAAGGACCTGTTGCAGGCAAGCTGATTACTCACCAGATTGTATCAGAGCCCTACGAAAAAGACGGTGTATATTACTTTACAACTCGTGGTATCAAACCCGGTGCTCTTGATGACCCTGAGATTGACGATACTCAGATTCACGGCAAGGTGCTTTGCAAGATTCCTCTTGTTGGCACACTATATGACTTCTTCACTCATTGGTATGGACTTGCAGCCTTTGCAGCAATTCTTCTTATCGCATTCAGTTCAGAGATTATTAATCTTGTAAGCATTATCCGCAACAAAGATGAAGACGAGGACCCTGAGGTGCCAAAGCACGCTACAGCGCCTACATACAATGAGCATTTCACAGAAACAATTGATCAGGAAACAAGAGAGGTAATTACCGATCTTGATGACGAGGTATTATAATCAATATAATCACTAAACAAATCATAAAAAGCCTTTTCTTTTATTTGGAAAGGCTTTTGTTTTTACTTTTATTATGCTATGAATAGTATAAACAGATATAGATATAGATTTATTTTAATTTATTAATAGAAACTCTGAATGTCTGTCAGTAATTTGTGATGTGTCAGGACAAATAACATTCAGACTGACGCCTATGTACGTCTAAGGAAGAAGTTTATATAGTTGAAATGAAAAGATAAATGCTGTATAATTAAAGCATTAAGGCGAGGAGATGATACTATGGCAAAAGATAACTGCGAAATGTGCGCTCATTATGTATTTGACCACTATTATCAGTGCTATGTATGTGAGATTAATCTTGACGAGGATGAGATGGAGAAGTTCCTCAGCGGCAACAATCAGAACTGTCACTATTACGAGCCTGATGACGAATACAAGATTGTTCGTAAACAGAACTGAATTTTATCGCTATTAATAATATACATCACAAACCATAACATAAAAACAGACGCTGCGAAAGTGATTATCGCAGCGTCTGTTTTGTTTTATTGTCATTCATAAATTATGATTATTATTTTTCATAATTTCACAATATATATTTATCCCCGGGATTTACAGAGATAACTGTGCCGTTAACATTAAAACACAGAGTTATTTCGCTATTATTCACTATCTTCTTATCTGTAATCACCGCATTGTTCATTGCTGTGAGATAAGTGATAAGCTCAATCGTAGTCATAGGAAGAATATCGTTATTATCACTGATTCGTGCAAAAATCTCCTCTGCTCTTCCCCACATATTTTCTGTGTCAAGGTCGTAAGAATGCCCTATAATCTGACATACTGCAAGCTCTTGGTCTGTAGATATAAAATCATTGATTATGATTTCAAGATTATCGTTCAGATGAAATACTGTCCCCTGCCATCTGTAGAAATTCTGAGATGGCATGAAAGAATAACTCTCGTCCGATGTACGGGCATACCTGAATCCGCATTTTTTAGCACAGGATTCAATCAGTTCACTGTAATATTCAAAGGGAACAGCAAAGCCAGAAACCTCTTTATCGAATAAGTTTTCAAGGGCTTGTTTATCCTTACTCATTTCTTCCAGAATTTGCTCTTCTGTAAGGTTTTCCATATAAGGGTGACTCCGAGTGTGGCTGGCAATTTCGTGGCCTGTGTAAAGATTCTGAGCCTGTTTTACAGACAGTCGTCTTATAGGAATACCGCTGCTGTGAATCCACTCAAACTCTGATTCCATAAGCTGTGAGTTCAGATTGAAGGTTGCTTTCAGATTATATTTATTTATAAGTTCCACAAAAGGGATATCCTGAAGCACACCGTCATCATAAGACAAGCTGAATACCTTTTGTTTTCCTTCAGGAAAGAGTTTCTTTATCATATATAACGCTCCCTATACCTTTGATGAAAAAGGGCACACAGCCGAAGCTGTGCGCCCTTAGTGTTAATTACGTATCAGTTAACTGTTCTGATAACTGAATTAAGGTTAAAGGAAAGATTAGCCAACATTATAGAAGCTGGGCTCCCAAGTACCAATTGTATACTTACCATCAACCATTGTTGCCATGTACATACCGATACTGCTGCTTACAGTAAGGTCAACAGTCTGAATACCTGAGCCGTTGTTGATGATATAGTTGCCGTATTCTACAGGAATATAAGCAACAAACTGGTTCTCACCATAATCATTAATAAGAGCAAACTTCATAGGCTCACCGGGCCAAGGTGACTTCTCGCCGCCTGTACCCCAGCAATAAACGTATGCGGAGCCACCCCAATCCTGCTTAGCTGAGTATACAACAGTGTTGTAACCGCTTACGATGGGATACTGACCATTTGATACATCGATACCGTAGGGATCGTCAGCATCTGTCAGTACAGGAGAAGTGTGGAGCTCTGTTACATAGTAAGCAAACCAATCGTTTGCCTTCTCAAGGTCTGCAAGTGCGTTCTCGATTTCCTCGTCAGTACCACCCTGAACTACGAAGTAACCAGCAGAGTTGATAACTGCCTCGAACTTCTTGTACTCGTTCTTTGTGGTATCTTCCTTGGAGATGTCGTAACCGTACTCTGCCTTCTTAGCCATTTCTTCGCTGTCTGCCTTAAGAGCAATCTCTGTTACCCAGTCAGCCTTATCCTTAAGGAGTGCGCTTGCTTCGTTGTAGAGCTCGATGAGTTTGCCTGTGAGACCTGTATCAGGTGCATCTGTACCTGTACCGGGGATAACCTCGCCAACAGGAGTATCAACTGCGATGCCGGCTACGAACTTCTGGATAACAGTTGCGTCCTTGATGTTAACCTGCTCGGACTTGTCAGCGTCTGCTGCAAGCTCTTCGTTACCCTCGAGAGTAACGAGCTTAGCTGTGGACTTCTGAACAACAGTAGCGTCCTTGATAGTGATCTTGCTGTCAAGGTCTGCGTCACCGAGGAGGACACCGCCCTCGTCACCGCCGGGGCCGGGTGTGGGTTTAACATCTGTGTCATACATATAAACTACGCAAGTGGAACCTGCAACCAGGTTACCGGAAGCGTTAGAAGGAGCAAAAGCTGTGCCAAGGTTTGACTTAGCTGCTGTTACATAGATGTCGTTGCTTGTAACGCCGTCATAGTTTGTTACAACGTCGTCAGCAAGTTTCTCACCTGTCTTTGCATCGATGTGTGATGTGATAACCTTTGCGTCGAAGGTTACGATCTTGTTCTTGATGTAGATTGTACCGGATGCATCATAACCTGCCTCACCGTTAAGAGGCTCCTGCTTGCCCTGACCGGACAGGAGGAACATAATCTTACAGCTTGCAGGGAAGTAATCCAGCTGGTTATTAGAAGCATCAATTGTCTTCTTGTACCAGTTACCAACTGTCTCACCCTCGGGAAGCTCTGCTGCATTTGTAACCTTCTCCATGTTCTGGAGGGAGTTATCCCATGCACCGAGAGGCTTAAGCTCTTCCTCTGTATATGCATACATTCTCAGAGTACCGTTGCCAAGTGCGTTGTAGTAGTAAACTGTAATCTTATCGGAAGCAAGTGCTCTGTAAACAAAAGTAATAGTTGTGGGATTCTCTGCATCAAATGTACCCTTGAAGTTAGAGGGATACTTGTCAGAAACGAGCTCATAGCCAGCCTTGTTCTCAAAGGGAACGTTGAACTCTGTGCCGTTGAGGATTCTGTAGTTAACATCAGAAACGATGCTCTCGCCAGACTCGTCAACATACTTGATTGTGAGGTAGCCGCTTGTGTTGAACTGCTCATAGTAGAAGTCAACTACAACGTTCTGACCCTTCTCAACTGTACCGTAAACGCAGTTATCGTCCTGAGTACCTGTTGTCTTCTCAATCTTTGTGATGTTGTGATCGAAGAGTGTGTATACGTCGGGAGTTGCTCTCCAGGTTGTGCCGATCTCATAGAGAGTCTCGGAAGACTTGATGAGCTTGTCGCCAACATAGTGGTTAACTGTGATTGTCTCGTACTCGGGAGCTACAGCAGTAGTTGTGCCCTGAACGAGAACTGCGGAACTGTTAGCACCGATGTTGTATGTGCCGGAAGCTGTACCAAGAGATGTAAGACCAGCCTTCTCACCGTCTGCTACGATTGTCCATGTGCCTGCGGGAAGTGTAACTGTACCTGCAGCACCGTTGTTAACTGCTACGATAACCTTTGACCACTCGCCAGCCTTGTTGTTGTCGAGAGAGTAAGCAAGGATACCGTTAGCGTTTGAAGTTGTAAGCCATGTGGGGTTGTTGTAAGTTTCAGAATTTCTGAAGGGGCTGAAAGCAGCACGAATCTGTCTCATACCCTTTGCATAAGCAACTTCTGTTGCGTATGTCTCAATTCTTGTCCAGTCAAATGCGTTTGTTGCACCTGCGTTGTAGGAGTTACCGTTACCGTACTTTGTACGTGCAAACTCTGTACCTGCAAGTGTGAAGGGGATACCCTGAGTTGTGAAGATGAATGCAAAGGAAGTTCTGAGCATTGCTCTGTACTTTGCATCTGTTGTGTCGAAGCCTGCCTTGTTGGATGCAGAAGCAGCCTTGTTAGCCATAACAATGTTGTCCCACCATGTTACACCGTCGTGACAGTCAACATAGTTAACGGACTGGTTGGGGTACTTTGTGAAGCCATCGGAAGAGAACTTACCGAGAACGGCACGCTTGAGTGTGTTAGCGTATGCCTTGTTAGCCTGACCGGAGAGCCAGCCCTTCATTGTACCTGCCTCAGAACCGTGCATAGCCTGTCTTGTGTAGGAGTTGAAACCTGCAACGTTGGAGCTGAGCTTTGCGAAGTTGCCTGTCTCCATTGCATTACCTGCAGAAAGACCGCAATCGCCAACGCCCCAAGGCTCACCGTACATGATGATCTTCTTGCCTTCGCCGTCATACATTTCGTTGAACATTGCTCTGATCTCGTTCATTGTAACGATATCGTGTGCTGCAGCAAGGTCAAAACGGAAGCCGTCGATGTGATACTCCTCAACCCAGTATCTGAGAGAGTTGAGCATATAGCTGTTGAACATAGCCTTATCAGAAGCCAGTGTGTTACCGCAACCTGTACCGTTGATGTAGAAGGTTGAGCTGGACATTCTGTAGTAGTAACCGGGACATGTGTAAGTGAAAGCAGACTGCTCTGTTACGTATGTGTGGTTGTAAACAACACCCATAATAACAGCAATGCCTCTGTCGTGCAGAGCCTGAATGAGCTGCTTGAACTCGTTGATTCTTACGTTACCATCGTAGGGGTTTGTGGAATACATACCCTCGGGGAGGTTGTAGTTCTTGGGATCGTAGCCCCAGTTGTAGGACTCGGGGTTAGTCTCGTCACCGGAAGCGAAGTCGAAGGGACACTGAATGTGAACAGCGTTGATGCCCTGCTCTACAAGATAGTCGATACCAACTCTCTTTGCGCCATCCTTACCGTTGATTGTGAGGCCGCCTTCGATGAAGCCGAGGAACTTGCCCTGGTAGTTCTCGTCAACGCCTGATGTATCGGAAGAAGTAAGGTCAGCAACGTGAACTTCCCAAACGATAGCATCTGTCTGCTGATCGAGGAATACATGCTCGTCCTTATCCCAGCCGTTGGGGTCAGTGGAGTCAAGGTCAACTACCATTGAACGGTCACCGTTAACACCTGCTGCCTTAGCATAGATGTCGTAGGTTTCCTTTGTGCCTGCGGAAGTTGTTACAACGTATGTGTAGTATACGTTCTTCTGATCACCTTTGAGAGTGTAAGACCATACACCAGTTGTCTTATCATAGCTCATGTCATACTTACCGAGTGACTTTGAGCCGCTCTCCATATCAGAGCCAGTAGCGAAAAGCTTGAGCTGAACTCTGGAAGCACTGGGTGACCATACTTTCCAAGTTGTCTGCTCGGGAGTGTAGTTTGCACCCAGATCAGTCTTGGACTTGTCTGCCTGTGTCTTCAGATAAGCCTGTGCTTCTGTCTCAAGGTAATCTACGTTGTAGTAGTTACCGAGCTTAGCACCGGTTTCTGTGATTTCGGTCTCTGCAGCATTAACGCTCAGGCTGATTGTGGAGATACCAGCAATCATCAGAACTGCTAACACGAGAGAAACCAGTCTTTTGAATTTCAAAAAAATCCTCTCCTTCTTAGTGCATTATACTGCACTTTAATTCATCATTGATTATACCACAGACAGTCTGAAAAATAAACAGTTTTGTTGTTAATTTTTGCTCACGATTTGCACAATCTTTGGCTTATATATTTGTTAATATTGATATTTGACAAGTGAAAACAGGGGTACATTCTCAGCAATAGGTACAAATATTAACATAAAAAGCAGCCCGACAAGGGTCGGACTGCTGATTCAGAATAAATTATTGCTATTTTCTTTCTGATGTATCAGATACGGTTATTATATGTATCCTGATTATACTTTATCTCTCTTAATGTGTCGGCGTTTGATTTTACATTTACAAAGTTGATGATAATGAAAATCATTGCGACTGTATTGAACAATGCACCGAATACAATCATGCCTACACTGGAGCATCTTTTTACAACAGGCTCGCAGTCAGTATAGAGAGTGTTCATATAATAATCAACCTTACCAATCATCTTAAAGTTGATAATTCCCAAGGGAACATACATAAGTGCAACGTAAAGAAATACTACAGGAGCAAAGAAACCTATAATTGTAAACAGAGCAGCATAGCCAAGCCATACAAAGCCGAAAATCTTCCAGCAAAGACGCTCGTGCTTGAGTCTGAGATAGATGTTATCAAGGAGTGCCTGCTGTGCTTCTTTGCTGCCGGAAGGTGCATAGTCTGTCTGCTGAGTGCTTACAGGCACTACAGATACTGCTGCGGGAGCCTCTGCAGAGATTGAAGGCTGAACTTCCTCTGCAGCAGGGGCTTCAACAGATGAAACCAGAACTTCTGTCTGAGCAACTTCTTTTGCAGGAGTTTCTTCTGCAACGGGAGTTTCTTCTGCAGCGGGAGTTTCTGCTGCAACGGGAGTTTCTGCTGACACAGACTCTTCTGCAGGAATAGTTTCTGCCACTGGCACAGGCTCGATTACACCTGCATATACATTTTCGTTAATCAGATTTTCTTCGGACACAACTGATTCCTCGGTTACAGGAGTTTCAACTACAGGAGTTTCCTCAACAACCGCAACTTCCTCAACTGCAGGTACTTCTTCTACTGCAGATACTTCTGCAACAGGAGTTTCTTCCACAACAACTGTTTCTTCAACAGGTGTTTCAACTGCAGGAGTCAGCTGTGCAACTGCTTTTCCGCAATTTGAGCAAAAACGTGCTCCTTCGGGAAGTTTTGTTCCACACTCAACGCAAAATGCCATAATCATTACCTCTTTTCATATATCTTTATCTTAATTATATCACTTAATCCCTGATAATCAAGTATTACAGGGACAGCCTGACAGATTAATATCAGTAAAGCCTACGCCGAAAGCGGTGCCCATAGAAAGACAGACTGTGTCTTCCCTGTCACGGAAATTCAGCGCAATGGCTGTACCATCATGAATAAGCCTTACTCTTATCTGCTGATGCAGAGCAGATGATACATCGTGGGCAAGCAGATTGCCGTACTCATCACTGAGATTAAAGAGTTTTGCATATCCCCCGCGACCTTTGAAAAGACGGTTGCCTACTGTGTAGTTGGCAATACTGATAACAACGTTATTGCAAAGATCACCCGAGCCCATAGCCTCTCTGCAGGTATCTGCCACAACCTTCACAAGATACTTGTGAAGTTCCAGTGCCCTGACATGGTTTTCAGGAGTATCAGAAGTATCGAGCTCCATATACATAGAAGGACAGGTGCGAAGCTGAATAAACTCAGATATGACACCTTTTCGCTTTCTGATAACAGAACGTTTCAGGTTTGTCTGGCCGAAATCAAGCACTGCAGCACCTGAACAGTTTTCGGGCAGGAGTGTGGCACAACCCATTACTCCCAGATGGGAGCCGTTATCGTAGAGGTTTATATTGTAGGGCTTCTCCCCTGCCATATCAAAAACATAAAGAATCTGCTCTTTGAATCGTCTGCCCAGAAGACCGCTTGAAAGACCACCTGTGAGAATTACTGTCTTGATATCAGCCCAGTAATCCCAGTGCTCTGCTGACCAGTCTTCACGTGCTTTTCTGTTAAGTTCATGGCCCTGTTTGAGCGTCAGAAGAATAACGCCAAGACGATTGCCGTATTTGCGGACAACGGTATCTGCAAGATTCTTCTCAATAATGTCGGTGCTGTAGGTAGCATCATCAAGGAATTTAGGCATATCCTTGTCGGTGTATGCCGATAAATCCACACCACGTCTTGCAGCAAGAGTTTTAATCTCTTCGGTAATAAGTCCTGCAGAAAATACCTCGTTGACACTTTTTCCGACGATATCATCAGCGATTCCTCTGACGGGAATATATGCTATCACTCCTCTGTTAACAGAGCAAAGAGATGTTACGTATTCGGTTTTTTCTTCCTCTGAATAAAACAGAAAAGGATTTTTCATATTATTCCTCCGTAATCAGCTTCCTGCAGATTCGTAAGAGCTGATACCTTTTTTCCAGATAAACTGGGAGATAAGAAACAGTAATATCGAAACGCCAACGGTTACAGGCAGACTCCACACAGATTCACCCCGAAGAATGAAAATTGCAGGATAATATGCTGTAAGTGCAAAAGGCAGAATGTATGTAATCACTGACTTTACAAATACATTATATATCTTTGTGGGATATTTTGCAAAGTCATTTGTCATATAACACATATGGGTGATGTGTCCGCTTCGTTTTGTCCAGAAAGAAATGGCTGCTGTAGCAGTTTTGACAGATGTGAAAATCATAATGGCAAAAGGCATTACTGCTATTACAGGCAAAACTCTCCACCAGTTGATGGCATCTGCTATATCTGCAGGCATTGTGAGAGTGCTGTATATAATCAGCGAAACGCCTACAACAATTTCACCCAGTGCATCTACGCAGAATTTCTCTACCAGTACATAAAACCATGAATTTATTGGTCGGGTCAGGTATTTGTCAAAATCACCTTTATCTACAATCCAGTAACCCAAACCCCACAGGTTATCAAAGAAAAGATGATCGATGCCCTTGGGGATAAGTGAAAAGCCGTAGATGAAAAGCACTTCATTGAAAGTCCAGGAATCAAGCACCACTCCGTCTTTTGTGTAACAAAGTGCAGGGATTGATGCAAAAATAATTCCCAGACAGAAAATCTGCACTGCCTGCTCAAGCAAGAATCCGAAGGCACCCAGAAGGAAATCAACCTTGTACTCCATCAGTTTCTTCAGGTCCTGCTTGATGAAAATTTTATGTAATCTTAAATATCTCAGCATAGTATCAACCTCCGTGCACAACAAGGCGCTTCATTGCACTGCGAAGTACAAGCTTCGAGGTGATTACAAACACTACAAGCCACAGAAGCTGCAGACTCATATAGAACAGGATTTCTTTTACACTATACATTCCCATATAAATCATAACAGGTGTATAGGACAAAGATGCAAAGGGCAGATATCCCAGAATATCACCGAAAGCACCCATAAATGCAAGGGGCACGGTGGCACCTGAAAGGAAACCTACGATAACACCTTTGATTATATCTGTTCCCCACAGATTCTTGAGATAGAAAGCAAGGAATCCGTAAACAACATTGAAGAAGAAGTTGATGCCGTAAGCAAGTAATAAACTGAGCACAAACAGTAACAGTGCAGGTACATTCAGCATAAGCACCCCGTTTGTTATCCACCTGTATGCTTCAACTCCCACTGTAATGGGCAGGAAAACTATCAGAAGCTGCAGCAGTTTACCGCCAAGTTCCTGAAACAGAAAGCACATA
>JAZQHL010000146.1:0-24538 GCA_045540595.1 Ruminococcus sp.
ATTCGCTCGTGGATATCTTTCCGACTTAAAAGGGCTACTGTCTCTACGTGGGCGGTGCGGGGGAACATATCTACGGGGGTAACTTCTTGGGTAATGTATCCGAGTTCTGCAAATAGTTTTAAGTCACGGGCAAGTGTTGCAGGGTCACAGGATACATAAACCACACGTTTTGGAGACATTGATGCTACTGTACGGATAAGTTCACGGTCACAGCCCTTTCTGGGCGGGTCAAGAATTATCACATCTGCTTTTACGCCTTCTCGCTCAAGCTGAGCAGCAGCTTTGCTTGCATCACCGCAGATAAAACGGGAATTGCTGGTTCCGTTAAGTTCTGCATTCTTTTTTGCATCTTCTATGGCTTTAGGGACAATTTCAACTCCAATGAGTTCTCTGCACTTATCTGCCATAGAAAGACCGATGGTACCTGTGCCGCAGTAAAGGTCAATGAGAGTTTCCTCCCCATTTAGCTGTGCGTACTCCTGTGCAATAGAATAAAAGCGCTGTGCCTGAGAGCGGTTAACCTGATAGAAGGACTGGGGTGAAATCAGAAACTTCAGACCGCAAAGGTAGTCAGTGATATAATCCTCTCCGAAAACTGTGCGGAATTTATTACCCACGATAACATTTGTTTTTTCTTTATTAGAATTAATGATTATACTTTTAACTACAGGAATTGCAGAAACAAACCTGCTTACAAGTTCATCTTCAAAGGGGATTTTGTCTCCGTTTATGACAATGCAGACCATAAGTTCATCTGTGGCTTCGCCGTATCTTAAATAAAGATGGCGGACAAGACCTGAGTGAGTCTGCTCATCGTAAACAGAAACATTCTTTTCTTCTATAAAATCTCTGAGAATTTTTGATGCACTGAGGAACAACTCGGGCTGAAGTTCACAATCCATACTGTCAACGATTCTATGGCTGTGGCGTGAGAAAAAGCCCATAGCAACCTTACCGTCAGAATTAAGGCCCACGGGAATCTGTGCCTTATTGCGATAACGGCAGGGATTCTCAGCCCCGACTATAGGGTTAATTTTTGTATTTATACCACCAATACGGCTTATGACATCAGCCACACGCTTTTCTTTACTCTGAAGTTCTGCATCGTAAGAAATATGAGAATACACACAGCCTCCGCAAAGTCTGTAAGCCTTACAGGCAGGAATGATTCTGTCGGGTGAAGGCTTGATTATTTCTTCTATCTTGCCGTATGCAAGAGTTTTCTTCACTTTCAGAATTCGTACAGAAAGCTCGTCCCCTACTGCAGACATTGGTACAAACACTGCCATACCTTCCTGTGTTCTGCCTATACCCGAGCCTTCTGAGGACATTGCTGTTATATTAAGATTGATTATATCGTTCTTGCGAAGTTCCATAAGTCACCTGAATAGAAAAGATAAATATAATATAATGACGGATGTAGTATAGTCAAAGATTGATAGCAAACAGACACTGCGTGTCCTACACCTCATCCGTCTTTACATATAGTAAAGCCACCTTCTCCTCAAGGAGAAGGCTCTCCCTCTGAGAGGGAGCCATTTTTATTATTTTATCATCTATCGGCTGTTTTGGCAACGGATTTGAATATAAAAAGGTAACAATATTGACACAGATATTTATTTTTCATATAATTCTAAATATAATAAGCAAGTGAAAATAATTTACTTTCAATATTTTTCGGAGATGATAAGGTATGAAATACGATAGTATACTTGAAAATATAAAGAGAATTCATTTTATAGGCATCGGCGGCAGCGGAATGTGTCCTCTGGCAGAGATTCTGCACACAGAGGGTTTTGAGCTTTCAGGCTCTGATGCAAATGAATCCGACACATTACAGAGAATCAGAAGCTATAATATCCCTGTATATATGGGACACAAGGCAGAAAACATTGAAGGCGCTGAACTTGTGGTTTACACTGCTGCAGTAAAATCTGACAATCCTGAACTTGTTGCTGCAAACGAAAAGGGTATTCCCTGCCTTGAGCGTAGTGTTATGCTTGGAATTGTTACCAGAAGATACAACAGAAGCATTGCGGTTGCAGGTACTCACGGCAAAACCACAACTACTGCTATGATTTCTCAGGTACTTATCGGCAGCGGTTTTGACCCCTCTGCCATTATCGGCGGAAAACTGAATTTCATCGGCGGTAACAGCTATGTAGGTCAGAGTGATATCATCGTTTGCGAAGCCTGCGAATATGTTGACACCTTCCTGCAGCTTACCCCCTATGTTTCTGTAATTCTCAACATAGACGCTGACCATCTTGATTATTTCAAGACTTTTGAAAACATAAAGACTTCTTTCAACAAATTTGCAAATCAGACAACAAAGGCACTTGTGTTCAATGGTGACGATGAAGATTGCCACGAAACACTGAAAGACGTACCCCTTGAGAAAATCACCTTCGGTTTCAACGAAGGCAACGACTATCAGGGTGTGAATATTGTATCTGAGGGTATGAATCAGAGCTTTGATTTACTTTACAAAGGTGAATTACTGACTAAGGTTGAACTTATTGTTCCCGGCAAACACAACATTGCAAACGCACTGGCTGCCGCCGCAACTGCACATTATATGGGTGCAACAGGAGCAGAAATTGCAGAAAACCTCAAAAAGTTCGCAGGTGTTCACAGAAGATTCGAGGTGCTCGGAAACCCCTGTGGAATCACTGTTGCTGATGACTTTGCCCATCACCCCACAGAGCTTACTGCTGTGCTCTCGTCTGCAATGAATATGGGATTCAGGAAGGTTTATGCTGTATTCCAGCCCCACACATACTCAAGAACATCACTTCTTCTTGATGACTTTGCAACTGCACTGTCCATTCCTGATGAAGCCATTATTTCTGAGATTCTGGCTGTTAGAGAAGTGAACACCTACGGAATTGAATCCAGAGACTTAGGTGTTAAAATTGAGGGTGCTAAGTGCATCGACACCTTTGAGGATATCACACAATATATCAAAGAAACCGCACAGGAAGGTGACCTTGTGCTGACCATGGGTGGCGGTAATGTGTATATGTGTGCAAATATGATTCTGAAGGCTCTTAATGAAAGAGAGCAGGAAGAAAACTAATTATACAACAAACACCGATTGCAAATTGCAATCGGTGTTTTCTTTTATGTTGATTTCAGAGATACAGATGATGAAAGTTTCCTGAGAAGTAATGAAAGCGGATACACAAGCAGACCTGCTATGAGATTGCTGATACCGTGGATTACATCGAAAGGTATTCCTGAGATTATCCAAGCAATCGTTTGTCTGAAATCAAGTCCGAACATAATGGCTTGTGCCGGTGAATATAATATGCCGAAAAGAAATCCGTGAATGGCACAAATAGCAGGGTACACTGCAACCGCCCACTTGCGGGGCATATTCTTAGGCAAAAGCATAACCGCACCCCAGAGCAGTGTCCAGATATACAGATAAGGTACCCACCAGGCGTTAAAACCTGAGATGAGTCCGTCAAGGAGAACATATATATATATTGGGATAAGGGCTTTTTTGCGATAGACAACAGTGAGCAGTATTGTGAACATTCCAAGAAGATGAATATTCGGAAGAAACTCCATAATCTTCTTTGAGCCAAACATCAATGCCCCGAACATGGCAAACAGAGCCATCTCAAAAATAGTAAGTCCGACCTTTTTTCTGATTGACTTTTTATCTGTACTGTTTGTATTTTCCTTACTTTGTGTAGACCATTTCATAGTGGGCACCGTTTTCAATATCTGTCATATCCACGCCTGTCATCATCATTTCTCCGTCCTTGCAAAACGACCAGTAAGAAGCGTTGACATCGTAGTCAGCAAGCATGCCATTTACAGTTTTAACATACAGGCCATAGGGACCCTCGTCACCTGAGATAACTCCGTGAGCAAGCAGGGCTTTTCCTACGACTGTTTCATCTGTATTGACGTGGAAGGTTACCGAGCGATTGCCGACAACTACTTCAAGGAAAAAGTTGTTTACACCCTCACCAAATGTAATATTCTTGGTATAGGTAGCATCTGCCCAGATTGCAGCATACTCATCCGGGGTTGATGTCTCTGTTACAGATGCTGTTGTTACATCTGTGTTGTTTGCAGGCTCTTCTTTGCAGGCAAACAGAGAGAAAGTAAGCAGCACACACATAAGCACTGCAACAATTGTTGCAAGCAGACGGCTTGCAGGGTTAGTGGTTTTCATAAGAATCCTTCTTTCTTCTTACACCCATAAACAAAAGCAAACGCACCCTCCGAAGAGGGTGCGTAAAATACCAACCTTTTTTTGATTGTATGTACCCTACCCTCCTGTTGCCCGAGGACTTGTTTACAACTCACGAAAAGATAAGCATTCCGACTTGTGTCTGCCGACAGATACGGTAATGGCTGTTGCGATGGATTCTCACCATACTTTCCTTATACCCTTGCTATATTCTGATGAATATTTGCATAAGTGCAAAACTGCCGATTCGTGTTTTATTTACTTGTGCTTAATTTAGGACTTTAGTCCGAGAAGTATTATATCACAAATTGAAGAAAAATCAAGAAAAAGTGCGGAGACTTACAAAAATCTCCGCACTATGTTAATTACCAATTGGGTTTATTCTCACTATTATCAAAGTTATTGAGTGTATCGGGCACATACTCCTCAAGCACAAGAGTAAGTTCTCCTGTTGAGTTGTTGCGTTTTACAGAAAATACAATTTCATCGCCTACAGATTTTTTGTTGAGAACAGACTCGATATCGTCTGTAGAAGACACATTTTTGCCATCAACAGCAAGGATAAGGTCACCGCTCTTGAATCCTGCTTCCTCAGCGTTGGAGTCACGGTCTACACTGTAAACATAGCAACCCATCTCTGAAAGTCCATACATCCACGCAAGCTGAATGGAGTTGACGTCAATAAACTCCATTCCTGCATTAACTCTGCCTCTGACATAGCCGTATTCCATAAGGTCGGAAATAACATCAACAGCATCATTCACAGGAATTGCAAAACCCAGACCTTCAACTTCGGAGCCTGAGGATTTTGCAACTACTATACCAATGAGTGCACCCTGGGCATCAAAGAGACCACCGCCCGAATTACCGGGGTTGATGGCTGTATCTGTCTGCATCAGACTCATTGTCTGACCATCTACAACCACGTCACGGTCAAGAGCACTGATGATACCTTCTGTTACAGAGCCGCCAAGCTGACCCAAAGGGTTACCGATTGCAACTGTACGCTGACCAACCTTGAGAGTATCGGAATTACCGAAAACTGCTGCTGTAAGATTTTCTGCTTCAATTTTGAGAAGTGCCAGGTCTATCTGTGAATCAGAGCCTATAATCTCAGCTTCGTAGCTTTCACCTGTACGCAGAGTAACAGTAATTTTCTGAGCACTGTCTATTACGTGATGATTTGTAACGATATATCCTGCACTGTCAATGATAACGCCTGAGCCTGCGCCTGACTGAATATACTGCTGAGCAAAAACACCGGTTTTAACAGATTCCGTGGTAATCTCAACAACAGCATCTGCTGTTTGTTCCACAATCTGAACTGTAGACAGTTCAGATGCAGGTTCTCCTGATTCATCAACATCGGGAACAATCTGATTGATCGTAAGCCCCCCTGAAGAGGTTTTGTTTTTATCTTCAAGGTAATTCACAAGGTATGCAGAGCCTGCACCAAAAATGCTTGAAACCAGGATACAAAGCACAAGCAGAAGTGCAACGGGAGTTTTGCCTTTTTTCTTTTCTTTTTTTGCTTTGGGTTTAAGTTCAGGTGCTTTGTAAGGTGCTGACACTGTGTCATCAGGCTTATCTGAGCCATACCATTCGTAAGAGTGCTGAGGCTGTGGCTCTGTGTTCACAGGTGCAGGAAAAGAGGCTGGGTTACCGTCTGTAATCTCTGCGCTATCAGTGTAATTTATGTTGTACTGAGGAACAGGCTCAGCATCTGATGTATCAACATATTCTTCTGTTACAGGAATCTCTGTCTCAGGAGTTTCTGAAACATCTTCCCTATTATCAGAATTATAAATATTTTCATAAGGATTTTCTGTCATGTAATATACCTCCAAATATCTTTACTTACTGATTACCATTATACTATATCCCTAAAGTGATAACTATATGAAATCCCGTTGATAAAACCAAAAAGATATAAATATACAACTCCGACTGCCGGAATGACAGTCGGAGTGCTGTTTATTTCACAAAATATTATTCGGGAGGATTTACATCAAATACAGAGCAGGTGATGCCTGAGCCGTTTGATGTAGGTGCATAACCGCTGTTACCTGATACCACGCAAGCAACAGTTTCTTTCTCGATAGTCTTCTTGTTTGTGCAGAAGAACTGAACGGTTGTGCTACCTCTGTCAATATATATGTAATACTGATCGTGGCCGTTTTCATCTGTTCCAAGATATGTCATTTCCTCACCGGGAGCTGACATACCGGAAGCACAGCATCTGATCTTCTTGAAAGTTTTATCTCTCCAGCCGTAAACATCGGTGAAAACAATGTAAAGCTCTGAACGGACTTCTTTGATTTCTGTGTAAGAGCCGTCTTCAGCAATTGCATTCCACTTGCCCTCTGTGTAGATGAAGTGATTGGAGTGAAGCTCACCATTTGAATTTGCTGTGGGAAGGTTGCCTGTCTGCTGACCTGTGCCAAGGATATTATCGGAGAAGATAACTGTACCGCCAACAAACTCGTCGGGAATCTGATAGTACCAGATGTCGTCCTCGAGCTCTGTCATAAGAATGCCGGGCCAAGCGTTGTTATCTCCCTCATCGTTGAACACATAGCAGTAAACCTTTGACCACTGAGTCTGGGAGTTATCGAATCTAACCCAGTTTGCATCATCTTCTTCAAGACGGGTATAGGTATACTCTTTTATCTCGTCACCACACTTGAGAGTGAGAACGATATCAGCATAAGACATAAAGTCGTATTCAGGTTCGGTAGCGATAATATCTGAGCCTGACTCCAGACCTGCAATGTGCTTCTGAATTACAGTCGCATCCTTGATGGTCAGAGTTCCGTCCTCATCCACATCGCCAAACACCTGAGCTTCTACTGAAGGTACAATAATGTTGGCAATTGATTTCTGAATATATGTAGCATCCTTGATAGTAATCTGTGAATCTGTATCTGCATCACCAAAAATCCCCATAATAGGATCATTAACAACAGTAGCAGGTTCAAGCTCAAGGGTTTCTTTACCAGTAAAGGTAAATTCCTTATCTTTAGCTGATCCATTCATTACAACACATGTAGCCTCTGCGCCGTTTGCAACGATATCAACTGTGATAGTGTCTGTTGTGAAGGTACAGCTCTCCTTAGAAGCAGCAATAACAGGTGTTTCAGGGTTGTAGATAACAGCAACGCCTGTTGAACCCAGAGAACCTGAGATATTACCATCTGCAACTGTAAATACATTACCTGTCATCTGGTCAACATATGTTCCGTCTTTAATAGAGTTAACAGGAACAGTAAGGCTGCCTGATGTACCTCTGCAGTTAACAAGAACAACACCTGAATCTGCACGCTCGATAATAGCGATGTTGCCAAAACTGGAAACACTCTCACCTGCACCCTGGAAGTGGTTGTGGAACTTATTGATCACTGCTGTTTCCTTATCATTCCAGGCTGTATCGTAAGCAACACCAAGGTCAAGATTGTAAACATCTTTAGGAGTATTGGTAGGACGTGCAAGATACATGGAAACAACATCTGCACGGGAAGCCATACAAGCCCATCTCTTTGTGAGAAGAGTTACGGAAGGAACATTGTTCGCTTTGCAACCGTCCATGTATGTATCGTGTGACTCGTCCCAGAGGACTGCTGTTTCGCTTGTCATACCGTTATTAAATGACTTAGGTACAGCATTTGCGGCAATACCACCGTTTACTGCATCACAGATAGCATAAAAAGCAGTTGAGTTTGTAATGTTCATATACTCAAGATACCAGGAGAAAGAACGCTCTGTGGATACAGTGTTGAGAATCTCGCCGTACATATAGAGGTCCTTGCCGTATTTATCCTTAGCATAGGGATAAATGCCCTGCTTGCCATTGATACCGTCATACATAAGTACATCCCAGAAATCAGATGCGTAAGCACCGTCATACTTGGTCTCGATGTGCTTTGCGGCATCAATACGGAAACCGTCGATACCTGCATCGATACACTCCTGCCAGTAATCAAGGATAGCCTCCTGAACTACAGGGTGGCTTGTATCAAGGTCAGGAAGCAGAGAAACTGCATTCTGAGTACAGTCAAAAGCACCTGTATCGTTGTATTTACAGTTAGCATAGGGATAGTGGAAAGCACCTGCATCAATGATAGCCTTGGAGCTATCGAACTCCCATGCTCTCTCACAAAGATAGTCAACTGCATTTGCGTCCTTAGGCAGAGCGTTAGCTTCGATTTTATAATCACCTGTCTCTGAGTTACCGAGGTGGTTGATAACTGCGTCAGCGATAACATAGAGTCCCATTTCGTGAGCAGCGTCAATCATAGCAACAAGCTCGTCCTTGGTACCAAGAACGTTATCTTCACTCTTATTGAGTTCATAGGCTGCAGGCTGATACATCATCCACCAACCATTGTCGTTGGCTTCCTGCAGAACTTTTACACCCACAGTTGCTTCCTTAAGCTCTGTAGGAGGAGAAATCTGAATTGTGGTAAAGCCTGCCTCAGCGATTGCTTCCAGATTGGCTTTTACGTCATTGTAGGACCAGTTCCACGCCTGAAGGATAAGACCGTCATTAATGGAATAACCCAGGTTGTAATCTGCTTTAGTATCTGCATCAGCAGTATCAGCAGAAACTGTGAAGCTTGCAACAAGAGCACTGCTGATAAGCAGCATTAATGCGAGGAGCAAGCTTATGATTCTTTTGGATTTCATAATAAAACCTCCGTTCATATTTACAAACAGACTGAATTCAGCCTGTTCATACTCAATATAAATTATAAAAAATACAGCACATTATTTCAATTAGCATATACACCAATATTTTTAAGTTCAGTTTGTTGATAATACCTCTTGAAAAATAAAACAGCAGGCGGCGCCGGAAAACCCGTACACCGTCTGCCCTGTTAAAGTTTTACTTAATGTTTATGGTTGTTTTTTTCTTTTGCAAAGCATTTTTTGTCAAAAGAAGGATTGAAGGCATAGAAGTTCTTTGAATCCAGCTTATCTGTAAGAATTCGCAATGCCTCACCAAATCGCTGATAATGAACAATCTCTCGTTCTCTCAGAAACCTTATGGGGTCGATAACATCAGGGTCATCGCAGTATCTGAGGATATTATCATAGGTGGTACGCGCCTTCTGCTCTGAGAAAGCAAATAAACACAACGTACTGCCTTTGGCAATATACATTATTAAAAATTCCAATGAATAGTGATAAGCCTGTTGCTTTTTGTTCCACCTATTTCAATATACTCGATCAGGGTATTGATTGTCAATCGATCAAGTTCTTCAACTTTCCTGTATTTTTCAATCAGAGCTGAAATTCGTTCGTTATCGTCCTGCTTAGTCTCTAATTTAGCAATCTTATCTCTGTATTCCTGAGCAAGTTTTGATGACTGCTCCTTTGCCCTGATGCACTCGTCGCTTCTTTTTGCATATTCCTCAGGGGTAATGATACCATCAAGTTTATCATAATACATAGCGTCAATACGTTTTCCCTGCTTTTCTATGTCTGATTCAATAGCTGAAAGTTTGCTTCTGAGCACAGCAATTTTATCCTGAGTCCTTTCCTTGAGAACTACATTCTTGCTTGCAATATCCACATCCAGGTACTTATCATACAAGGCACGTATTTCCGAAACAACATAATCAGTCAACACATTCAGAGAAACACAAGCACCTGCGGAGCATTTTTCCTTTGCAAAAAATCTTGTATGACAACGAAAGTATTTTTTGCCACCGGACTTAAAAGATCGCATGGAGCCACCGCAATTGCGACAGTATAGTTTTCCTGCAAAAATGCTGTGTTTTCCCTTTTTGTCACTACGAAGCCTTGTCTTTCTGGATTCCTGAGCCAAGTCCCATACAGACTTATCAATAATGGCATCGTGAGTACCTTCTACAACACACCACTCATCTATAGGCTTTCTTCGTTTTTTATTTGACTTATAGGTTATGTTTTCAGTTTTACCCTGAACAGTATTTCCGATATACACCTGATCTGAAATCATTCTGCTGACTGAATAAGTATGCCAGATATCAGAACATTCTTTGTTACTATTCTGAAACGGCATATTATGAAGTTTCTTGTATGTAGCGGGATTAGGAATTTTCTCAGCATTAAGCCTTTGCGCAATTGAGGTAAAGCCCAAACCCTTGATATAAAGGTCAAATACATAACGGACAACCTCTGCAGCCTCTTCGTCAATAATCAGATGATTCTTATTATTGGGATCCTTCATATAGCCGAAAGGTGCAAAGGCTCCAACCCAGAGACCTTGCTTGCGTTTAGTTGCAAGGGTCGCTCTGACATTCTCAGATAAATCCTCAAGATACCACTGGTCAACCATAGAATTGATTTGCCTTGATTTGCGATTACCTTTATTTGCTGAGTCTGCATTATCCACTACACTTAAGAACCTTATTCCCCATATAGGAAACAATGTGTTTATGTACTTTTCGATCAGTTCAATATCACGGGCAAATCTGGACTGGGTTTTGCATAAGACAATATCGAACAGTTTTGCTTCGGCATCTCTTATCAACTGATTAAAGGCAGGTCGCTCGCGGTCAGAGCCGCTGAAGTCTTCATCATTATAGACTTTATACAAGTCCCAACCCATCTTTTTAAGAAAATCCAGCAGCATAAGTTGCTGATTTATGATACTTTCAGAATCGTCACTCGCTGATTGCTTGTGCCTGTCCTCCCTGGACAAACGCACATAGATAGCTGCCTTTGGCATTTAGTTTCCTCCTCTCTGCCAAGGATCATCGAGTGCCGCATACCCGTATAAGGTATACGACACTCACCTCGTCCCGTCAATCTTCCTGTTTAGTTAATGCATACTCTGAAGAAAGCTCCATGGACACAATCCTTGCAAAAAGTTCACTAATGACGATTGATAATTCTCTTTCATCAACAGCACTCATTGATGCGTCAGAAAAATCTTTCATTCGATAGCCACCATCTCTTTCTTAAAAACAGATTATTCAAATTTATGTATAATTAATACTTTGTATCACTAATACATAGATATTTAGTATCTTTGCTGTGAGTTCGGCTGACCTCCCCTTCGCCCACTTCCTGCCGAAGCAGGCTATCCCCGTAACAGCTACGGTTCAGAAGTTAATGTCCTTCTATATATAATGACCGAAATGTTGTTATTTTTTCTTATATATGAGCGTTTTTGATTTTTGTAGCAAAAAATCTTAAAAATAAGCAAAAAAATAAGCGACAGACTTATAATCTGCCGTTTAATGTAGAAACATCATGTTTTAATGGCATTTGAAAACAGACCCCTACCTCTCTGAACTGACCTATCAGAGAGGCCAAATTCTGTAATAATCGTTGATAATGTTTAATGTTTGTGGTATAATAAGGGAAATAATTAATCGGAGGTATTAAAATGAATTACGAGCTTAAACATTTCGATACTACGCTCATCCGTTTTTCTGCCACCGAGGATAGCAATACTCCCGAGATACAAATACTTTGGCTAAATGATGAGCACAAAGATTTATTGCCTCTCGACTTAGATGTAAGCAGTGACGGAATTGCTAAATGGCTAAAACACAGAACCATTCCGAAAAACCGCGCCTATGTACACAATTTTCTCAGTAAATGCGGATTGAATCTTAACCGTCCCATCAATATTATCAAAGTATCCAAAGGATTATCCCTGAACGATTGCTATTGGGTTGTTGAGGAAGGCTTTAACGGAAAATTCAGCGATTTCAATCTATATGACAATCGATTCAGTCAGATTCTTGCATTGATTGCATTTACCGGGTATGGCAGCAGTATCCGCACCTCACTTGCATCCTGTCCTGAGTTCACCACAAACGGAATGCTGCCGAAGTGCTGGCGACGCGAGCGCGGTCAGATAAGACTTTTTAAAGGCGGTACATCCGGTGCTTCCAATACCGGCAATGAACCATATTCTGAGTTCTACGCTTTTCAGGTAGCTGAAGCAATGGGTATCAACGCAATCCCGTATAATCTGTCAAAGTGGAAAGGCGAATTGTGTTCTACCTGTGATTTATTTACAAGTAAGGATTACTCCTTCCTCCCCGTAGGAAGAATCGTAACCACAGGCGGCATGAAAGCTGTCAGAGAGTATTACGAATCCCTCGGCTCTGACTTTGTGAATGCACTTGACGATATGATTGTATTAGATGCTTTGATATTCAACACAGACAGACATTTCGGTAACTTTGGATTCCTTGTTGACAACAAGACAAACAAAATTTCTGCACCTGCACCGCTCTTTGACCACGGAAACGCTTTATTTAACTTTGCAGGTCTAGATGACCTGTCTTCCGAGGATACATTGAAGCGATATGCCGACACACTTTTACCTTGTGTTTATGACGACTTTGTGGCAAGTGCAAAGAAGGTTCTGAACCCTGCCCACAAAGAAGGGCTCAGACGCCTACTGAACTTCAAATTTATAAAACATTCCCGTTATAATTTACCGAATAACCGTTTGAAACTGATTGAAAAACAGATTCAACGCAGAGCAAAGGAACTTTTAGATTAATACGATTCCAAATTATGATAGCACGCTTCTCCGATTGAAGTGTGCTATTGCTTTTTGCCAGAACAAAATTCCCTCTCTCACAGTAGATAATTGTATGTTCTGCAGTTTCGTGCAGAACTGTTTGGAATACATTGAAACAAAAACTCGGAATTCAAATTTCTTGAATTCCGAGTTTTTCTAAAAGTAAACTAACTGTAAGGATAAACCATATAGTCAGCAAAAATAAGATGTAAATTTAAAATAAATTCAATCCCAATATTCGTCAACACTCTCTGATAATGAAGCGTAATGTTCCATAAGCGTGTCAACATTACCTACATCTGATAAATACTGTATAATATCTGAATTAGTCCCGTGCAAAAGGTAATTGGAATAATTACGGTCTGTGCCTGTTCTGAAAACATCCATACGCAACCGGCGGAAGTTATCCTCTCCCGTCAGAGATGGTTCAACAACAAGTCTTCCTCGATTCTGTGTACCCGGTATGTTGTAAAAAACTGAAAATGGCTGAAATTTTCCACTTTTCGGTACCTTGTCAATGATCTGCTCTGACAAAACTTCGTTAACTCTGGTGACCAGAAATCTGAATTTTTCTGTATCTTTAATCACGGACATGTTCCAGACTCCTTTCGCCTTGATTTACATATATTAATCACAAACATCGACGGGTGTATCTGACATATTTACCCCTGAACATGTAGCAAAATATAGTTGTTATGAGAGTCTGCTAATATATTCGTCTGCAATATTAGTAAACACACTCTCAAACAATTCAATTCCTACTATTTCTTTTAGCAAAGATAAAGCTTCTTGACCAAATTCCGAGAATGCTTCATCCCTGTTGCAAAGTTCGCAAAAAATATCCTCATAACGATCTTTGCTGAAATAATATTTTTCACAATCAGTTATTACAATCGGACTGTACGGATCAAGGGATATTCCAAACATATCAGATAATTCTTCTGCGTCAACTTTGAGGATTTCTCCGGTTTCCCGATTAATTCCAATTAATTGTTTAATCACTAATGAAACAGAACTATTCCAATACAAAAAAGCTACAGTTTCTTCGTTATTGATTCTACAAAAGAAAGGAACAGATTCAGCCCATAAATCAGGTATATGTTGAATCTCAACAGATTTATACAAAACATTCCTTATCTCAGAATATTTTAGCATTTTATATTCCTCCTATCGAATAATGTTTGTGGTTACATTAGCAGGCATACCGGTCAATGCTTTGCCTAATTCTTCTGCAGAGATTGTCCCCATTACACCCATACCTGTATCATTATAGATAAAGGTCTTGCCATCTTTTGAAACACTGATTAAAGAAATAGCATGACCACCACTCTGACCATTTTTCCAAAGTCTTCCGGCATCAACACTAACAATAACACCATGACCTGAACTGATTTTTTCCGCTAATTGCTGAACAGTTTTTTGACGATCATAATCAATAGCCAGCAACTCTGTTTCTAGTCCACACTGTGACAAAAGTTCTTGTCTTGAAAAAGATGAAGAGCTTCCTCGATCGTGATTTTCAGATGCAGTTATGTCAGCCGCACTCAGAACTTCGTCAGAACTATGCAAAACTTCAGTTATAATTCGACCCTCTGAAAATCCGGGCACACCTGACATAGTCAACAAGTTAGCACATTGACACAAACCACATGTTCCAGACATATCATAAAAACTTTCACCTTGCTTTTGTATCAATTTACTGTTTGTACCTATCGGATCGTTATATACTTTCATTTCTACACCATTAATAATCTGTTTTGAAAATCCATATTTGGTTTCATTCAAAGCTCTGGGACCAGGTACAGGTTCATTGAGATTCATCAAGCCATTTATCTCACAACTCTTTGCTATTGAATCAAGATCTGCAGATGTAAGAGGTTCCACTTGTAAACTAAAATCACCATTGACACTCCTCACCAATTCAGCCAGAAGTAATTCATGATGCTTTTCAAGAGCAAGCATGGCAATGGAACTTTGTATTCCTCGATTTTCAAGTTCCAAGATATAGCCATCTATGATTTTATCAATCTCAGCAACACTTCTTTTTATCATCTGAATTTCTGCTAATTCTTTTTGTTTTTCTGAAACACCTTCAGCAAAATTCGAGAAAACCTCAGGAATATTTTCTTTTCCCTGATAATATGTAACCAGCGGATCGGTATAAGTTTCAAAAGTTTGGGTAGTATAAAGATCCATAAACAATTCTTTATCTGATTCGACAAACACTACGTCCGATTGTGGTTCGGATATAATCTCGGAATCAAAATTCCATATTTTTTGAAAAACTTCTCCATAAACATCTTTTGCATCCATATTATCAAAATTACTATTATCAATATAAATAAGAGGCTTTATGATTCTTTTACCATTCAAAAGAAAAGGTGCGCCGTCGGTTTTTGAATCCACTTCAACAGGTAGATCTGAATCAAAACACACCTCTATCTCAGACCTTACATCGCGAGGCAGTAAGCATTCACGGGAAATAACAGATGCAGCTTTTTGTACCATAACTTGTTTATCTTCTACAGATGCCTCTTTCCATATTTCAGGAGATAAGCCTTCCCGAGCAAGACCGCGACAAATATCACGAATAGTTTTTTCCGGGCGTCTGATGCAAAGTTGCTCCACAGGTGAAATCAGCAAACTTCTGGCCTCTGTAACCTTAGAAAGTCTCCTGCGTGCTGCTTCGCTGATTTCAGGATTCTCTCTGATAAATCTTTCTGATCGTCTTACCACATTAGTTGCTATTTTTTTCACACCAGAATAAAACAATGCACTTGGTGACATATATCACACGTCCTTTCAATTTCAAATTCTGTAATTACATTATAACAGCATCAATGATAACTGTCGAATCCTGTTGTCACATACTGTGACACATAAAATCAAACTATCATTTCCTACACTCATCAATGTAATATAACGCAAGATTTCTGAGCAGAATCCGCTCTGAATTACTGGGATGAACAATAAAACATTGGTTTACAATTTCATCGAATTGACTTATTCTCTCCTCTTTATCAAGTGCCCACATTATCTTTACAAGAGTGCAAATCACCTTAAGTTCAGGAATACTTCCAACAACAGATGCAATACTCTGAGTTTCAGGCTCGATATCATTGTCATAGTAGAATGTGATTCTGGGATAAAGTTTATTTGCTCTGTAATCCTCAAAAACCTCTTTCTCTTTATAGGTTAAGCATCCGTCTTTGGATTCTTCAAGAATCGCTGCCATTCTCAGCACATACATACGGATCATCCTACAAAGACAATACTGACCTGGAAATTCGTTTTCACAGGCATAAACTATACAAGAATCAAGAAGAGGCAGGTAATTCCCGCCTGAGGTAAATATCGAGGCGTTCTCCCAACCACACTTATATACAATAAGACGGTATGAAATATTACGGAATTCTTCAAACCCTTCAGAAATCACATTATAATTCTTCTCAAGCAATAAGAGATTCAGTAGTCTGACTGCTTCATTTTTCAGAATACTCATAAGAGATTCATTTGAAAGGATACGGTCATAAGCAGCACTTACAGAAACAACACCCATCCTGCCCTTATGTAAAACACAATCTTCTTTAGATTTACACAAAGGAACCTTAACATGTGCCGGTAATGCCATGGAGCCATAACGAACAAGAGCCTCACCCTTATCGAGATAAGCGGTCTTTTTGTTATCTTCCTTAAGAAGCAACACACTCTCCAGGAGTTTTATATCTTCACCATAATCAACCCTATGAGCAATCTTCACTCCTGTATTTTTAAGTACAGATGTACTGATAGCAGAAGGACTCTGGTCAACAATCAGGAAGCCTTCTCCATATGCACGAATCTCTGCCAGAAGATTGTTGAGCATTTTAACCAACTGTTCAGAAGCATTCTGTCCTTCTCCGCTTTTCGTTGCATTCTCCTGAAAGAGATGATGAGCTTCTTCAAGTACAACCAAATGACGCAAGCCATCAGAAGCCTTATGCTCTGTACTGTGTTTTATATACTGAAAATACTGAACAAGCAAAGCTCCCATAACAATGGCCTTATCTGCATCATCAGCAAGAGCATCAAGTTCAACTACGACATTTTCTTCAACCCACATTTCAAAAGGTATATGTGCTGATGTGTTGAGCAAAGCACCCTTAGCACCTGTTGTGAAACTCTGAACTCGGGAAAGCAAGGCTCCTCTGTAATTATCCTGAAGTTCCCCTGAAAAACGCTCATCAAGATACCTGTCGATTTCTTCAGATAAAGAACGGAAAGTGGGATACAGATCTTCCTTGGGAAGTTCATTTTCATATATATTACAACCGCTGATAAAATCCCAACCGCAGTTATTATAAACTCTGTACAGGCACTGCTCCAGAATATTGGGCATTGCTGCATACAAATCAAAGGCAGAGGAAATTATAAGTTTAAGGCTATCAATGTGATATTGGAGACTGCTGCCCTCAGGAAACCAGAAAGGATTCATAAACAAGGCGTTTTCATCACCTGTAACCATTGTATATCTCTTGACACCCGGCAGAGAGTGATACTCACCCTTAACAGGTTCAACAACCAAATAATGAATATCACTGACAGATGAAAGCAGACTGCATACTGTATTTGTCTTACCTGAGCCTGTCATTCCGCATACAAAAGCATGTCTGTTTAACTCGCTTCGGGGAATAGTCACAGGTATTCCTGTACTTTCTCCATTATAAAGCAATGTGCCAACACCTATTCCATGTGCTTCATCAGCTTTTTCCTCAGGAAGGTTCAGATTCAACTCACAAAGTTCCTCTATTGAAAAACCGACAAAATCTTTTGTAGGCAGACTGATAAGTGAAGTTGCAAAGTGAACAGGAAGGAATAAACTTGCCAGTTTCTTTTCTTCAGGAATTCGTGACCACTCACAGGAGTAGCCTATTAAACTAAGGACCGCACCAAGTGCATTACGTGCTGCTGCAGCCTGTTCTCTGCAAGAATAAGAGCACTTAACTGTCATTCTGACAAACCAACCATTTTGATTCATCTGCTCTAAAAGTCTGATGAAATACTTAACACGTTTTTCAGCAGATTCAACCTCAGAATCCACAAACACAATATCATCAGAGCAACTCAGTGCAGAAGATCCCCCTTCACTTATGCTTCCTGATTTTTTATGCAAAGATACAATCTTATTGCTATTCTCACTATCATTAATTGATTCAGAGTAGTTAGAAGAAACCTGACGATGATATTTCAGAAATTTTTGTATATTGTTTTCAGTTTCGTATGCATCATCAAGTCTGGATTTTATCCAACCTGCATCTGCAGGAATAAAGAGCATCTGCACACAACAATCCGTGCCCGCCAAAATCTCCAGAATATGATCTGCCCATTGAGATATATCCGGTTTAAAGCTAAGACTGTCAGGCTCATCTTCTGTGTACTTTATAGGTAAACATCTTGAATGCCACTCAGAATTTTTTTCTGAGCAATCCTCTTCCGACTTAACAATTTCTGCAAATCCGAACACGGCCTTCAGCATAGATTTAATTCTTGTGCCGTGTTCATCTTCATACAAACCGATCTCAAAGAAAACATGTGAATTTTTATCCGCTCTGCAACGAATAGCAAAAGGTTCTGCGGAATAAGACAACAATCCGGCAAACTCAGCACATCTATCCAAAAAAGCCTTATCTTTATTATCGGCAGAGATATTCTCTGCACCGATTGATTTTACAGAATACCACTCAAGAGGCTTCTCGTTAAACTCAGGATAACAATCAAAGAGATCTGAAACAACAGGCGTATCAGGAACTGATTTCTTTGCTTCTTCAATCAGATTTTGAGATATCTGCATCACAGTAGAATAATCACTATCTTCGAGCATAGCAACTTCTACCATATTCATTTTTTTCTTTCGTGTTTTTTCATTCACAGTCCATTCTCCTTTCTCATAATATCAGCATAAATTTATCCAACACATCAAACAATATGTAAATCAAATACTTTTGCTTTGATAGTTTCTGTACTTTCTGCAGCGTAATCAAGTACACTGCAAAGCCAATCAATGGTGCTGAGAGCATCGTGCTGCTCACAAATATACACACCTATACTATCCTCATCAAAGAAACTTCTGAGTTCTTCTGCAGAAGACTGAAGCACAGACGTCCAATCACCTAAAAGAGTTTCATCGTTAAAATTAATCGCTGTTACATCACAAGCCTTCTGAACCTGCTGGTTAAGCTTATCCAGAGTTTCACTTGACAAATATGTGTCTATTACCAATTTAATAGCAATTTGCATCCTGATGTGATGTGAGTCCTTGATATTTCTCTTACCTTTAAACACCTTATCGAACATATCCATAAGATTACTCTTAAAATTATCAAGATAATATTCAGACAAAAACTCGTTCAACGCATTAGGCTCTATTACATCAGTACGGACACGTCTGCTTTTGATAAAAGCAGTCTTCATTCTGTATTCAAAATTTTCTGCCTTATAGGGTGAAAGCAAGCCCATAAAATCTTTCTGAACAACATTGATGGTCTGTTCTATTACTTTTTCAACAGAAGAATCCTGTCTCAATGCTAAAACCATGTTATCACATACTCGTCTGAGCAATTCTTCTGTAGTTTTGATAGAATCCTCAACAGCTGCATCAAAAGAATCTATACCTGAAAATTCTTCGGTCTCTGATAAAGACTTGAACTCTGCTCTCATTTTTTCTATAACCTTATCAGGGAAATCCTCAAATATTAAAGAAATTTTATCAATACTCTCTCTATAAAAGCTTCTCTCTGATAAAACTTCGCCTTCTAACATATCAAAACCTTTTTTGAATTCTGAGATGAAATCATAGGTTGAAATTTTCTTTGCAAAATCAGAAAGTTTCTTCTGATTATTCAAACCTTTCTTATTACCACCCAGAATATTTCCGCCAATAGGAATATTACCAACCCAATCTTTTTCCATTCCGGCTATAACAACCCTTAATTGCGAATTAATTTTCTGATTCAAGCAATTATAATCAGCCATAAACTGATTACTTACTTTTTTCAGGTTTTCAACAATGTTTGCTATCTGATTATTAATTCCCTCCTGAAGTTGATTTATCTCAGTGTTCATCTTTGCTATTGACTCATTCATTACACGGATTATGGTTTCTGATAATGCTGTAGCACACTTACCACCGAACTTTCTTGCCAAATCAAGCATGGTAAACTCCTGAGCAATAATGGTTCTGAATGTCTCAATAACTTCTAAATGCTCCTGAAAGTATCTGACTGTGTTGAGAATTCTTATTCTTTCAGAACACTCAACAAAAAATTTTTGAAAAAAATCCTGTAGCCTCATCTCATCAAAGTCACCATCATTAGTAATCTGATAAGGATATCTGCGAAGAAACTTCTCTTCCAACAGTTTAGAAATCATATCATTTGAAGGTGTCATTCCAAGAGGATCAAATGCTTCTGACAATTCTCTTGCTGCGTAAGTATTTTCTACTGCAACCGCGGATTTTACAAACAACCATTCACTACATCTTGCAGAAATAGCATAAACAGGATACTCACTGTAAGAAGGATAGTGATCAATGTAATTCTGTCTGAATGAATTAATGGAAGTCTGAACCTCTTGAGAGTTCTTGGCTATATCTGCCTTATTCATTACAAATGTAAGGCGAGCAGATGACTTACCGGTTCTGATTTTTTCTGCCATAAGAAATGTATCCAGAACACTTTGGGACTCCGAATCAATAAGACCTGTCTGTCCAATAAGGAACAACAGTGAAGGTGCTTTTGAAATATAGTTGGAAACCAGTCCTGTATGTCCTATCTGTTTATCAGTGTTTTTTGTTGCAGAGCCTGTTCCGGGTAAATCAACAATGGCTGTTTCTTCCGGAATGAATTCTGAGTTCCAATATAACTTCAGACCATAATCCGTATCAATAGGAACACCCAAAGCTTCCATAAGCTTGTTTCTATCTTCATTTACCTGCTGATAAATAACAGCCACATCCTGCTTATCCTGCTGAATGTATGTATCCAACAAAATCATAAGCAATACCATATTATGACGCCAGTTATCAGGATTAAATGCTATTTTTCCCTGTGAATCTCTGAAATAATCCAGGGTATCGGTAATACTTAACAGACTTTTTTCACTCAGACTAAGAGCATAATCCACAAGGCCCCTGAATATGCCTACACCAAATTTCTGTTTATTAAATACCTTTACAGGCTTTTTGCACAGAGCACTCTTATCTTTTGTAAGCAAGCAGACTTCCAGTTTCTCCTCAGCTTCAGATTTTGCCCTACGGATTTCAATAGCACATATTGAGGTTGTTTGCGGTGCTACAGGTACAATCGGATATTGACACAGAGCATTCAGCAAACTGCTTTTTCCTGCAGAAACTGCACCTGCAACAGGCAGGATAACCTCGGTTTCTTTTAAATCTCTCTTTGGAAGAACATCTCTTAAAGCTGGCAGATGTTTTGCACCATCAGGACTATGTTTATCAACAAAAGCACGTTCTTTGAGCCATGCTGCTTTAATTCGAGTGTTTAAAACCGAGTGAAACGCAGGCAATAATTCATCTATATTCTGAGGAAGCTGAACCTCTTTTTCTTTCTTTTTTGCCATATTAATCCTTCTTTCCGCCTGTTAATTAGATTTCAAAAAATTTATAAGCAATTCGCTCTGATTAAACTGTCCTAGGAACTTCCTGACATTACTGTGGGTATACTCACTTCGCAGCATAGGTAAGCCATATTCATCCCACATGACAAAGTTATTATCAAGAGTAGGGTCAACACTATTTATTCTCCATAGTTCATACAAGGGACCGATAAAGAAAAAGTATTTCTGCGCCTGTTCAGGTGTCCATTCAAGATGTTCAGGGACATATTTTACAAGAACCTGAGGGAGCTCGTCTTTTTTCAGATAAGCCTGAATATTCTCATCTGGCATTGTAAAGACATAAATCGGACTTCTTCCTTCAGGAATATGCACATTGAAATCCTCCATTGTTCTGCCAACAATAATTATGTATCTTGCATCTGTCTGCGAAATAAAATCTTCCGTTGATTTTTCCTCTGCCACCTGAAATTCCCAGTCGTTCAAAGAAGAACTGAGAACCTGCGCCAAGGTTCTTTTACCGCAACAAGGGCGGATGGAATAAATCAGAACTTTCTGATTATTTATTTTCATCGAACTATTAATTCTGTTGAAAATATATTCGTCATCCTTAATATGACTCCAGAGTAAAATATCTACACTGGTTCCTACAGATGAAAAACCAATCTTCAATTGATTGAAAGTTACTTTGTCATCATTAACAAGAATTACAATCCACTTACCTGCTTTGTTTTTGTGATATTCAAAAAAATCATCATGGTACTTCAGAAGTCCGGCAGGCATAGATGTGACATACACAATAATATCATCTTCCAACTCCTTGAGAGGTGAAGTGAAACTATCGAGAATAAGAGGCTTGTCCTCAATCCCAAGTTTTAAAGCAATCTCTGATGCTAAACTTTCCGCAGTATCGTAATCCCTCACAAATGTCATTTATCTTCACCCTCCAATGCCTGAAATACGGAACTTTGTAATCGCTGACACCAATTATGCAGTTGCGCTATATTACTGTTCTTTGCTGCTTCAATTGCAGTTGTGTAATCTGCTCTTTTTTTTGCGGGTAGTTTTTTTGTTTCCACGGTATTGCTTTTATCATTGGAAAACAACTTTTTCAAAGCAACACAGCCACCTACAGCAGCAGAAACAACCAAACCAATTACAAATATTTTTTTAAAGGGATTGCCCTCCGGAATCAGACACAGCATAACAATAGAACCTATTGCAAGACAGCCTGCTCCTATCAGAATAGGAAGTCCCATATCCATTTTTTTCTTATCCTCGTCTAATATAACGCGAACGTACTCATCGCTACCTGCATTCTCTACTGAATCCCAATCAATACTGATAAAATCCGGAACATCTGAAAATTCAAATATCCTTCTTAATACAGTCTCAGGATAATCTACTTTCAGATCATTCAACACAGACCTTACTGTTGTTCTTGCTTCTGAATCTATACTCAATGCAAGTTTTATAAGTTCATCTTTTTCGTTTTCTTTCAGATAATCAACCGGTGAACGATACAATTCCTCAAGTCTTGCAGTTTTCGTTTGTTGAAACTGATAAACTGCAACTTTTACAACATCATTAACTCTGTCTGACATCATAGCAGTACCCTACCTTCCTCATTTTGTAAGTTCTGTTAAAGTGCATCTGTATAAATCATTACACCATTTTTTTAAGGCTTCCTTATTATAATCAAGGGCTTCTATAATCATTCTTTGTCCTTCTTTATTGATATCAGAGGGGCTGACTTTTCTGTCTCTTCTTTTTGCATTTAAGGCTGCCTTCATCTCAGACACCCTGCTCCAATCACAGGACATATATGATACAATACTGATTTGCTCCTCTATCCTTCTCCATAATGTATCGGGATACAACACATTAAGTTTGGTAAAAAGTGTAATCATTGTTTTCATAGCTGTGTTTTGCAGTGCAAGAGCTATTTTAATAAGTTCGTCTTTTTCGGCAAACTGAAAATCTGCCGTAGGTTTCAAGTACAGTCTGCTAAGTTTTGCACATTCGTCTTTGAAAATCTTATTCACTGCATCATATACAGCTTTTTTTTCGGTATCTGTCAACATACCATCACCCTTTCTTTGAGTTTATGATATCATTATACCACTATTGATTTACATAAAAAGCGTTCATGTCACAATATGTGACACAACCAACATCAGTCACAAGGAGTAAAAAGTTCTGCCGTAGTTTCACAATTATAATGTTTGAGCAGTATATATGTTTCATAACTTGTTTTTTCTGCACATAACGCATAATAAAGCAAAACATCATCCAGACAGGTTAAATCAACAGTTGCTCCTATCATATCCATAAACGGAGGCAGATATTGATAACTTAGTTCTAAAAAGCCGATAGCCAAAGCCCACCAGTTATACTTGCCGGGAATACGGGAACAGTTTTTCCAACTGGCTATAGTATTCCTTGCAACGTGGCATACTTTTGCTATATCCTCCTGTATCATATCGGTTTTCTTCTTTTGAATCGGCAGTCCGCTATCATCATAATAATCAAACTCATCATAAAACAACTCATGCAGTGCAACAGCGTATGCCGGCATTTTGTCAATATTCTCAATATTGCTATGTACAAAGAGTTTTGGATGAGTTACATTCCTTTTATTATATATGTAATAATCACCATTTGCTTTAATCCATCCAGACAGTTCAGTATCGCTTTTCATCTGATAAAAGATATCTCCTACCATATCGATGTTAAAGCAATATTTATCATAATACTCTTCTGCATATAACTGCATATAATGGTAAAAATCATTAATACTCATTTTTAAACCTCTTACAGATTATCTAAGCATTGACTTATCAACGAAGCAATCACCAGACAAAAATCGAGCAATTATTTATTGTATTATATCACTTGCAAATGTATTAGTCAATACAATTAAAATAATCACCTTAAGTTCTAAATTTTTGTATTTTTTATATAACAAAGCCTTATTTTAACACATTACATAGGATTACGGCTTTATCTGAGATAGCAAATTAAAACAACGTACTACCTTTGGAAATATACAATAATATATTTCCAATATATTTAAATAACAAAAACGGACTGCCTCTTTTGCACTGCCCCAAATTGTGCGGACAGTACAAAAAGGACCCTTGTGGTAGAAAATATTAAAATTTAAGCAACATACTGACATCGCTTTT